>JAZKIY010000012.1:0-131136 GCA_040384665.1 Pseudomonadota bacterium
ACTACTGGAGCGGCCAGATGATGTGGGAGTTCTACCAGGAGCTGCAGGGCGGCCGGGGCCCGGTGTTCCTCAAGCTCGACCACCTGGCCGACGAGACCATCTCGCAGATCGAGACCATCCTGCACACCAACGAGCGGCCCAGCCGCGGCCGCTTCCACGAAGGCCGCGGTACCAACTACCGCGAGCGCATGGTCGAGATGCACATCTCCGAAATCGGCCTGTGCAGCGGCCACTCGGCATCGGGCGTCTGGGTGGACGAAAACGCCCGCACCACGGTGCCTGGCCTGCACGCGGCCGGGGATCTGGCCTGCGTACCGCACAACTACATGCTGGGCGCTTTTGTCTACGGCCGGCTGGCCGGTGAAAGCGCCGCAGCCTACTGCGCCGTGAATGCCCCACCGCAGGTCAACGCGCAGCAGGTCGACGACGAGCGAAAGCGCGTCTGGGCGCCGCTGCTGCGCGAGAAAGGCCTGCCGCCCAACCAGGTCGAATACAAGCTGCGCCGCATGGTCAACGACTACCTGCAGCCGCCCAAGGTCACCCGCAAGATGGAGATCGGGCTGGAGCGCTTCGAGGGCATCCGCCACGACCTCGACCAGCTCAAGGCCCACGACCCGCACGAGCTGATGCGCGCGCTGGAAGTGCACTTCATCCGCGACTGCGCCGAGATGGCCGCACGCGCCTCGCTGTACCGCACCGAAAGCCGCTGGGGCCTGTACCACGCGCGGGTGGACCACCCCGAGCGCAACGACGCCGACTGGTTTGTCCACGTGCAGCTGCAGAAAAACGCACAGGGCGAGATGGGCTGCTTCAAGCGCGCCATCGAGCCCTACATCGTGCCCATCGCCGCAACCGACAAGGCGGCGTACGAAAAGCTGCGCATTGCGCCCACCACCAGCACGGCAGCGGCGGCGCCCGAAGCCGTCGCTGCCTGAATTCCCAAGGAGCATTCCCATGCACATCGCCCCGCTTGCCTTCGTGCCGCACAACGTGCCGGTCACGGTGGATTCCGAGAAATGCATTGCCGACAAGGGCTGCACCGTCTGCGTGGACGTCTGTCCACTCGACGTGCTGGCCATCGACCTGAGCAAGGGCTCGGCCTACATGAAGTTCGACGAGTGTTGGTACTGCATGCCCTGTGAAAAGGACTGCCCGACCGGCGCGGTCCATGTCGACATCCCCTATCTCCTCCGTTGATTCCTTTTTTGAAAACCGCCATGAAACCTTTCAACACCCTCCTCAGCGCGCTCGCGCTGGCCCTGAGCGTCACCGCCGCCCAGGCCGAAACCATCCGCGTCGCCATCGGCACGCAGGACACCACCATCAACTGCGCCACCGGCGGCCTGCTGATCCGTGAACTGAAGCTGCTTGAAAAGCATTTGCCACGCGACGGCAAGTACAAGGGCGTGACCTACGATGTGCAGTGGAAGAACTTCACGTCCGGCGCGCCGCTCACCAACGAGATGGTGGCCGACAAGCTCGACATCGGCGCGATGGCAGACTTCCCCGGTTCCAACAACGGCGCGGCCTTCCTGAAAGCTGGCAAGCGCAGCATCTTCCTGACGGTGCTGTCGGGCAGCACGCTGGGCAGCGGCAACGGCATCGTGGTGCCGCTGCAGTCCAAGGTGACGGCGCTGTCGGAACTCAAAGGCCGCACGATTTCCGTGCCGTTCGCATCCACCTCGCACGGCATGTTGCTGCGCGCAGTGGCCGCCCAGGGCTGGGACCCGCAGAAGGACGTCAACATCATCACGCAGGCGCCTGAAGTGGCCGGCCCCGCGCTGCAGGCCAACAAGATCGAGGCGCACGCCGACTTCGTGCCCTTCGTCGAGCTGTTCGAGCACCGCGGCTACGCCCGCAAGATCTACGACGGCTCTCAGGCCAACGCGCCCACCTACCACGGTGCTTTGGTGGCGGCCGAGTTCGCGCAGAAGTACCCCGAGATCGTCGTTGCCTACCTGCGCGCCGCGATCGAGGCCGACCAGCTCTTCGCCGCCGAACCCGAGAAGTACAGCGAGCTGATCGAGAAGGTCACCGGCATCGAAGCGGCGGTGAACTACCTGTACCACGGCCCGCTCGGCCTGCAGACCCGCGACCTGACCTGGAAGCCCGAGTACCGCCAGGCGCTGAAGACGTCCATCGAGACGCTGAAACTGATGGGCCGCGACTCGCCGCTGAACGCCGACACCTTCGTCGAAGACCAGTACATCCGCGCCGCGTTCAAGCAGGCCGGACTGAGCTACGACGCACGGCTGAAGAACTACGACAAGCTGCCGCTCAAGGCCAACGACGCGGTCACTGGCAAACCGATCACCGACACCCAGCGCGTGGCCGGCCTGTGGCTGCAGGGTGAGCCCAAGGTGCGCCACTACGCCAGCATCGAGGGCGCCTTCACCGACCTGCGCAAGGCCGAGCAGGCAGGCAAGACGGTGCGCGCCGTGTATGTGCACGACCAGATCCACCGCATCAAGCTGCTGGCGCCGCTTGCGTCGTTTGCCATCGACAACAAGGGCCAGCTCACCGCCTTTTTGCAGAAGGACGCCGCGGCCGCCTACGCCCGTGCCAACAAGGGCCAGGTGCTGGACTACGCCGCGCTGCGGGCCGGCAAGACCACCCTCGCCGCGAACTGACACACCATGGGCAGCGTGGCATCTTCAGCGCCGCTGGGCGCGCTTTCGCAGGCGGGCACTGCGCCGGCCGAGGTGCGCACGGCTGCGCGCCCGCCGGTAGCCTGGGGCCGCTGGGCCGTGCAGGGCGCGTCGCTGCTGCTGTGCCTGCTGGCCTGGCATCTGGCGGCCACCTTCAAGCTGCACCTGGGCCTGGTCACTTTCGCCAATGTGCCCCTGCCTTCGGAAGCCCTTGAAGCAGCCTGGCAACTGTTGCAATCGCCAAAGTTGCGGCTGCACCTGGCCAGCAGCCTGTGGCGGGTCTTCGTCGGCTTTGGTCTGGCAGCGGTGCTGGGTGTCTTGCTGGGCCTGCTGATCGGCCGGCTGCGCTGGGCCCGGCTGGGCATGCTGCCGCCGCTGGAGGTGCTGCGCCCCATTCCGGCGGTGGCGTGGATACCGCTGGCGATCCTGATGTTTCCGTCGTCCGAAGGCAGCATGATTTTCATCACCTTCATCGGCGCGCTGTTTCCGATTCTGCTCAACACCATCCATGGCGTGGAGAGTGTGGATGCGCGGCTGATCGCGTCGGCGCGCAGCCTGGGTACCAGCGGCTGGCGGCTTTTTACCGAGGTAATCGGCCCCGGCTCGGCGCCCAGCATCGTCACGGGCCTTTCCATCGGCATGGGCACCTGCTGGTTCTGCCTGGTCACCGCCGAAATGATCTCGGGCCAGTACGGCATTGGCTACTACACCTGGGAGTCGTACACCGTGCAGCTGTATGCCAACATCATCGTCGGCATGCTGTTGATCGGTGTGCTGGGCATGGGCAGCAGCGCCTTGATCCAGCGCGTGGGCCAGTGGCTGATGCCTTGGTACCGGCCGCAGCGGAGCGCCGCATGAGCGCCGGCCGCATCACCATCCAGGACGTGTCGATACGGCTGGGCACCGACGGCGGCCAAGCCGGCGTGGAGGTACTGCACCGGGTCTCGGCCGATTTCGCGCCGGGCGAGTTCATCTGCCTGCTCGGCCCCTCGGGTTGCGGCAAATCCACCCTGCTGGGTGCGCTGGCCGGCCACCTGCGCCCGAGCAGCGGCAGCCTGCTGCTCGACGGCGCGCCCGTCGACGGCCCCGATCCCGACCGGGGTCTGGTGTTCCAGCACCACACGCTGTTCCCGTGGAAAACCGTGCTCGACAACGTCGGCTACGGCCTCAAGATGAAGGGCGTACCCAAGGCGCAACGCGACCTGCAGGCCGCTGCGCTGATCGAGCTCGTGGGGCTGGCCGGCTTCGAGCAGCGCTACCCGCGCGAGCTGTCGGGCGGCATGCAGCAGCGGGTGGAAATTGCGCGCGTGCTGATCAACCACCCACGCGTGCTGCTGATGGACGAACCCTTTGGCGCGCTCGATGCGTTGACCCGCGTCAAGATGCAGGAGCTGCTGCTGGACGTGTGGGCCCGCATCCACACCACCGTGGTCTTCATCACCCACGACATCGACGAAGCCCTGTTCCTGGCCGACCGGCTGCTGGTGATGGGCCCGCGGCCTGGCCGCATCGTCGAGGAGATCGTGCCCGGCTTTGCCCGGCCCCGCCATGCCGACATCGTGACCGACCCGCATTTCGTTGCTCTGAAACGCCGCTGCCTCGCGCTGCTGCACGACGACGCCCACCCGCCGCTCGACCGGCTGACCCCGCTCGGCCACGCCCCGGTGGCCGAGGCCGCCACCCACTGGCGCTTTGCCGTCTGATTTTTTTGCGCCACCACCATGCCCCTGCTCCAAGACCCCCCGCTGGTTTCCCCTGCCCTGCAGGCCCGCCTGCAAAGTGCCGATGCCGGCGTGCGCCGCATCGCCCTGATCGAACTGGCCGATGAGGAAGAAGAAGACCTGCTGCCCTGGCTGGTAGAGGCCTTGCGCGACCCGCAGCCCGAAGTCCGCGCCGAGGCCGCCCAGCGCTTGCTGGGCTGGGAAACCACCGACGCCATAGAAGCCCTGGCCACCGCGCTGGGCGATGGCGACGACAGGGTGCGCAGCGCCGCCGCGCTCACGCTGGCCGAGGTCAAGACCGCGCAGGCCGGCAAGGTACTGCTGCGCTGGGCCCGGCATGGCGACACCTTCACACTGGCCGCGGTGCTGCGCGCCCTGCGCGAGCTGCGCCTGCCCGAGGCCACACCGGCGGCCATCGCCGCACTCGGCCACAGCCACGCTGCCGTGCGCCGCGAAGCCGTCAGCGTGCTGGGCTGGCTCAAGCAGGTGGCCGCGCTGCCCCAGCTCGCCGGTATAGCGCACCACGATGCCGACGCCGAGGTCCGCCGCGCGGCCATTGGCGCACTGGGCCTGGCCCAGCCCGCGCTGGTGCAGGACGTGACCACCGCCCTGCTGGCCGGCCTGCGCGATGCGGCCTGGCCGGTGCGCGAGGAGTCCGCCGCCACGCTGGGCAAACTGAAAGTGCAGGCCGCCGTGCCGGCGCTGGTGGAGGCACTGGCCGACGACTACTGGCAGGTGCGGCTGCGCGCCGCCCGTGCGCTGGGCCTGCTGCGCGCCACCGCCGCCGTGCCCGCACTGGGCCTGGCGCTGCGCCACGAGATCAGCAACCTGCGCAAGGAAGCCGCGATCGCACTCGGTGAAACCGGCGACCCCGCCGCCATCGCGCTGCTGGAGCCCGCCGAGGCCGACCCCGACCCCGAGGTGCGCAAGCTGGCCCGCATTGCGCTGCAGTCGCTGCGCCTGAAAGGGGCAGCATGAACCAGGCCCCGCTCGCCATCCAGCGGCTCGGCACGGCCCTGCACCTGACCTGGGCCGATGGCAGCGCCAGCCTGCTGGAGGGTGCCGCGCTGCGCGGTGCCTGCCGTTGTGCGGCCTGTGTGCAGCAGGCACGCGCCGGTTCGCCAGTGGTGTCAGGCCGCAGCGTGACAGTGACCGACGCCTCACCGGTGGGCCACTACGGCGTGCAGCTGCATTTCAGCGATGGCCATACCCGGGGCATTTACCCGTGGAGCTACCTGCGCGACATCGCCGCACGGGGGCATTCGGCATGAGCGCACAGTTGCGCGCCACCCTGCCGCATGCCGCCCTGCGCCGCGCGTCAGACACGGTGGTCGCTATCGGGAAGGCACAGCACGCAGGCCAGGTCACGCTCGAACACATCGGTGTGCGTTTCGGCCAGGGTGCCCGCGCGGTCGATGCCGTGCAGGACGTGTCGCTCCACATCGCACCGGGCGAGTTTGTGTCCATCGTCGGCCCTTCCGGCTGCGGTAAATCGACGCTTTTGAATGTGATCGCCGGGTTCACGCCGGCGTCCAGCGGCCAGGCCCTGCTCGATGGCCGCACCATCAGCGCGCCGGGGCCAGAACGGGGTGTGGTGTTCCAGCAGTACTCGCTGTTTCCCTGGCTCACGGTGCGTGGCAATGTTGAATACGGACTGCGGGTGCAAGGCCTGCCCCGCAGCCAGCGCCGCGCAGTGGCGGAGGAATGGCTGGCCCGCTGTGGCTTGGCCGATTTTGCCCACCACTACCCCGAACAACTCTCCGGTGGCATGCGCCAGCGCGTGGGCATCGTGCGGGCGCTGGCCAACGAGCCGCAGGTGCTGCTGCTCGACGAACCCTTCGGCGCGCTCGACGCGCAGACCCGCTCGGTCATGCAGGAAATCCTGCTCGACATCTGGCAGCGTTTCCGCATCTCGGTGCTGTTCATCACGCACGACATCGAGGAAGCGGTTTTTTTGTCGGACCGCGTCTACGTGATGACCGCCCGGCCCGGCCGCATCAAGGCCGAGCTGCCGATTGCACTCCCACGGCCGCGCCAGCATGAGATGGCCAGCCATGGCGAGGGCCTCGCGCTGGTCCGCACACTGAAAGAACTGATACGGCATGAAAGCCTGCAGGCCTTTGCGATGCAGTCCTGAACGTCCCATTCCCCCTTTGATCCACCTCCGAGAAAAGCCCACCATGACCACTCCCCTGTTCACCTGCCGCCTCGCGGTCATCGCGTCCGTCACCGCCCTGCTGTTCGGCACCAGCACCGCGATGGCGCAGGACAAGATTCGCCTCGCCATCAACCTGTCGCCGATCTCCGCGCTGCCGCTGATCGCGCAGAACAAGGGCCTGTTCCAGAAACAGGGGCTGGAAGTCACCATCACCAACTTCACCTCAGGCCGGCAGGCACTGGAAACCGTGATCGGCGGCGGCGCCGACATCGCGACCGCCGCCGAATCACCGGTGACCGCCGCCACCTTTGCCAACCAGAAGGTGGCGCTGCTGGCGCGCATGGAGTATTCGGAACTGAAAACGCTGGTCGTGCTGCCCGGCTACAAACAGCCGTCTGACCTGAAGGGCAAGAAGCTCGGCTACACCGCGGGCACTGGCAGCGAGGTCTACACGCACGAGCTGCTGAAACGCATCGGCCTGGCCAAGACCGACGTGACGCTCGTGGCGCTGCGCCCGCAGGACATGATCGCGGCCGCCGCATCGGGCAGCATCGACGCCTACAACATCTGGGAGCCCTACGTCGCCAACGGCCGCAAGGCGCTGGGCGACAAGGCCAGGCTGCTGGACCTCGACAACGTGTATTCCGAAACCTTCAACGTGGTGGTGACCGACGACTACGCGAAGAAGAATGCCAAGACCAACGCCGCGTTCCTGCGTGCGCTGCTGGAAGCCGAACGCTGGCTCAAGGCCAACCGCGAAGAAGCCATCACGCTGGTATCGGGCCTGGTCGGCATGAAGCGCGAGGACCTGGCCGAGGTCTGGAACGACTACATCTTTGAGCTCACGCTGGACAAGCGCACCGTGGATGCCCTGCGCAACCACGCGCAATGGCGCATCGACACCGGCAACGCGGCCGGTGGCGCCAAGACCCTGCCCGATTTCGGCACCGTGATCCAGACCGGCCCGCTGCAGGCCGTAGCGCCCGAGCGCGTCAAGCTCTGATCTTGCAGGATTTGCTGCAATGGCCTGGCTGAATTCCACACGGCTGGCGCAGATCGCGTCGGTGCCGCTGCTGCTCGCGCTGTGGCAGGGCGTCAGCGCGCTGGCGCTGGTGAACCCTGTGCTGTTTCCATCGCCAGTGGCGGTGGCGCAGGCGCTGGGCGATTACCTCGGCGCCGGTGACGGCTGGATGGACCTGCGCGCCAGCCTTGGCCGGGTGCTGATCGGCTACATAGCTGGCGCGTCGGTGGGCGTGGTGGTAGGCCTCTACACCGGCACCCGCCCGCTGGTGAACGGGCTGCTGACGCCAGCACTGCAACTGCTGCGGCCTATTCCGCCCATCGCCTTCGTACCCATGGTCATCGTCTGGTTCGGGTTGACCGAATGGGGCAAGTGGTTCCTGGTGTTCTGGGGCGTGTTCTTCGCGGTCTGGCTGGCCACCCACATGGGCGTGCAGCGCGTCAACGAGAACTTCATCCGCGCCGCGCAAAGCCTGGGTACCAGCCGAAGCGGACTGCTGTGGACAGTGCAGTTGCCGGCCGCCGCACCGGTGATTCTGGTGGGCCTGCGCACGGCCGTCAGCATCGCCTTCTACACGCTGGTAGCGGCCGAACTGGCGGGCGCCTTCGCCGGCATTGCCTACCGCATGGAAATCACCCAGCAGAACATGCAGATCGGCCACACCATGGCTGGGCTGGTGCTGCTGGGCGTGGTGTCGGCCGGGGCCGACAAGTTGTTTGAATGGGGCGCCACGCGCCTCGTGCACTGGAAAGCATGACGATGCAGGATTTCACCGACGGTCTGGCGCTCGACATCGCCACACTGAGCGCGGCCTACGCCACACAGCGACTGACACCCACCGCGTTGATCGACGCGGTGTACCGGCGCATCGCGCGCCGGGGCGACGACAAGGTCTGGCTGCACCTGCGGCCGCGGGCCGACGTGCTGGCCGAGGCCGGTGCGCTGCAAGCCCGCCACGCGCGTGGCGAGGCGCTGCCTCTGTACGGCCTGCCCTTTGGCGTGAAAGACAACATCGACGTGGCCGGCCTGCCCACCACCGCCGGCTGCGCGCCGTTCGGCTACACCGCAGACCGCAGCGCGGCCGTGGTTGAGCGGCTGCAGGCGACCGGTGCGCTGCTGCTCGGCAAACAGAACATGGACCAGTTCGCCACCGGCCTGGTAGGCACCCGCACCACGACCGGCCACTGCGCCAACGCCATCGATGCGCGCTACGTGCCGGGTGGCTCCAGTTCGGGCTCGGCAGTGGCAGTAGCGGCTGGTCTGACGACGTTTTCGATCGGCTCCGACACCGGGGGTTCCGGTCGCGTGCCAGCCGCCTGCAACGGTATCGTCGGCCTCAAGCCCACGCCGGGCCTGGTCAGCACGCGCGGCTTTTTGTACTGCAACCGCAGCTTCGACGTGCCGCCGGTGTTCGCATTGAACGTGAATGACGCTTACCGCGTGCTGGGCGTACTGACCAGCCCCGATGCCGAAGACCCGTATTCGCGCAGTGCACCTGCCGCCACCGCGCGGGCGCTGCAGCCCGGGTGGCGCTTCGCCGTACCAAGGCCTGACCAGCTTGAATTCTTCGGCGACGAGGCCATGCGTGCGCAGTTCAACCTCGCGCTCGGGCATTTACAGGCACTGGGCGGCGAACCGCTGCCCATCGACTTTGCGCCTTTCCTCGAAGTCGGCCGCATGGTGTTCAACAGCCCCCTGATCGCCGAGCGCTGGTTGACCTACGGGGTGGCTGTCGATCAGCACCCGGAACAGGTCCACCCCGCTGTGCGGCAGTCCCTCACCGCTGCGCGCCAGTACAGCGCCGCAGATGCCTTCGCCACGCTGTACCGGTTGCAGGAACTGCAGCGCGACACCGCCCGCGTGTTTGAACAGGCCGACGTGCTGGTCACACCAACGATAGGCCGCCTGCCGACCTGTGCCGAAGTCGAAGCCGACCCGATGGCCGCCAACACCCGCATGGGCTACTACACCTACTTCGCCAACCCGCTGCACCTCGCCGCCATCAGCGTGCCCGGTGGTCTGCGGCGCGATGGGCTTCCGTGTGGCATCAGCATCGCCGGGCCGGCGTTCAGCGAAGCGCTGATCGGCACGGTGGCAACCGCGCTGGAGCAGCGTGTTGCTGCGCCCGCGCCCGCACAACAGGAAGCGGTGGCCGCATGAGCCTGCCTTTTTCCTGGGCCGAATGGGGCCAGCAGGGTGCTGTGGAACTGGCACAGCATGTGCGCCAAGGCGACGTTACCGCTGCCGAACTGGCCGCGCAGGCCCATGCCGCCGCGAAGGCCACCGAGCCACACCTCGCCGCGTTGGTCGAGCTGTTCGACACCCCCGCCACGGCGCCGGATGTGGCGCTGCCGTCCGACGCGCTGACCCATAGCCTGCTGGCCGGCGTTCCCACCTTTCTGAAAGACCTGGGCTCGTCCATCGCCGGGTTGCTGCGCGAGAACGGCTCGGCGCTGCACCGCGGCGAACGCGTGGCGCAAACCGACCCGCTGCCCACCACCTGGCTGCGCCAGGGCCTGCAGATTCTTGGCCGCTCCACCACGGCCGAGCTGGGCATGGGCTACGACACCAGCACCGTCTACCAGGGCCTGCAGGTCACGCGCAACCCCTGGAACACCGACTACACCGCTGGCGGTTCGTCCGGCGGCGGCGCGGCGCTGGTAGCCGCCGGTGTGGTGCCCATCGCCCATGCGACCGACGGCGCCGGCTCCATCCGCCAGCCTTCGGCGCTGAACGGCCTCGTCGGGCTGAAGGTGACGCGTGGCCTGCTGCCACTGCCCTGGGGTGTGAACGAGTTGCTGAACACGTCGATGGTCGAGGGTGTCTTCGCCCGCACGCTGGCCGACACCGCGCTGGCGCTCGACGCCGCCACGCGCGAGCCATCGCCGCTGGGCAAACACTACATCGCCGCACCGCACACGCCAACCGGCGCACTGGCCGCCCTGCAACACCCCGCGGGCCCACTGCGCATTGGTGTAACGACCAGCGACTTCGGCCGGCCCACGCCCTGCGAGCCCGAGCGGGCCGCGCGGGTGCGCACGGTGGCCGACGCACTGGCGCGCGCCGGGCACCAGGTGGAAGAGATCGCCACCGCCAACCTGCCCGACTGGGGCGTGTTGTGGCGTTCGTTCGAAACCTTCTGGGCCGGCATGCGGGCGGCGTCGTGGCGGCTCACACACGGCGACCTCGACGCCGCCGCGCTCGCCGGCCTGTCGCCCATGGTGCGGCAGTACTGGCACGCCGCGCAACGCTACAGCAAACACGACGTGATGCGTTACACGGCCGACAACGTCAAGACCACACTCGCATTCGGGCGCCTGCTGGAACGCTACGACGTGCTGCTGCTGCCGGTGGTGCCCTACGCGACGCCTATCGCCAACACCACGCTGTCGCCCGCCATCGAACACGATTTCGATGCCTTCCTGCAGCGCTTCCTTGACGCTGGCCGCTACACCATCCCCGCCAACGAGGCGGGCCTGCCGGCACTCGCGCTGCCCGCCGGACTGGACACCCAGGGGCTGCCCATCGGCGTGCAGCTCTATGGGCGCTGGCGCGGCGAGGTGGCGTTGTTGCAGGCAGGTCAGGCGGTGCAGCAGGTGCTGGGCGCAGCACCTGGCGGGCGTGTACCTGCCGTCCATAGCAGCCGGCTGGTCTGAGCAGGTAAAAACTGAACTGCAGCGCAGTTTTACGAACCCAATAGGCTTCTGGCCAGCGTTATTGCTATCTCAATAGCTACATAAAAAGTAGCAGGAAACCAACGGTGTGCGGCGGTTGTTGGGCTTGGCGCATCCGCTGCTGCGTATCCAGCACGCGCGGAACGGTGGCTGTTGCATGTGCAGCAACACCATGTGCCCGCGTTTCCCCCATTCCCGACAAAACTCTTAATCAAATCAAGGACTTGGGACAAACGCATGCAGCGTGCAGCGGCTGGCACGCGAGTTGCGCTAACAGAGGCTCTGACACCGGAGCCCACCCATGAGAAAAATCCTGTACCTGTCGCTGCTGCTCGCATTGCCCGCTTTCGCAGAGACGCCCACCGCCACCAAACCGGCGGCCACCACCGGCAAAGCCGCCACCAAGGCCTGGTCGCCCTACCAGCCGCTGACGCAGCCGGCGGTACCCGCTGTGGCCAAACAAGCCTGGGCACGCACACCAGTCGATGCGTTTGTGCTGGCGCAACTGGAGGCCAAAGGCCTGCCACCCTCGCCCGAGACCGACCGCGCCACCTTCATCCGCCGCGCCACGCTCGACGCCTGGGGACTGCTGCCCTCGCCAGAGGAGGTCAAGGCGTTTGAGAAAGACAAGTCGTCCCAGGCCCATGAAAAACTCGTCGACCGCTTGCTGGCCTCCCACCACTTCGGCGAGCGTCAGGCCCGCCGCTGGCTCGACCTGGCCCGCTACGCCGACAGCTCCGGTTTCCAGAACGACCAGACCCGACCCAACAACTGGCGCTACCGCGACTACGTGATCGACGCGTTCAACGCCGACAAGCCTTTCAGCCGCTTCATTCAGGAGCAGATCGCGGGCGACGAACTGTTCCCCGCCGACCAGGCCGCGAAAATCGCCACCGGCTTCCTGGCCGGCTACCCCGACAACGCCAACTCGCGCGACCTGGTGCAACGCAAATACCAAATCGAAACCGACATCACCGACCAGGTCGGTGAGGTGTTCCTGGCCTCTACGGTGGGTTGCGCACGCTGCCACAACCACAAGGCCGACAAGGTCAGCCAGAAGGAATACTTCCAGCTGCAGGCCTTCTTTGCCAACACCAGTTTCGATGAGAGGGCGGTGCTGGCCAAGGGCAGCGAGAGCGCCTGGGACGAGGCCTTCGAGAAGCAGCAAGCCGCCTACAACGAGGCCACCAAAGACATCCGCGCGCAGCAAAAGGCGATTCTCGACAGCGTGCGCGACAAGGGCCGCCAGTACCACAACGAGCGTTACCTGACCGACAGCCGCGACGCCATCTTCAAGCCGCAGGGCGAGTGGAACGCGCTCGACCGCTGGGTGAATTTCCGCCTCAAGACGGTGGCCACCGACAACGACATCGTGGCCTTTCTGCGCGAGACCGGCCAGGAGAAGGAACGCAGCGAATACGACGCCGCCAACGCCGACAGGCTCAAGCAGTACCAGGCCCTGGCCGAGCAGTTGAAGAAGTTCGACAAGCTCAAACCGGCCAAAGGCTCGCGCTTCCTGACCACCGCCACCGAGCTTGGCAAGGACGCCCCGCCGACGCAGCTGCGCTTTGGCGGCGTGCACGAGCGTCCGCAGGAAGAGGTGCAGCCGGGCCTGCCCGCGCTGTGGGCCGGCAAGTTCCAGCCACAGATCACGCCCACCGCGACCTCGTCGGGCCGCCGCACGGCGCTGGCGCAGTGGCTGTCCAGCAACGACAACCCGCTGACCGCTCGGGTCTACGTCAACCGCGTCTGGGCCCAGTACTTCAACAACGGCATCGTGTCCACCGTGGCCGACTTTGGCCGCGCCGGCACCAAGCCCACCCACCCTGAACTGCTCGACTGGCTGGCCAGCGACTTCATCGGCAAGGGCTGGAGCGTCAAGCAACTGCACCGCCAAATCCTGTTGTCCAGCGTGTACCGCCAGTCGTCCGCCCAACGCGACGACGTGGTCAAGGCCGATCCGGAAAACAAGCTGCTGGCGGTTTACCCGCGCAAGCGCCTGGAAGCCGAGGAAATCCGCGACTCGCTGCTGCACGCCTCCGGCCTGCTGGTCGACAAGGTCGGTGGCCCGTCGGTGTTCCCGCCCATCGTCAAGACCGCCGACGTGGGCAAGTCGCGTGACTTCCAGGGCAACCGCGCCTGGGCCGTGTCGGACGACCAGAACGACTGGTACCGCCGCAGCATCTACGTTTTCAACCGCCGCAGCTTCCCCTACCCGGTGACGCAGAACTTCGACCCGGCCGACCCCAGCAAGCCGCACCACAAGCGCGACGTGACGACCACCCCGCTGCAGGCGCTGACGCTGTTCAACAGCGACGTGGTGTTCGACTGGTCGCAGGCCCTCGCTGGCCGTGTGATCAACGAAGCGGGTGCCGACGAAACCGCGCAGCTGAATCGCCTGTACGAAATCCTGTTCGCCCGCACGCCCAGCAAGACCGAGCGCGCCTCGCTGAAAGACTTTCTGGCGCAGGAGCAGATCGTCATTCGCCAGAAAGCAGCCAACGGCCGCTTTGAAGTGGCGGTGCCGCAAGGCATCAAGGACACCAAGCAGTTCGACCCGGTGCGCTCGGCCGCTTTTGTTGACCTGGTGCATGCAGTTACCAACTCCAATGACTTCGCCTACCGCTTCTGAGCACGTCTTTTTTTAAACAGTCCACCCATTCCATCCAATAAAGGAAACACCACCATGTGCACGCACAACAACCCGCGTCGGGACTTCTTGCTCAAGGCCGGCCTCGGCGGCGCAGCGCTCAGCGGCCTGATCCCCGGCCTCGGCTTCAGCGGCGCGGCCCTCGCGTCGGACCTGATCGATCCGATGGCCCCCAAGGCACCGCATTTCCCCGCCAAGATCAAATCGGTGATCTGGCTGCACCAGAACGGCGCGCCCAGCACGCTGGACCTGTACGACTACAAGCCCGACCTGATCAAGCTGGCGGGCAAGGATGTGCCAGCCTCGTTCCTGAAGGGCATCAAAACCAGCACCCAGGGCGGCGTGGGCAAGCTCTACGCCAGCAACCGCAGCTGGAAACAACACGGTGAAAGCGGCGCCTGGTTCTCCGACCTGCTGCCCAACCTGGCGACACAGGCCGACAAGATGACTTTCATCAAGTCGAGCACCACCGTGGGTGCGACGCATGACATCTCCATCCTCAAGCTCAACACCGGCGACCTGAACCCCGGCCGCCCGTCCCTCGGCGCCTGGATCACCTACGCGCTGGGCACGGCCAACCCTGACCTGCCGCCTTACGTGGTGCTGTACAACGGCGACCGCGAGCCACAGGCCGGCTCGGTCAACTGGAACTCGGGTTTCCTGCCTGCGGTCTACCAGGGCACGGCCTTCCGCCCCGGCCCCTCGCCCATCCTGTACCTGGACCGCCCAGAAGCCCGTACCGCCCAGCAACAGCGTGCTTCGCTGGATTTGCTCAAGCGGCTCAACAAACTGGGTGCCGACCGCTACTCCGCCGACACCGAACTGCGTGCGCGCATCCAGTCCTACGAACTCGCCGACCGCATGCAGACCGCCGCCCCGGTGGCGGTGGACATCGGCAAGGAAACCGACGCCACCAAGGAACTCTACGGCCTGAACGACAAGACCAGCGAGAGCTACGGCGAGGTGCTGCTGCGCGCACGCCGCCTGGTGGAGCGCGGTGTGCGGTTCGTGCAGGTGGTGTCGGGCTTCCCCGAAGGCGCCGACATCGAACGCCAGAGCTGGGATGCCCACAACGACCTCGACAAGAACCACGGCCTGATGGCCAAGATGGTCGACAAGCCCATCGCCGGCCTGCTGGCCGACCTGAAATCGCGCGGACTGCTCGACACCACGCTGGTGGTCTGGACCTCCGAGTTCGGCCGCACCTCCTATGGCCAGAGCGGCAACGGCCGTGACCACAACCCCTGGGGTTACACGCAGTGGATGGCCGGTGGCGGCCTGAAGGCCGGCTTCACCTACGGCGAGACCGATGAGATCGGCCTGCAAACCGCCGACAAGGACAAGGCCGTGGACACCTACGACCTGCACGCCACCGTGCTGCACCTGATGGGCCTGGACCACCTGAAGACCACCTTCCTCAACAGCGGCCGCTCGGAACGCCCGACAGTGGTGTACGGCAACGTGGTCAAGGACATCCTGGCCTGAATGACGCCGCGCCCTTTCTCTGCCCGGGCCTTGGCCCGGGCCGCGGTGGCCTTCGCGGTCCTCGGCGCAGTGGCCCTCGGCGTGCACAGCGCCGAGGACGAGCTGGACACCGAGCTGATGCAAACCATCGAAGACACCAACAAGAGCATGGCGTCGAACATCGCACTCAAGGAAGCCAAGGGTGCGAAGTCGGATGCGCAGGAGCTGACGCAGATGTTCGCCAAGGTGGAAGGCCACTACAACCGCAAGGGCGATGCGCCCGACGCGGTGGACCTGGCGCGCAAGAGCCGTGAGCTCAGCAGCCAGATCCTCGGCCAGATCGACGCCAGCGACTACGGCGCCGCCACCAACACCGCGACCAACCTCGCCCGCACCTGCAAAACCTGCCACAACTTCTACAAAAAATCGTGAACACCCTGCCCCTCAAACGTTTTACGCTCACCGGCCTGCTGTCCGTGCTGCCCTTTGCCCCGGCTTTGGCCGCCCTGAAAGAAGGCCAGCAGGCCCCCGGTTTCAATGCCCAGGCCTCGCTGGCCGGCCAGGCTTTTGCGTATTCGCTGAAAGATGCGCTCGCCAAAGGCCCGGTCGTGGTGTATTTCTACCCCTCGGCCTACACCAATGGCTGCAACCTGCAGGCCCGCAGTTTTGCGCTGCACCACGACCAGTTCACAGCAGCGGGCGCCAGCATCATCGGCGTGTCGCTCGACAACATCGCACGTCTGAACGACTTCTCGGCGGACCCCGAATACTGCGGCGGCAAGGTCGCTGTGGCGTCAGACACCGACGGCAAAATCTCGCGCGCCTACGACCTGTCGGTGCGCGAGGCCGATGCCAGCCGCAAGGACACCCGCGGCCAGGCCATTGACCATGGCTACGCCGACCGCACCACCTTCGTGGTCACGCCCGACGGGCGCATCGCCGCCACCATTGGTGGCCTGACGCCGGTGGCCAACGTTGAACAGGCCCTGGCCGCCGTGCAGAAGCTGGCCGCCGGTCCGCGTTGAGTTGGTGCGCCCCACCCTTCCATGCCCACATTGGATCGCCGGGTGCTGTCTCCTGCTGGCCGTCGCGGGCACCGTGGCCGCCCAGACCGTGGGCGATGCGCGGCTGGGCCGGCAGAAATCCGAGGCCGAACGTTGCCAGGAATGCCATGGCCCCACCGGCCAGGGCAACGCCTTCGATCCGAGCAACAAGGCGGCCCGGCTGGCCGGCCAGCACACCGAGTATCTCGTGAAGCAGATCCGCAACTTCCGCAGCGGTGAGCGGTCGCACGTGGTCATGTCGCCGGTGGCCCGCCACCTGGACGACGCCGACCTGCACGACATCGCCGCCTACTTTGCCAGCCAGCCGCCCATGCACGGTGCGGCCGCAGCCGCTGCGCTGCCCGCACCCGTGTTGTACCGGCAAGGCGACGCACAACGCCGCATTGACGCCTGCCAGACCTGCCACGGTGACCAGGGCCAGGGGCGCGTGAGCCCATCGACCGCGCCGCGCCTGGCCGGTCAGGACAAGCCCTATCTGCAACGCCAGTTGCAGGCCTGGCGCAGCGGGGAACGCCGCAACAGCGCCGACGGCGCGATGAACCGGGTGACCCACCAGCTGAGCGACCAAGACATCGATGCACTGGCCGGCTATTTGTCCGGGCTCCAGCCTCATTCACTTTCCACGGGAACCCCACCATGACCCGCCCCACCGCCCACGATTTCCACCCCGAGGTGCTGCGCCTGTTCGACCAGTACGTACACGGCCTGGTGAGCCGCCGTGGCTTTCTGAACACGGCCGCACGCTACACCACCGGCGCACTCACTGCCGAACTGCTGCTGGCCCAGCTGAGCCCCAATTTCGCGCTGGCGCAACAGGTGCCTCCGAACGACGCACGCATCCAGACCCGCTACGTGGAGCACCCTTCGCCGCAGGGCTACGGCAGCCTGCGTGGCTACCTGGCGCAACCGGCCCAGGTAACGGGCCGCCTGCCCACCGTGCTGGTAGTGCATGAAAACCGCGGTCTGAACCCCCACATCGAGGACATTGCACGGCGGCTGGCGCTCGACAACTTCATCGCCTTCGCCCCCGATGCGCTGTTTCCGCTGGGCGGCTACCCCGGCGACGAAGAGAAGGCGCGCGAGCTGTTTCCAAAGCTGGACCAGACAAAGACGCGGGCCGACTTCCTGGCCGCCGCCGCCGTGCTGAAGACCTTGCCGGCCGGCAACGGCAGGGTCGGTGTGGTCGGCTTCTGCTATGGCGGCAGCATCTCCAACTACCTGGCCACGCAACTGCCCGACCTGGGTGCCGCCGTGCCCTTTTACGGCGGCCAGCCCCCGGCGGCCGACGCCGCGCGCATCAAGGCACCGCTGCTGTTGCAGTACGCCGAAAACGACGAGCGTGTGAACGCCGGCTGGCCCGCTTACGAGAACGCCCTGAAGGCGGCGCGGGTCGACTACCTGGCTTACGTGTACGCCGGCACACAACACGGTTTCAACAACGACACCACGCCCCGCCACGACCCGGTCGCCGCAAAACTGGCCTGGCAACGCACGGTGGCGTTCTTCAACCAGCACCTGCGCGCCTGACCAACCGGGTCAGCGCCTTCTGCATTTTTTCCACTCTGCACTTCACCATGAAACACCGCACCACCGCCCTGCTTGCTGCTGGCCTGGCCATCGCCTTCGGCACCCTGTCGTTCGCTACCCATGCCCAACAGGCCCCAAAGCCTGAAACCCTGATCAAGTCGCGCCAGTCGGCGTTCCAGCTGGTCGCCTACCAGTCGAGCCGCATCAAGGCCTCGCTCGACGGCACCTACAACAAGGACGAGGTGGCACGGGCTGCCGGCACCATTGCAGCCATTGCCAACTCGGGGCTGGGTTCCCTGTTCCCGGCCGGCACCGAACAGGGCAAGGGCTGGGGCGACACCAAGGTCAAGCCGGAGTTCTTCAAGGACAGCAAACGCGCCAATGAACTCACCGCCGAATTCGCCCACGAAGCCAGCGAACTTGCCAAGGTGGCCCAGGCAGGCGACGCGGCGGCGGTGAAGGCGCAGTACGCCAAGCTCAACCGCACCTGCAAGGCCTGCCACGACGACTTCCGCAACAAGGACTGAGCCTCGGCCCGGCTTTCTTTTATTTTTTAACCTTCAACACGGAGACTCTCTTGCCCCGCTTCAAACCCCTCACCCAAGCCCTCGGCCTGGCCGCTGTGCTCGCCGCCTACCCGCTGTACAGCCTCGCGCAAACCGCAGCGCCCACGCCTCCGGCACCGATCACGCCGGCGGAGGCCGCCAAGCTGTTCAGTTTCTTCATCACCAGCGAAGGTGCCGGCAAAGGTGCTGACCTGGGCGGTCTGGCCGGTGCCGATGCCCATTGCCAGAAACTCGCCAGCACCGTCGGCGCCGGCGGCAAGACCTGGCACGCCTACCTCAGCACCCAGGCGGCCGACGGCAAACCTGCCGTCAACGCCCGCGACCGCATCGGCCAAGGCCCCTGGCACAACGTGCGTGGCGCCCTGGTGGCGCGGGACAATGCCCACCTGCATGGCGACACGCTGGAACTGGCGCGGGCCGGCAACGCACTGAGCTGGTCCACCGCGCTCAGCGAGAAGAACCAGCCGGTCAACCGCGCCGGCGACAAGCCCAACCAGCACGACATCCTGACCGGCTCGCAGGCCGATGGCCGCGCCTTCACCGACGCCGCCGACCACACCTGCAAGAACTACACGAGCAGCGCGGCCGAAGGCTCGGCCCAGGTGGGCCATTTCGACCGCACGGGCGGCAACAGCATCTCGTGGAACTCGGCCCACGGCAGCCGCGGCTGCGGACAGGACAACCTGGTCGCCACCGGTGGCGCAGGCCTGCTGTACTGCTTCGCCACGAACTGACCTGTTCGGTTCGCACCCACAAAAAAGCCCGCACATGCGGGCTTTTTTGTGGGTGCGTCACAGGCACTAGCGGGGTGTTGCGCTGGCCAGTGCTTCGGCCTGGCCGATCTGCTGCGCCACCGAGGCGGCCAGTTCAGAGTCGTCGGGCAACATGCGCAGGATGCGGCGCCACTGCAGCACGGCGCCGGCGTAGTCCTTGCGTTCGAAACGCGCACTGCCCGACAGCGCCAGGCCCTGCACGTAGTCGGGCTTGAGTTGGAGCGCGGCATCGATCAGCTTCTCGGGCTCCCCCGCGAGCTGCTGGTTGCCGGCCATCGCCAGGCTCACGGCGTAATCCAGCCAGAGGTCGGCATCGTCGGGCCGCAGGCGAACCAGTTGCCGGTAGGCCAGCACAGCTTCGCTGAACTGGCGAGCGGCTTCGTGGGCCCGCGCCAGCTGGCGCCAGCCGTCCACGTTGTCCGGCTGCGCTGCCAGCCGCGCGCGCAAGGGGGCCAGGTCGTCGCTGGCCTGGACCGGTGCAGTCGCAGTGGCCTGCACGGCCTGCGGCGTGCCCACCACCCGGTACAAGCCCACCGTTCCGAGCGACAACACCAACGCCACACCGATCCCCACCACGCGGTGCGCACCGGCCGGAGCCGCCGGTGCGCCCGGGGGCGGCACCAGCCGCGCCGGCAACGGAAAAACACACAGGAGCGCCAGCAGCCACAGCAGGCCGGCCAACAACACAAACGCCGTCATGCGGGAGACTCCACGCCGTCTTCGGAGGCGGCATGGCCCCAGCGGATGCGCTGGCGCAGCAGCAGCAGCCCGCCGCCGGACAACATCGCCAGCGGCCCGAACCACAACAACCAGGTGCTCGGCTTCAGTGGCGGCCGGTAGCGCACGAAATCGCCGTAGCGCTGCACCATGAAGTCCACCACCTGTTCGTCGGTCGCACCACCGGACAGCTGGGTGCGGATCTCGGCCCGCAACTCCACCGCCAGCGGCGCATGCGAATCGGCCAGCGTCTGGTTCTGGCACACCAGGCAACGCAGCTCGGCACTGAGGCGCAACACATGGACCTCCAGCGCGCCATCTGCGGCCACGGCTGGCAGCGCCAGGGCCGCCAGCAAGACCAGCAGCACACCGCTACGCACGGTTCAACTCCGTCAGCAAAGGCAGCAGCTTCTGCTCGATGAACTCGGGCGTGACCGGCCCGGACAGCTTGAGCCGCACCACCCCCCGTTTGTCAATGACAAAGGTTTCGGGCACACCGTACACACCGTAGTCGATGCCCGCCTTGCCGTCGGCGTCCAGTGCCACCAGCTTGTAGGGGTTGCCGTGGCGGGCCAGCCACTTCAAGCCAGCCTCGCGCGTGTCCATGTAATTGAGCCCCACCAGCGGCACGGTGCCGCGGCGGGCCAGGTCCAGCAGCAGCGGGTGCTCGACCCTGCAGGCCACGCACCACGATGCCCAGACGTTGAGCACCCAGACCTGGCCGCGCAGGTCGGCGGGCGTGAAGAATTTTTCTGGCGCATCGAGCACGGACAAGCGGACCGGTGGCGCCGGCTTGCCGACCAGCGGCGACGGAATGTCTTGCGGGTTGCGGCCCAGCGCGGCGCCGAGCAGCGTCACCAACGCCAGGAAGATCAGAAGGGGGCCGAGGAAACGTCGCATGGTCATGTCAAACAGGAGAAGGGAGGGGTGCGATAGGCGATGTGCCTGCAGCGGTGGGCTGGCTGGCGCTGCGGGGTGCGCGCCGGTAGCGCCGGTCCAGAGCGGCCAGCAGGCCACCCAGTGCAATGGCCAGCGCGCCAGCCCAGACCCAGTTCATGAAAGGCTTGTGCTGGAGCCGCACCACCCAGGAGCCTGCCTCGGTGGCTTCGGCCAGCGACACGTACAGGTCGCGGGTGAAGCCCCGGTCGATGGCGGCTTCGGTCATGGGCATCTGGGACACGGTGTAGAAACGTTTTTCCGGATACAGCACCAGCGTGCCGCCGTTGTCGTGGCGCACGTCGAATTGCCCGCGCGCGGCCACGTAGTTGGGACCTTGCACCTTGTTCAGCCCGGTGAAGGTGAACTCGTAAACCCCCAGCCGCGCACTGTCGCCCACGCGCAGGTGGTGGTCGCTTTCCGACTCCAACCCTTTCACCAGGGTCACGCCGATGACAAACACCGCCACCCCGGCGTGTGCCAGCGTCATGCCCCAGTAGCTGCCCGGGATCGCCGTGAAGCGGCGGACCCAGAAGGTGCCTGACGGCGGGGCCAGAAGCCGGCGCACCAGCGCCGACACGGTGCTCAACGCGATCCATACGGCCAGGCCCAGGCCAACGGCCACGCCGGCCGAGGTGTGCAGCGTCAGCGCCACCGCGGCGGCGAACACCACCGCGCCCGCCGCAACCCAGCGCACAAGCCGCGCCACGTCGCGCAACGCAGCCCGCTGCCAGGGCAGGAGCGGTCCCACGGCCATCAGCAACAGCAAGGGCAGCATCAGCGGCACAAAGACCGCGTCAAAGTACGGCGGACCCACCGAGATCTTGCCGAGACCCAGCGCGTCCAGCAGCAAAGGGTACAGCGTGCCCAGCAGCACCGTGCCGGCGGCTGTCATCAGCAGCAGGTTGTTGACCAGCAGCAGGGCCTCGCGTGAGAACAGCGCAAAGCGCCCTGCCCCCAGGCCCAGCCGCGGCGCACGCCAGGCATACAGCGCTAGGGCTCCGCCCACCACCACAGCGAGAAACAGCAGGATGTAGACGCCGCGCTTGGGGTCGCTGGCGAAGGCATGGACCGAGGTCAGCACGCCGGAGCGGACCAAAAAGGTGCCCAGCAACGACAGCGAGAACGCAATGATGGCCAGCAGAATGGTCCAGTTCTTGAAGCCGGCACGCTTCTCCGTCACGGCCAGTGAATGCAGCAGTGCCGTGCCGACCAGCCAGGGCATGAAAGACGCGTTTTCCACTGCGTCCCAGAACCACCAGCCGCCCCAGCCCAGCACGTAGTAGGCCCAGGCACTGCCCAGCGCAATGCCCAGCGTCAGAAAGGCCCAGGCCAGCAGCGTCCACGGCCGGCACCAGCGGGCCCAGGCCGCGTCGAGCCGGCCTTCCAGCAGCGCGGCAATGGCGAACGCAAAGACCACCGAGAAGCCCACATAACCCATGTAGAGCACCGGCGGGTGCGCGATCATGCCAAGGTCTTGCAGCAAGGGGTTCAGGTCACGCCCGTCGGGCGCCGCAGGCAGCGTGCGGGCAAAAGGGTTGGAGGTGAGCAGCAGAAACAGCAGGAAGCCCACGCTCAGCAACCCCATGACGCCGAGCACCCGCACCACCGTGGCCAGCGGCAACGCCCGGCTGAACACCGCAACGGCGGCGGACCAAAAGGCCAGTAACTGGATCCACAACAGGATCGAGCCTTCATGTCCACCCCAGGTCGCGGCCGCGCGGAAATGCACTGGCAGTTTGGAATTGGAATGCGCTGCGACGTAGCTCACCGAAAAATCGTTGACGACAAAGCTGTAGACCAGCACCGCAAAGGCCAGCGTCACCAGCACGCACTGGCCAATGGCCACACGGCGCGCCAGCCGCATCCAGGGCACATGGCCGGTGGCCGCACCGACCAGCGGCAGGCTGCCGAGCACGAGTGCCAGACCCAGAGCCAGAATGAGCGCCACATTGCCCAGTTCGGGAATCATTGTCTTTTCTCCGTAACGGCTTTGGCTGCCTGTTCCAATGCGTAGGCGGCTTCGGGCGGCATGTAGTTTTCATCGTGTTTGGCCAGCACCTCGTCGGCCACGAACCCTTGCCCCGGCAGCAGGCGGCCCTGCGCAACCACGCCTTTGCCTTCCTTGAACAGGTCGGGCAAGGCGCCGCGGTAGCTGACAGGCAACACGCGGTGCTGGTCGGTCACGCGGAACTGGACCGTCACGCCATCGGCCTGGCGCACCAGACTGCCCTGCTCGACCAACCCACCGACCCGAAAGCTGCGCTGCTGCGGCGCCTCGCCCGCCTCGACCTGCGTGGGCGTGAAAAAGAACACCAGGTTTTTCTGGAAGGCCGACAGCACCAGCCCGGCCCCCAAGGCCAAAGCACCCAGGCCCAGCAGCACCAGCACGAGGCGTTGATGGCGCGCTTTCACAGGTCGCCCTCCGGACCGTACCGGCGCGCATGGGCCAGCTGCGCCAGCACCTGCCGGCGCCGCCAGCCCAGCGTGATCCACTCGATCAGCAGTGCGCCGAACACGGCCCCCACCGACCCCCAGACATACAGGCCGTAGCCGCCCATCTGCACGAAATCCTGCCAGTTGCTCCAGTTCATGGCGCCACCTCCGGCAGCCGTTCGGCCCATTGGGTGTGCTGCTCGCGCTCCAACACAATGCAGCGCAGGCGCCGCAGCACCACCGCCAGCGTGACAGCCCAGAAACCGAACGTGCACAGCAGCAAGCCCAGCAGCATCGACGACGACATGAGCGGCGCACTGCGCAGCGTGATCGTTGCGCCCTGGTGCAGCGTGTTCCACCATTGCACCGAAAAATAGATCACCGGCACGTTGACCACGCCGACCAGAGCCAGCAATGCGCCCGCCCGGTCGGCGCGGCGCGGGTCGTCGATGGCGGCCTGCAGGCCAATGAAGCCGATATAGAGGAAGAGCAGGATCAGCTCGGACGTGAGGCGCGCGTCCCACACCCACCAGGCACCCCAGGTCGGGCGCCCCCACAGGGCACCGGTCCACAACGCCAGAAAGGTCAGCAACGCACCACTCGGTGCCAATGCGCTGGCCAGCATGGAAGACAGGCGGGTGTTGAACACCAACCCCACCGCCGCCCAGAACGCCATCGCGAGGTACACCAGCATCGACAGCCAGGCCACCGGCACATGCACGAAGATGATGCGGTAGGCCTCGCCCTGCTGGTGATCGGTCGGCGCAATGCCGAAGCCGACGAACAGCCCGGCTCCCAGCAAAAGGGCCGCCAGCACCAGCAGTGGCGCAATCAGCCGACCCGCCACAGGATAAAAAGCCTGCGGTGCGGCATAGCGCGTCCACCGGCGTGCGACGGCGTGCCATGGAACGGCAGGGGTGGAAGAAACGTGGGCAGTGGACAAGCAAACCTCGGTCAGGAATTCACGGAATGGAAAAGGCGCTCATTCGAGCGCGATGCGCAACGCGGCCGCAATGGCCCAAGGTGTCAACGCCAAAGCAAAAGCCAGCAAGGCCCCCAGCAGCGCCAGGTGCGGCGCACTGCCCAGGCCACTGGCCTCGGCCTGCACCGCGCCGGCGCCCAGCACCAGCACTGGCACATAGAGCGGCAGCACCAGCAGCGACAACAACACGCCGCCGCCGCGAAGCCCCAGCGTCAATGCACTGCCGATGGCGCCCACCAGGCTCAGCACCGGGGTTCCCAGCAGCAAGCCCAGAACCAGCGCCAGCAAGGATGCGGCTGGCAGATCGAACTGCAGGCCCAGCACCGGCGCCATCAGCACCAGTGGCAAACCGGTCACCAGCCAGTGGGCCAGAACCTTGCCAAGCACAATCACCGTGAGTGGCTGTGCCGACAGCGCCATCTGCTGCAAGGTGCCGTCGGCCAAATCGCTGCCGAACAAACGGGTCAGGGCGAGCATGGAGGCGAGCAAGGCCGCCACCCACAACACGCCCGGCGCCATCGACCGCAGCAGCGTGCGCTCGGGGCCAACGCCCAGCGGAAACAGCGCGATCACGATGACGAAGAAAAACAGCGAGGTCAGCACGTCCGTGCGCCGCCGGAAGGACAGCAGCAGTTCCCGCTGCAGCACGCATGAAAAAACCGTCAGCATGGCAAGGGGGCTCCCAGCGCCAGTGTGTAGTGCCGCGCTGTCTGCAGTACTGCCGCCTGGTGGGTGGTGTACACCAGCGCGGCACCCTGGGCGACCTGCTGGTCCAGCGCCTGCTCCAGCAGCGTCTGGGCCGCCGGGTCGAGCGCGCTGAAGGGCTCGTCCATCACCAGCAACGCGAACGGCTGCAGGTGCAGGCCAGCGAGCACCACCCGCTTGCGCTGCCCTTGTGACAAAGTGCCGGCCGGCAGGTGCGCCACGGGGCCCAGGCCCGCCTGCTCGAGGGCACGCCCGGCAGCCAGCCGCGTGCAGGGGCGGCCCGCCAGCCGGGTGCCCAGCCACAAATTCTCGATGGCCGTCAGATCGGATTTGAGTGCGCCGGCATGCCCGAGGTAGAACAGGTCACGGTGAAAGTCCTGGCGCAAACGGGTGATGTCGCTGCCGCGCCAGCGCACAGTACCGCCGGCCGGTCGCGCCAGACCACACAGCACGTGCAGCAGGCTGGTTTTGCCGCTGCCGTTGGCGCCCTTCACCCACAGCACCTCGCCCGCGCCCACTTCGGCATGCAGCGCAGAAAACAGCGCACGCCTGCCGCGCACGCAGCTGAGGTTGTCCGCCTGCAAACTCACAGGAGTGCGCCACTGGCCAGGTAGACCACGGTCAGTGCCGCCATCACGGACGCCACGAGCGCCAGCCCGCTGGGCCGCGGCACCACCACTTCCGCTGGCACCTCTTTCCAGCCGGTCACCATCGGCTTGACGAGGTTGTCGCGCTTGACACCCAGGTAGAACACGATGGCCACCACATGCAGCGCCAAAAAGCCCAGCAGCAGGTTGGACACCCGCTTGTGCCAGCCACCCAGGCGGCCGGCCAGCGCTTCGTCGATCAGGTTGAACAGTGGCCCGCTGAAGGCGATGTCGTCGCTGCTGAACAGGCCTGTTGTGGCCTGCACGATCAGCAGGCCCAGCAGCACCAGCACCGACAACGCGCCCAGCGGGTTGTGGCCCACGCCCTGCCACCGGCCCCGCAGATAGGCCAGCACACGCGACGGCCGCGGCCAGAAGCTGCGGAAACGCGCGTGCACGCCGCCGACAAAGCCCCAGACCACGCGGAAGACCAGCAGGCCGACGATGGCCAGACCAGCCCGGCCGTGCAGCACCATCCAGTCGCCCCCCAAGTTGCCGGTGGCGATGGCCACCGTGACGGCCGCCACCAGCGCCCAGTGAAAAATCCGCAGCGGCAGGTCCCACAGGCGAATGCGAATGCGCCGCTGGAGCGGACGCTCCACCTGCGCGCCAATCCCGGTCACGGTTCCTTCAGACACGCCGACAGTTCCTTGCTTCAATAATCAGACAACAGATGCCGAATCACTTCGCCGCCGCCACTGCGGGTGTGGGGGGTGTGATGCGGGTGATGGTGCCGCCTTGTGCCTCGTAGTCTTCCGAACCAGTGGCACCGGCCACCTTGTAGCCCTTGGCCGACAACACGTCCCCGGCCGCGCCGGCGCGGTAGGCGTGGTTGGACACCAGCAGAATGGAGCGGTCCTTCGGGATGTAGGCCAGACTCTTTTCGAGTTCCTTGTTCTGAATGCTCAGGTAGACCGGAAAGCCCCCCTTGGCGGTCAGTTCATCCGGGCGGCGCACGTCGATCACCACGAGCTTGCTTGGCTTGGCGAGCAGCTTGTCGACGGCCGCGCGCTCGAGGCGTGGCGTCTTGTAGGTCCAGGGCTTCGGCGCAGCCGGCGTGGCCGGTGCAGCGGTTTGGGAAAACGCGCTGCCGGCCACCAGGCCGATGGCGACCAGGCGGATCAGTTGTTGGGCGTAGCTCATGCAATTCACTTTCGTTGTTGGTTTTGTCCATGTCACCATCCCCTGACGGCATAGCGACGCACTTCCACCCTTCATCGCAATAAGCGCGCCACCGTTTTCCAGTGTTTTCGCGCCGATTGCGGCCGCTGCGCGATGAAAAACCACCAGCCCTGTTGCAACGGCAACAACACCGGTACCGCATCTGCTGGATAGGCGACACCCACCGATGCGCGGTTTCACCGCGCTCTCCAATGAAAGGCGCAGCGCGCGTCCGCAAAAGGCACTGGCACGAACAGTGCTGTTCACTGAAGTTCTAAAAAAATGAGTCTTGCTGTTCATGTGGATCGTTCGTCTGGCGTTGCGGCGCCCCTATACCTTCATCGTCGCGGCGCTGCTGATCCTGCTGGTCACACCGTTGGTGCTCAAAAAAACCCCGGTCGACGTGTTTCCGGAGGTCGACATCCCGGTGGCGGCCATCCTGCTCAGCTACAACGGCCTGCCCGCCAAGGAGATGGCCGACCGCATCGTCACGCCGGTGGAGCGCAACCTCGCCAACTCGGTGAGCGACATGGAGCATGTGGAGTCGCAAACCACTGCAGGACTCGGTGTCATCAAGGTGTTCTTCCAGCCGGGCGTCGATTCGGCCACCGCGATCTCGCAGCTGGTGTCCAGCACACAGTCGTCGTTGCGCTCGCTGCCGCCCGGCGCCACGCCGCCCACCATCGTCAAGTACTCGGCCTCGAACCTGCCCATCCTGCAACTGGGCATCAGCAGCACCTCGCTGTCTGACGGTGAGCTGAACGACGCCGCCTTCAACGAACTGCGGCCCAAGCTCGTCACCATTCCGGGCACGGCCGTCACCGCGCCCTACGGCGGGCGCTTTCGCCAGGTGTCGGTCGACCTCGACGGCCCATCGCTGATCGCCCGTGGTCTGACGCCAGTGGACGTGGTGAATGCGCTGAACGCGCAGAACCTGACGCTGCCTACTGGCACCGTCAAGCTGGGCGAGACCGAATTCAACGTGGCGCTGAACGGCTCACCCGACACCATCGCCGCGCTGGGCGACATCCCGATCCGCAGCGTCAATGGCAGCACGATTCTTGTGCGCGACGTGGCCCACGTGCGCGATGGCGCCCAACCGCAGACCAATGTGGTCCGCCGCGACGGCGAGCGCGGCATCCTGATGACGCTGCTGAAGAACGGCGGAGCGTCGACGCTGGACATCATCAACGAAGCCATGCGCGTGCTGCCCAAGGCGGTGGCCGCGCTGCCGGCCGACGTCAAGGTGGTGGCGCTGGCGGACCAGTCGGTGTTCGTGAAAGCCGCGATCGACGGCGTGCTGCACGAAGCGCTGATCGCCGCGCTGCTCACCGTGGTGCTGATCCTGCTGTTCCTGGGCAACTGGCGCAGCACGGCCATCATTGCGGTGTCGATCCCGCTGTCCATCCTGTGTTCGCTGATCGTGCTGCACCTGATCGGACAGACCATCAACATCATGACGCTGGGCGGGCTGGCGCTGGCGGTCGGCATTCTTGTGGACGACGCCACGGTGGAGATTGAAAACGTCGAGCGCCACCTGCAGATGGGCAAGCCCGCCATTCAGGCCATTCTGGATGGCGCAGAAGAGATTGCGGTACCGGCCATGGTGTCCACACTGTGCATCTGCATCGTGTTCCTGCCGATGTTCCTGCTGACTGGCGTGGCCAAAACGCTGTTCGTGCCGCTGGCGCAGGCCGTGGTGTTCGCGATGCTGGCCTCCTACGTGATCTCGCGCACGCTCGTGCCCACGCTGGTGATGTATTTGATGCGCCACCGGGCACACGAGGCCGGCGACGCGGCACCTGGCCGGTTCCGCCGCATCCACCTCGCGTTCGAGCGTGGCTTTGCGCGCCTCAGTGCCGCGCACAGCGCGGTGCTGGCCAGCCTGCTGCGGAACAAGGCCCGCTTCGGCGCCGGCTTCGGGCTGTTCTGCGTGCTGTCGACCGGCCTGTATGCAGTGCTGGGGCAAGACTTCTTTCCCGCCGTTGACGCCGGCCAGATCCGGTTGCACGTGCGCGCGCCGGTGGGCACCCGACTGGAGGAAATGCCGGCGCTGACCGACCGCATCGAGGCGCGCATCCGGCAGCTGATTCCGCCGGAGCAGATCGCCAACATCATCGACATCGTCGGTGGCCCCTACTCCCCGTACAACACGCTCTACAACAACAACGGCACCTTCGACAGCAGCGACGTGGAAATTTCCATTGCGCTGACCAAGGACCATGCGCCAACACTCGGCCACATCCGCGCGCTGCGGGCCGAACTGCCGCGCGCGTTTCCCGGCATCGAGTTCTACTTCCAGCCGGCCGACATGATCAACCAGACCTTGAATTTCGGCCTGTCGGCGCCGATCGACATCCAGATCACCGGCAACCGCACGGCCGACAACCTGAAGCTGGCGAGCAGCCTGCTGAAAGACATCCGCGAGGTGCATGGCGCGGTCGACAGCTACATCTACCAGCGCTTCAACCGACCCACGCTGTCGCTGGAAATGGACCGCTCCCGCCTGCTGCAGACCGGCGTGCAGGCGCGCGACGTGGCGCAGAACCTGCTGGTCTCACTGAGCTCCAGCTACCAGACCGCGCCGACCCAGTGGCTTAACCCCAACAATGGCACCGTCTACAACGTGGCGGTGCAGACCCGGCAGCACGAGATCGACAGTCTGGAGGCACTGCTCAGCACCCCCATCCTTGGCGCGACCAACACCGGCACCGACGCGCGGCCCCGCACGCCGCAGCTGCTGGGCGATGTGGTGCAGGTCCGGCCATCGGCCCAGCAGGCTGTGGTCTCGCGCTACAACATCACACCGGTGATCGACATTCTCACCAGCGTCGACGGGCGCGACCTTGGCAGCACCTACGCCGAGATTGAAAAGCTCGTGGAAAAGGCACGCCCGCAACTGGCACGCGGCTCCGACATCCAGGTCCGCGGCCAGATCACGCTGATGCAGCGGGCCTTCTCGGAACTGGGTCTCGGCCTGGTGATGGCCATCGTGCTGGTCTACCTGCTGATCGTCGTCAACTTCCAATCGTGGCTCGACGGCCTCATCATCATCGCCGCGCTGCCCGCCGCACTGGCTGGCATCGCGTGGATGCTGTTCCTGACCGGCACCACGCTGTCGGTGCCGGCGCTCACCGGCGCGATCATGACGGTGGGGGTGGCCACCGCGAACAGCATTCTGGTCGTGTCGTTCGCACGCCAGCGCATGAACCAGGGCGCCACCGCGCACGCCGCCGCGCTCGAAGCCGGTGCCACCCGCCTGCGCCCGGTGCTGATGACCGCGCTGGCCATGGTGATCGGCATGGTGCCCATGGCCCTGGGCCTGGGGGAAGGCGGGGAGCAGAACGCTCCGCTGGGCCGCGCCGTGATCGGCGGGCTCACATTCGCCACCTTCTCCACCCTGCTGTTCGTACCGCTGGTTTTCGCCGCCGTCCATCGCCCGAAAGTGGCCGACAGCCAACCCCAGCCCGGACGCCTGCGCCGCCTGATTCCTTTCCTTCGCCCTGCATCCCCATGACCACTGAATCCCCTCCTTTCACAGCCAACCGTGCTGTCCTGCGGCGCGCCACCTGGGTGGCCAGCGCGTTGCTGCTGGCCTTGCTGGCAGGCGCCGGCCTGCGCGTCTACGCCTCCGTCCAGCAATCCCGTGGCCTGGCCGACACCACCCGGCACCACGCGCTGCGCAGCGTGATGACCGCCACACCGGGTCTCGGTGACAACAAGCGGGTGCTGGCACTGTCGGGCACGCTGCGAGGACACAACGAAGCCGCCCTCTACGCGCGGACCAACGGCTACCTGCAGCGCTGGACCAAGGACATCGGTGACAAGGTCCAGAAAGGCGAACTGCTGGCTGTGATCGACGCCCCGGAGATCGGGCAGGAACTGCTGCAGGCCCGTGCCGTGCGCGAGCAGATCGAAGCCCGGATGGGGCTGGCGCAATCGTCTCTGGCACGCTGGCAGGGATTGCGCGAACGCGACGCCGTGTCGCAGCAGGAGCTCGATGAGCGCGCCGCCAGCCTGCGCCAGGCCAAGGCCGACCTGTCGGCCGCCAACGCCAACATCCGCCGGCTGGAAGAGCTGCGCTCCTTCCAGCGCATCGTGGCGCCGTTCAGCGGTGTGGTGGTGCGCCGCAATGTCGAGGTGGGGGTGCTCATCGGCGCCGGCAACAACGGCAGCGCGCGCGAACTGTTCCACCTGGCCCAGATCGACCCGCTGCGCGTCAGTGTGGCCGTGCCACAGACCTACGCTGCCGACGTTCGCGTGGGCCAGCAGGTCTCCCTGCGCCTCATTGAGAAACCGGGTGTCCAGCTGGCGGGCAAGGTGGCCCGCACGGCTGGTGCGATGGAGGCCGACAGCCGCGCCATGACGGTGGAGATCGAGCTGCCCAATCCCGACGGCCAGTTGCTGCCAGGGGCCTACGTGGAGGCCAGTTTCAGCCTGAATTCGGCATCCCGCAACCTGCTGGTGCCCAGCAGCGCGCTGCAGTTTCGCCAGGAGGGGCCACGCCTCGCCGTGGTGGATGCCGAGAACCGCATCGTGTTGCGCCCCGTGAAGCTGGGGCGCGACCTGGGACGCACGGTCGAACTGCTGTCGGGCATCACGCGCGAAGAACGGTTTGTGCTGAACCCGCACGATGCGCTGGAGGCCGGAGAAACCGTGATCGCGGTGGCAACGCAGACACCCGCACGCCCCGCTGCGGGCGCGGCCAGCGCGGCAGCCGTGGCCAAAACCACCCCGCCCGGAGGGGGCACGTGAACCGTGTAGCAAGCCTGCGCAGCGCGTGCGGGTGCTGGGTCGCGCTGGGTGTGCTGGCCACCGGGCTGGCCGGCTGTGCCGCACCCGGCGTGCCGAAGAATCCAGCCACTGTTCCACTGGCGCCGCTGGCCATTCCAGACGCCTGGAGCTCGCCAACAGCCTGGACACCCGCACGGCCGGCCGACCACCTGGACAAGGGCCACTGGTGGCAGGTGTTCAATGACGCACAACTCGACCAGCTGATCGCACAGGCGCAACACCAGCACCCCAACGTGCGGATCGCAGAGGCGCGGCTGCGGCAGGCGCAGGCCAGCCAGCAGGTGGCGCGTGCAGGTGCGCTGCCCCGCGTCGATCTGTCGCTGCGCCCGGTCCGCCAGCGGACCTCGGCCAACCGGCCGGCCAATCTGCCCAATGCCACCGTGGCGTCGACCGTGCTGACCACCGGTGTCAGCTACGAGATTGATCTGTTCAACCGCATCGGCAGCGAAATTGACGCGGCAGCCGCCGGCGAGCGGCAGTTGCAATCCGACCTGGCCAACACCCGCCTCGTGCTGGCGGCCGACCTTGCCGCCAGCTACTTCACGCTGCGCCAGATCGATGCCGAGATGGCCGTGCTGGCGCAAGGCATTCAGTTGCAGCAGCGTGCGGTCGCCCTGCTGCAAGCCCGCTACGACGGCGGTGCATCGTCCGGGCTGGAAGTGGCGCAACAGCAGACACTGCTGGATGCCACCGCCACCCAGCTGGCCTTGCTGGAACGCCAGCGCCCGGTCGCGGAGCACCTGCTGGCCACCCTCAGCGGCCAGCCAGCGTCCAGTTTCCGCGTGGCCGCCAGCTCATTCTGGGACCCGTCCATTCCGCAGCTGCCTGTCACGCTGCCCGCGCAAGTGCTGCAGCGCCGGCCCGACGTGGCGGCCGCCCAGCACGCCATCGCGGCGGCCACAGCACAGATCGGTGTGGTTCAGGCCGGCTTTTTCCCCAGCCTCGTGCTGAACACCAGCGCTGGCTTCGAGAGCCGCAGCCTCGGCAGCCTGCTGGGCGGGCCCAGTCTGCTTTGGTCGCTGGGTGCCAGCCTGACCCACGCGGTATGGGATGGAGGCCGCAACCAGGGCCGGCTTGCCGGCGCGCAGGAGGCGTTGGAGATCACCAGCGCAAGCTACCGGCGCACCGTGTTGCAGGCCGTGCAGGAAGTGGAAGACGGCCTCAGCAGCCTGCATGCGCTGGCGCGTGCCGCCGACAGCGCCCGCACCGCCACAACAAGCGCTACCCGAGCCCTCAGCATTGCGCAGGCCCGCTACGCTGGCGGTGCCGTGACCTACCTGGAAGTGGTGTCGGCCCAGCAGGCCTTGCTGAACAACCGCCGGCAGGCCGCGCAGATCCATGGGCAGCAGCTCGTCACTGCGGCCTACCTGGTCAAGGCACTGGGTGGCAGCTGGCAAGACAGCACGGCTAGCGCGCACTGAGGCTCCTGCGGGCGCTGGCCACAAAACGACATGCGTGCTGCACATGCAGCAGCCCGCATCGGTCGGAGTGTTCAGAGGCCAGCAAAAACCCCACGAAAACCCCTTTTTTCCTGACGTTTGCCATGGCATGACTTCTGCGTAAACAGGGTAGACCCCAAGCCCCCGGTGTCCAGTACCCCGGAGGCCTGGTGACACATTGCACACCCCGTTCATAGGAGTTCTTTTCGTGCACCGTTTCAAACTCACGGCTCTCGCAGGTGCCGCTTTTCTGGTGATGACAGGCCAGTCCGTATTTGCCCAATCGAATCCCCTGAAACAGGAGATCGAGGCACTTCGCAAAGAGGTCCAGCAATTGGCCGAAAAGGCCAAGCCCGCTGCGCCCTCGGTCGATCCGAAGGAACTTGATGAACTGCGCCAACAGGTGCGGCAATTGCAGGAGCAATTGCGCGCCCAGGCGCCAGCAACGCCACCCACAGCAACAGAAAACGTCGACCAGGCCACAGTGGATGCCGGCACGCCCGCCACCAAGGCCGACATCCAGGGCATGCGTGCGGACTTCGAAAACTACAAATACGAAAACGCACGCACGCTGGAACGCAAGGTGCCATCGGTCACACGCAATACCGCCATCGGCGGAACCATTCAAGCGCGCGCAACTTACCAGACGCCCGATCAGAACGCCGGCGTGGCCAACACCGCGGGTGGTGGCAACACCACCTTCCAGGCCACACCCCGCAGCTCGAGCTTTGACATCCCGTCGGCCACGCTGTCGTTTGCCGGCAACCTGTTCCGCGACTACCAGGAAGGCAAGAACCTGACCTACGCATTGGGTCTGGCCACATCAAGCAATTTCGCGGGCAGCCCACAATCCACCACCAGTGCCAGCCGCACGTTGGGAGTGGCATCGCCCAATGGCAGTCAGCTCAACGTGACCAATGCCTTCCTGGCCTACAGCTTCCTGCCCACCAACGGCGGGCCGGAAGACGCACGCAGCTCACTGACATTCGGCCAGCAGCTGGTGCCCTTTGGTCTGGAAGCGCAGGCCAACGAGGAAATCCGGCCGGTCATCAACTCGGCGCAGTTCACCTCTGCGCTGAGCGGCATCAACACGCGCCAGATCGGCCTGATCTACCGCGGCGATGCCTTCATCAATGTGGACTACACCAACAATTACCGGTCGTCGCTGGTGGAATACGCCTTTGGCCTGGTCAATGGCAGCGGCCCGAACAAATCCGACAGCAATGGCAAGAAAGACTGGCTCGGCCGCCTTGCCTTCACCGTGCCTGCGGACTACAACAGCTGGCTGCGTGAGCTCAAGGTCGGCGTATCGCACTACCAGGGCTACAACAACCTGGTGAACACCACCTCCAACGCCGTGGTGCAGTTCGCCTCGTCCAAGCGCACCGGCTTCGACATCAACTACACCCACCTGCCGTTCTCTGTCGCCTACGAGTACATCCGCGGCACCGACGACACCTTCGCATCCGCCACGGCAGCCACCGCAACCACCCCCACCTTCCGCAAGAAGGCTGTGGGCCAGTACATCAATTTCGGCTACACCTGGGGTGAGCAGTTCCTGGCCAGCGAAAAGAGCCTGGCCAAGTACGACGACTTCTGGCCCAAGTCCTACCAGGCCTTCGTCCGCTTCGACAAATTCGACGCCGACACGCTGAACAACGCGGCGCTGCGCACCGGCAGCCTGGGCGACCGGAGCGTGATCACCACCATCGGCCTGAACGCCTTCTTTGCCGAGACCACCAAGCTGCAGGTGAACTACCTGCTGACCCGCAACGATGCGCCCGCCAGCGGCCAGTACACCGCCGACCGGCCATCCAAGATCCGCGGCCTGCAGGTGCAATTCCAGTACGGCTTCTGACCCCCCCTTCCCCACTTCAAGGACACCTTCATGCAACGACGTACCTTCTCCACCGGCCTCGGCGCATTGGCGCTGCTGGGCCTGAACGCCCGGCCCGCCATGGCGCAGGAAAAACCCACGGTGATCCGCATCAGCTTCCCCGGTGCTGGCACCGGTGGCCGGCCGATCTCCGGTGGCAGCTATCCAGCCAACGCCCACCTCTTCAAGGAAATTGACGACGAGTTCAAGGCCGACGGCATCAAGGTCGAATGGAAGTTCTTCCCGGGCGCCGGCCCGGCATTGAACGAGTCCTATGCCAACGGCCTGACCGACGTGGCCTTCGGTCACGGTGACCTGCCGCTGATCGTGGGCCGCTCCACCGGGCTGAAACACAAGATCGTGCTGTCGTCTGGCCGCTTTGGCAGCAGCTACTTTGTGGTGCCGGCCGGCTCCAGCGCCAAAAGCATCAACGACCTCAAGGGCAAACGCCTGTCGGCGTTCAAGGGAACGGCCGGCCAGCTCACGCTGTACCGCTGGCTCGACAAGTTCGGCTTCACCGACAAGGACTTCCGCATCATCAGCCTGGACAACGACTCCACCAAGGCGGCGCTGGCCACCAACGACATCGACGGCACCACCATCACGCCGTATGACCTGGAGGCGCGCGGCATCATCCGCCGCATTGCCGAAGTGCGCGACGACCCGAAGATCACCCGCCCCGGCAGTGTCTGGGTCGGCGAAGAGTTCGAGAAGAAGTACCCACAGATCGTCCAGCGCATCGTGACACGCCTGGTGAAGGTGGCGCACTGGAGCACGCAGGAAGCCAACCGCGAGAAGGAATTCCAAGCCTGGGCGACTTCGGGCAGCCAGGCCTACATCGACTACAAGCAGGACTGGGCGACCGTGCCCGACTTGCGCAAGCGCATCAACCCGCTGCTCGACGAGTACTACGTCGCCAGCATCACGGCCTCAATCGAGGAGACCAAGAAGTTCAAGCTGATCCGCAAGGACGTCAGCCTGGACGGCTGGCTGGAGCCCAAGTACCTGAACCAGGCGCTGAAAGACCTGAAGCTAGAGGACTACTGGCCGCAGTACGACGCCGATGGCAACCAGAAGGTCGCCGGCCGCAAGCTCACCTGAGACAGGAAGGAACGCCCGCATGAGTGCCTCGATCGACGATCCCCATGTCTTCCCCGCCCACGTGGGCGGGGCCTTGCCGGCGCTCTGGCGCGGCGTGTCGTGGCACGCGGTGTGCGGGGTGGCACAGCGCACGCTGCGCCGCCTCGGCCACGTGGCCGTCGGCTTGCTCGTGCCGGCGCTGCTGCTCGCGCTGTGGTGGACGGCGGCCGAGCGCCACTGGGTGCCCGAGCAGTTGCTGTCGCCACCCGCGCTGGTGTGGCAGTCGCTGAGTGAGTTGTGGGCCTCCGGCGAGTTGCAGGACCACCTGAAGTTCAGCGCGTCACGCGTGGCATGGAGCCTGCTCATCGGCGGGTCGGTCGGGCTGTTGCTGGGCTTCGGCATGGCGCTGTCGCGCACGCTGCGGGCCTACTTCTATCCCACCTTCACCGTGGTGGCGCAGTTCCCGGTGCTGGGCTGGATTCCGCTGCTGATCATTTTTGCCGGCATTGACGAGGCATTGAAGATCTCTGCCATCTCCATCGCTGTGGTGGTGCCGGTGGCGCTGAACGCACTGAAAGGCATTGCACAAATTCCACCGTCGCTGATCGAGGTGTCGCGCGTGTTCCGCTTCACCCCGGCGCAGACGGTGCTGCGGGTGGTGTTGCCGGCGACCGCACCCAGCCTGTTCACCGGCCTGCGGCAGGCGGTGATGCAAGCCTGGCTATCGCTGGTGTTCGTAGAACTGCTGGCTTCCAGCGAGGGCATTGGCTACCTGATCGTCTGGGGACGCCAGCTGGCGCAACCGGACCTGATCGTCGCCGGCATGGTGGTGATCGGCATCGTCGGCGTGCTGCTGGACCTGTCGCTGCGCTGGGCCGAGGCAAGCCTGCAGGGCTGGCGCCGCACCGCTTACTGAGGTAATTCCATGACCACTCCCCTCTCCACCCGCCCACCCGCCCGCCGCATCGACCTGCGTGGTCTCGTGTTGCCGCTGGCCCTGCTTGCGCTGTGGTGGGCGCTGACCCACTACGGCTGGGTCAATACCAAGCTGATCGTGCCACCGGGCAATGTGCTGGCGGTGGCCACACAAACCTTGTCGGACCCCTTGTTCTGGCAGGGCGCGCTGTTCAGCCTGGGGCGCGACGTCAGCGGCTTCGCGCTGGGCGCGCTCAGTGGCGTGGCACTGGGTTGTTTGCTGGGCGTGTCGCGCTGGGCCGACCGCCTGATTGGCCCGAGCTTCCACACACTGCGCCAGATCTCTCTGTTTGCCTGGTTGCCGCTGCTGTCGACCTGGTTCGGCTACGGCGAGTTGTCCAAGCTGATCTTCATCGGCCTGTCCACCCTGTACCCGGTGGTGCTGGGCACGGTGGAAGGTGTGCGCGGGGTCAGCCTGGCCCATGCCGAGGTGGCGCGGGTCTTCCGCTTCAGCCGCACGCAGCTGCTGTTCCGCCTGATCCTGCCGGCCGCCGCACCGCAGATTGCCACCGGCCTGACGCTCGGGCTGGTGTATGCCTGGGTGGCCACCATTGGCTCGGAGTTCCTGCTGGCCAACTGGGGCAACGGCCTGGGCAACATCATCATCAAAGGCCGCGCAGCCTTCAACATCGAACTCATCATTGTCGGCATGCTGGCCATCGGCATCGTCGGCACTGCGCTGAACCGTTTTGCCGCCTGGCTCGAGCTTCGCCTGCTGCCCTGGCAGCGGCGCGCGGGCTGAGCGGCCCTTTTCCAATTTTCGACAAAGGACCCCTGCATGGCCCACGCCAGTACCCTTGAAATCAAGCACCTCAGCAAACAGTACCGCGTCAAGGACGCCGAACTCCCCGTGCTGGAGGACGTGTCTCTGTCGATACGGCCCGGCGAATTCGTCAGCATCGTCGGCGCCAGCGGCTGCGGCAAATCGACCTTGCTGCGCCTCGTCATCGGGCTCGAAGGCGACTACCGCGGCGAGATTCTGATCGGCGGCCAGCAAGTGGTGGGCACCAGCCTGGAACGCGGCATCGTGTTCCAGGAACACCGGCTGTTCCCGTGGCTGACGGTGGAACAGAACATCGCGGTGGGCCTGCTCAACGCGCCGGGCAGCGAGGCCAGCAAGCAGCGTTCGGTGCAGGAGCACATTCACCTCGTGGGCCTCAAGGGTTTTGAGACGGCCTACCCGCACCAGCTGTCGGGCGGCATGTCGCAGCGCGTGGCGATTGCCCGGGCGCTGGTCAACCGGCCGCAGGTGCTGCTGCTCGACGAACCCTTTGGCGCGCTGGACACCCAGACCCGCACCCATTTGCAACAGGAACTCGAACGCATCTGGCGCGCCGAGGGCATTACTGCGGTGTTGGTCACACACGACGTGGAAGAAGCCGTGTACCTGGGCGACCGTGTGGTGGTCATGCAGCCCCGGCCAGGCCGCATCAAGCGCATTGTGGATGTGCCACTGCAGCGCCCGCGCGACCGCAGCAGCGCACTGTTCCAGGCCATCAAGGAAGATGTGCTCGCAGAATTTGGCGAGGTGCCAGGCGCCAGGGTCACCGTTCCACCGATTGCACTGGCATCGGCATTCGCTGGCTGGCGCTATGCCACCTGAAAATTCAACCTATTTGCTATTTAATAGATAGCAACAATCTCAGCATGGACTAGGGCAAGAAGCCGATTTAATATAAATCCGCTTCTGTCCAACGCCCTTTCACTTTGTCAGGCGCTCAGGGTTTCCCAACTCAATGGCAAGGCATTGCGCCCCCCCGGATTTTCACCTTCGAGCAGGTGGTGGCGCTTGAGCAGGGTGCGCAACACATTGCGCGACAGCCCCAGCAGGCGCGCAGTCTGCACCTGGTTGCGCTGGCAGAACGCATACGCCACCGTCACCGTGGCGGCCTCGATCTGGTCGAACAGCGCCGGTTCGCCACGCGCGAGCGCTTCCTGCAGCAGCTTGTGCAAATCCTGATTCAGCGCCATGCAGGCCGGTTCGATCGAGGTGGCCTCGGCGAGTGGGCACTCGGAGGTGGTGGCTTCCGTTGCCAGTGGCGCCCGTGGGACGCTGCGCACCCCTCGGTGGAGTGACTGCAGATCGTGCGCGTGCACTGTGCCAGTGGCGGCCACGATCAGGGCGTAATGGATCACGTTTTCCAGTTCGCGGATGTTGCCAGGCCAGTCGTAGGCCAGCAGCGCCTGCTCGGCATCGGTGGCCAGCTCGGCATGCGCAATGCCCAGCCGGCCCGCGTACTGGGCCAGGAAGTGGCGCGCGAGTGGCAGGATGTCGCCAGCACGCTCGCACAATGGCCGTAACTCAAGAGTGGCCACGCTCAGGCGGTAATACAGGTCGGCGCGGAAATGCCCAGCGTTGACCGCACTGCGCAGGTCCACGTTGGTGGCCGCAATCAGCCGCACATTCAGATCAATCGGCTTGCGCGAGCCCAGGCGCACGATCTGGCGCTCCTGCAGCACCCGCAGCAGCTTGACCTGCAACGGCAACGGCAGGTCACCGATCTCGTCGAGAAACAGCGTGCCCCCGTTGGCCGCCTCGAACCAGCCGGAGCGGGCCTGGCTGGCGCCGGTGAAGGCGCCGGTTTCGTGGCCAAACAACTCGGCGTCGATCAGCGATTCGCTGAAGGCGCCGCAATTGACCGCCACGAAAGGACCCCTGCGGCCACTCCCCTGGTGGACACGGCGGGCCAGCAACTCCTTGCCGGTGCCGGTTTCGCCAATGATGAGCACGGTGGCGTCGGTGGGAGCCACCTGTTCCAGGCGTGCCAGCAGCGCAATGGAGCCGGGATCCTCGAAAACCAGCGCCTTCGCACGGATCGAGAGTGCGCCGGCATTCGGCAGGGTCAGTAACTGACTCATAGTGGGTACTCTTCTTGTTATCCATTCCACTCTTCGGTGGACGGGTTCATCTCACAGGGCCCTCCGACCCTGTGCATCAGACGAAGCGCGTTACACCCGCAAACCGGGCAGACAGCGCTTCATGCAGAACGAGCATGACCTTGTTCTTTAAAATTAGCCCCGCACGCGACGGACGGCATGGTCTTCAGTGCGGGCTCAGAGCTTGGCGATGGAGACTTCGGTCGACTTCACCAGCGCCACCACTTCGCTGCCAACTTTCAGGTCCAGATCGATGACCGAGCGGGTGGTGATCACGGAGGTCACAATGCCCCACGGCGTTTCGACATCGATCTCGGAGACGACGTCGCCGCGGATGATTTCCTTGATCTTGCCCTTGAACTGGTTGCGTACATTGATTGCCTGGATGGACATGGTTTTCCTTTGGTGGTTAAAAAAATAATCAGACCGCAGCCAAAGCCTGGTCGAGGTCGCTCAGTAAATCGTCAATGTGTTCTATGCCAACCGAAAGGCGCACCGTCTCTTCCTTCACGCCAGCCTTGGCCAGCTCTTCGGGATTGAGCTGCCGGTGCGTGGTGGAGGCAGGGTGGGTGGCCAGCGAGCGCACGTCGCCGATGTTGACCAGCCGCAGAAAGAGCTGCAGCGCATCGAGGAAACGCGCACCGGCTTCGCGGCCACCCTGCACGCCAAAGGTCAGCACACCCGAGGCCTTGCCGGAGAGGTATTTCTGCACCAGCGCGTGGTCGGGGTGGCTGGGGAGACCCGCGTAGTTGACCCATTGCACCTTGGGGTGCTTTTTCAGATGCTCGGCCACCGCCAGCGCGTTGTCGCTGATTCGGTCGACCCGCAGCGCCAGGGTTTCGATGCCCTGCAAAATGAGGAAAGCATTGAACGGTGAGATGGCGGCACCGGTGTTGCGCAGCGGCACCACCCGGGCGCGGCCAATGTACGCTGCGGGTCCGAGGGCTTCGGTGTAGACCACGCCGTGGTAGCTGGCATCAGGCTCATTCAGACGCTTGAAACGCTGCTTGTGCTCGGCCCAGGGGAACTTGCCGCTGTCGACAATCGCACCGCCGATGCTGGTGCCGTGCCCCCCCAGATACTTGGTGAGCGAATGCACCACGATGTCGGCGCCATGTTCGATGGGCCGGCTCAGGTAGGGCGAAGGCACGGTGTTGTCCACAATCAGCGGCACGCCGTGGCGGTGCGCAATCTCGGCAATGGCAGCAATGTCGGTGACGTTGCCGGCCGGGTTGCCAAGCGATTCGACAAACACCGCCTTGGTCTTGTCGTCGAACAGCGGCTCAAAGCTTTTCGGATCGCGGTGGTCGGCAAAACGGGTGGTGATGCCGAACTGCGGCAGCGTGTGGGCAAACAGGTTGTAGGTGCCACCGTAGAGTGCGGTGCTGCTGACGATGTTGTCGCCCGCTTCGGCAATCGTCTGGATGGCGTAGGTCACTGCCGCTTGACCGGATGCCAGTGCCAACGCCGCAATCCCGCCTTCCAGAGAGGCCACCCGCTGCTCCAGCACATCCTGTGTCGGGTTCATGATGCGGGTGTAGATGTTGCCCGGCACCTTCAGGTCGAACAGGTCCGCGCCATGCTGGGCGTTGTCAAAGGCATAGGCCACCGTCTGGTAGATCGGCGGCGCAACCGCTTTGGTGGTCGGGTCGGGTGAATAGCCGGCGTGTACCGAGCGGGTTTCAAACTTCCAGTCAGCGGACATTGCAGTTCCTTGTGGAGGGTGATGTGTCAAATCGCCCAGCGCAGCGCGTGCGCGGGCTCGCTGGGCCAGTGGCGGTCGGGCGTGGGGTCGGTGTCCGGTTGTTGCAGCACCCGGTCAAGAATGCGTTTCTCAATCGCCGCAAAGGCGGCGGCGCCATGCACACGGGGGCGCGGCAGGTGGATGGTTTCGTCCAATGCGATGCGGCCGTCTTCGATGAGGATCACCCGGTCGGCCAGCGCCACCGCTTCCTGCACGTCGTGTGTGACCAGCAGTGCAGTGAAGCCGTTGGCGCGCCACAGACCTTCGATCAACCGGTGCATCTCAATGCGCGTCAAGGCGTCCAGCGCCCCCAGCGGTTCGTCGAGCAGCAACAGGCGCGGGTTGTGCACCAGTGCACGCGCCAGCGAGACGCGCTGCCGTTGGCCGCCCGAGAGCTTGGCCGGCCAATCGCCCTGCCGGTCGGCCAGACCCACTTGCGACAGCACCTCGGTGCCGTTATTGCGCTGGGCCGTTGGCAGGCCCAGCGTGACGTTGTCGATCACCCGTTTCCAGGGCAGCAGGCGCGAGTCCTGGAACATGATGCGGGTGTCGTTGCGCAAACCGCTGTGGGCCTGCCCGTCAACCTGGATCTGACCGCTGGTGGCGGGTTCCAGCCCTGCCACCAGGCGCAGCAAGGTGCTTTTGCCGCAACCGCTGCGGCCGACGATCACGACGAACTGGCCCGGCTCAATGAACAGCTGTGTATTGCGCAAAACCTCGCGCGTGCCATAGCGCTTGCTTAAGGCCTGGATGTGCAGGCTGACGCCACCAGAAGTTGAAGATGCTTGGGTCATGACGTCACTCCTTCAGGCGCTCTGGTAGCCGGGGTGCCAGCGCAGCCAGTAATGCTCCAGTCCCCGTGCAAATATGTCGGCCAGCTTGCCCAGCAAGGCGTACAGCAGGATGCCGACCAACACGACGTCGGTCTGCAGGAACTCGCGGGCGTTCATCGTCAGGTAACCAATCCCGGCCTGCGCCGAAATGGTTTCGGCCACGATCAAAATCACCCACATCAGGCCCAGCGAGAAACGCAGCCCCACCAGAATGGACGACAGCGCGCCAGGCAAGATCACTTGCCGGTAAAGCTGCCAACGCGACAGCCCATAGGTGCGCCCCATCTCGATCAGCCCCGGGTCCACATTGCGGATGCCGTGGAAGGTGTTCAGGTAGATGGGGAAGAAAACCGACACGGCAATCAGGAACAGCTTGGCGGTTTCGTCAATGCCAAACCACAGAATCACCAAAGGAATCAACGCCAGCGCCGGGATGTTGCGCACCATCTGGATGGTGGAGTCGAGCAGCGTCTCAAACAGCTTGACCGATCCCGTCAACAGACCCAACACAAGCCCCAGACCACCACCCACCGCCAAGCCAGCCAGGGCCCGTCCGGCACTGACTTGGACATGGGTCCACAACTCGCCCGAGAGCGTCAGTTTCCAGGCGGCGCTGGCCACCTCCAAAGGGGCCGGCAAAACGCGTGTGGACAGCCAACCCAGCGAAGACGCAAGCTGCCAAACCACCAGCAATGCCACCGGCACCAGCCAGGGCAATAAACGCATGGCCACAGCACGCACAACGCTGGCCAGACCACGCAACACCGATGCCGGGTTCCAGCCGGGTGCATCCACCACGTCGGGCAAAGGTGTCACCTGCAATTCACGCAACTGAGCGCTCATGACGCTGAGCCTCAGCTTTGCGACACGCGCGGCGCGTAGACGTTGGCCACCACCTCGCCGAACGGGCCCGGCAGGATGGGTGAGTTCGATGCCTCGCGCTGGCCGTAACCCAGCTTGGGAAACACCAGCTCGGCAAACCGGTAGGCCTCTTCCAGGTGCGGGTAACCCGAGAAAATAAAGGTTTCGATGCCGATGGCCTTGTATTCCTCGATGCGCTGTGCCACGGTGTCCGGGTCGCCCACCAGCGCGGTGCCGGCGCCACCGCGCACGAGTCCCACACCGGCCCACAGGTTGGGGCTGATCTCCAGCGACTCGCGCGTGCGTGCACCGCCCTGCTTGTGCAGCGCGGCCATGCGGCGCTGGCCTTCGGAGTCCATCTTGGCAAAGGCCTGCTGGGCCACCGCCACGGTTCTGTCGTCCAGCCGGCTGATCAGGTCGTCAGCCGCAGCCCAGGCCTGCGCTTCGGTCTCGCGCACGATCACATGCAGGCGGATGCCGAACTTGACCTTGCGACCGTGTTTGGCGGCACGCTGGCGCACATCGGCAATCTTCTCGGCCACCTGGGCTGGCGGTTCGCCCCAGGTGAGGTAGGTGTCCACCTGCTCTGCGGCCAGATCGTGCGCGGCGTCGGACGAGCCACCAAACCACACCGGCGGGTGCGGGTTCTGCAGCGGTGGGTACAGCACTTTCGCGCCTTTGACGCGCAGGTGTTTGCCTTCAAAGTCCACCGACTGCACGTCATGGCTGGCGGCCAGCACCTCACGCCAGATGCGGATGAATTCGGCCGACGCTTCGTAGCGCTCGCTGTGGCTCAGGAACTGGCCATCGCCTTCCAGTTCGGCGGTGTCGCCACCGGTCACCAGATTCACCAGCAGACGGCCACCCGACAAACGGTCAAAGGTCGCCGACATGCGGGCGGCCAGCGTGGGCGTCACCAGGCCGGGTCGCAAAGCCACCAGAAACTTGAGTTTGCGCGTCGCGCCAATCAGGCTGGCCGCTGTGACCCAAGGATCTTCACATGAGCGACCGGTGGGCAGCAGCACGCCTTCGTAGCCCAGCGTGTCCGCTGCCACCGCCACCTGCCGCATGTAATCCAGGTCCACGTGGCGCGCACCTTCGGCGGTGCCCAGGTAACGGCTGTCACCGTGGGTGGGAATGAACCAGAACATGCTCATGAGAACTCCTTGGGTTGTGCTTTTTAAAGTTGAGGTCAGCGCACGGCCTGCGCCAAACGCTGCCCTGGCGGTTGCCAGACGATCTCGGCCACCGTGACGGGTTTGGGAATCAACCCCAGCTTGTGAAAGGCGTCGGCCACACGTTGCTGGTCCACCGCTGTTTTGGCGTCCAGTGGGCCCACTGGCGAGGGCGGCCGGCGTTGCAGGAACAGGCTCACCACACCGGCGTCCAGCCCGCTGAAGTCGGCAATCAGCTTGATCGCCTCCTTGCGGTTGGTCTGCACCAGCCGGTCGGCACGGGTCAGCTCTTCAAACAACACGGCCACGCTGTCGGCATGCTGGGTTGCGAATGGCCGGGACGCGAGGTAGAACGAGTTGTTGTTGCTCAGACCGCGGCCAGTGGCGAGCGCACGCGGGGCAATGGCGAGTTCGGTGGCAGCGTAAAACGGGTCCCAGATGGCCCAGGCGTCCACACTCTTGCGCTCAAACGCGGCGCGTGCATCGGCCGGAATCAGGTACACCGGCGTGATGTCGCTCCACTGCAAGCCGGCCTTTTCAATCGCACGCACCAGCAGGTAGTGCGCGCTCGACCCTTTTTGCAGCGCGACACGCTTGCCCTTCAGGTCGGCCAATGTGCGCAGCGGCGAATCCTTCAGCACCAGAATGGCCGAGCTGTCGGGCTTGGGCGGCTCGGCCCCCACATAGACCAGGTCTTTGCCTGCCGCCTGCGCAAACACCGGCGGCGAGTCGCCGGTCAGGCCGAACTCCAGGCTGCCCACGGCCAGCGCTTCCAGCAGCTGCGGCCCGGCCGGAAACTCGACCCACTGCACTTTGGTGCCCGCCAGCCGTTGCTCCAACCAGCCAGATTGTTTGACGATCACCAGGTTGGCGGCCGATTTCTGGTAACCGATGCGCAGCAGCTCGAGTGGCTTCTTCTCAGCAATGGCCTGCGCACGTGCGCCCTGCTGGGCCAGACCCCAGGACAACGCAGTGAGCCCCAGCAACTTCAGCAGGCGCCGGCGAATCAGATGAACAGACTCGTTCATGGTCGATCCCCTGTCAGCGGGCAGCGGCTGTGCTGACCGGCTTGGCAGGCAAGGCATCGGCCACCTTGATCGCCTGCGGAATCAGCTTCAGCTCGTGGAACACATCGGCTACTTTTTGCTGCTCGGCAGCCACCTTGGCCGATACAGGGGTCACGTTCAGCGGGTAACGGCTCAGGCTCAGCTTGACCACCTCCACGTCCAGGCCTTGCAGTGGCGCAATGAGTTTCGCGGCTTCGTCCAGGTTGGCGCTGAGCCAGCGGCCGCGTTCCACCGCGTCGTCAAACAAAGCGGCAATGACCTGTGGGTTCTTCTCGATGAAACCCCGTTCGGCGAGGTAGAACTGGTGGTTGTTGACCAGGCCAGTTCCGTCGACCAGCAGCCGTGCGCCGATTTGCTTTTCTGCGGCGGCAAGGAACGGGTCCCAGATCACCCAGGCGTCCACGGCGCCACGTTCAAAGGCGGCGCGGGCGTCGGCCGGGGCCAGGAAAACCGGCTGCACATCGCTGTACTTCAGGCCGTTTTTCTCTAACGCCTTGACCAGCAGGTAGTGCACGTTGGAACCCTTGTTCAGTGCAATCTTCTTGCCCTTGAGGTCGGCCACGGTACGGATGGCGGAGTCTTTGGGCACCACCACCGCTTCGGCCTTGGGGGCGGCGGGGTCGTTGCCCACATAGACGAACTTGGCACCAGCGGCCTGCGCAAAAATCGGTGGCGCTTCACCCACATAGCCAACGTCAATGGAGCCAACGTTCAGGCCTTCCAACAGTTGCGGGCCGGCGGGGAATTCCACCCACTTCACCCCAAAGCCCAGCGGGGCAAGTTTCTTCTCCAGCGTGCCCTGGGACTTCTGCAGTGCCAGCAAACTGGCCGCCTTTTGGTACCCGATGCGCAGCTCACCCTTGGTTTGGGCCTTGGCCACCGGCAGCAGCAAAAAGCTGATGACCAGCGCGATGGCAACCAGGACCACGCTGGCAATGCCGGCGTTTCGCAAGGCGTGCCACCAGGGTGCGGCATCTGCGCCATCAACGTGGTCCGAATGCAGGACACCCGGATGGGCATGGGTGTGCGGGTCGTGCGCGTGGTGAACATGTGTCATGAAGGCTCCTGTCTGGTGTGCGGACGTGGCAAAGCCAACCGCCGGCACAGCGGTGATGAAAAAGTAAAGGGGCTTGGAACAACCGGGCGAGCAAACGCCCGGCGCTTTCAAACGCTACATCGCACGCGCGAAAACGGCACGGGCTCAAAACCGGTGGTGGCCTGCTGGCGGAAACTCTCGGTGCACAACGTCGCCACCGCCCCCTCCAGCCGCAGTTGCATGTCGGGCGTCAGGTGGTAGGTCCCATCCGGCCCTTGGGCAAACTGCGAATCGGTGATGTAGACACCAGGCAAGATGTGCCGCGCCGCCAGCGACTGCAACACCGGCCGCAACGCGTAGTCCAGCGCCAGCATGTGGTGCGGACTGCCTCCGGTAGCCAGCGGCAACACCACCTTGCCCGCCAGCGCCGACTGCGGCAGCAGGTCCAGAAAAACCTTCAGCACGCCGCTGTAGGCCGCCTTGTACACCGGCGTCGCCACCACCACCGCAGTCGCCGCCGCCACGGCATCAATGGCCAACTGGATGCTGCGGTGGCTGGTGTCGGCCAGCAACAACGCCTTGGGCGACAGGTCACGGATCGGCAGCCGGTCCACCGGGCGGCGGGCCGCGGTCAGCAGGTCCTGCACCGCATCCAGCAACCCGGCCGAGCGGGACCGCTCAGACGGACTGCCAGCAATCAACAAAACAGACATGGGGGCTTTTCTCGGTCAGACCAGCAACGGCTTTGCAGGACCGGTCACTTCTTGGTGTAAATCTGGTCGAAAGTGCCGCCATCGGCAAAATGCACCTTGGCCGCGGTGTCCCAACCGCCAAAAGCCTCATCAATCTTGAACAGGTTGATTTTTGGCAACTGCTTGGCGTACTTGGCCTGCGCCTTGGCGGAGGTGGGACGGTAGAAATGCTTGCCAATGATGTCCTGCGCTTCCTCGGTGTACAGGAATTTCAGGTACTCCTCGGCCACCGCACGGGTGCCCTTTTTGTCCACGTTCTTGTCCACCACCGTCACCGCCGGCTCCGCGAGAATGCTCAAAGACGGGTAGACGAAGTCCACCTTGCTGCCGAACTCTTTCTCCAGCAGGTAGGCCTCGTTTTCCCAGGCGATCAGCACGTCACCCTGGTTGCGCTGCGAGAACGAAATGGTCGAGCCGCGCGCACCGGTGTCCAAAACAGGCACATTGGCGTACAGCTTGGCAACAAACTCCTGGGCCTTGGCATCCGTGCCCAGCTTGCGTTTGGCAAACTCCCACGCGGCCAGGTAGTTCCAGCGTGCACCGCCCGAAGTTTTGGGGTTGGGGGTGATGACTTTGACGTCCGGACGGATCAGGTCATCCCAGTCCTTGATGTTCTTGGGGTTGCCAGCACGTGTGACCAACACGATGGTGGAGGTGTAGGGCGAGCTGTTGAGCGGCAGGCGCTTTTGCCAGTCTTTCGGGATCCAGCCTCCATTCGCATGCAAGGCGTCGGTGTCACCCGCCAAAGCCAGGGTCGCCACATCGGCGTCCAGCCCGTCAATGATGGAGCGGGCCTGTTTGCCGGAACCACCGTGCGACTGCTTGATGGTCACGTCCTGGCCGGTTTTGGCTTTCCAGTGCTTGGCGAAAGCTGCGTTGTAGTCTACGTACAGCTCACGCGTCGGGTCGTACGACACATTCAGCAGGGTGACGGGTTGCTGCGCCTGCACCCAGGGCGCCAATGCCACGGCAGCGGCGGCGATCGAAAGCTTGATAATGTGGCGACGAGAAGACATGCGGGTTTCCTTGGGGTTTCAGTGATGGCCCCGATTCTGGGAGCATGTCTTCAAAACTGGAACAACGAAGATTTCAGTTCTTTATATCTAAATCATCCTAAGAAACACGAAGAGGCACGAGATGGCGCGCATGGTGAACTGCATCAAACTGGGCAAAGAAGCCGAAGGACTGGATTTCCCACCCTACCCCGGCGAACTCGGCAAGCGCATCTGGGAAGGCGTGAGCAAGGAGGCCTGGGCCGCCTGGCTCAAGCACCAGACCATGTTGGTCAATGAAAACCGCCTGAACCTGGCCGACCAGCGTGCCCGCCAGTACCTGGCCCGCCAGATGGAAAACCACTTCTTTGGCACCGGTGCCGACACGGTCCAAGGCTACGTGCCGCCCAGCGCCTGAGAAAAGAGACACCGATGTTGCCGGCCGACTGGCAGGGTCAAGCCCTGCACGTGGTGGCCGACACCGGTTTTGGCCAGGGCCTGAGGTTTCTGCGCTTCTGGCGCAGCTGGCGCGACGATCCGGCCCGGTGCGACCGCCTGCACTGCGCCGCCACCACCCCGCAAGCCCCCAGCCGCACCGACCTGCTGGCGTGCGCTGGTGCACACCCGGGCCTCACCGAGCTGGCGGTTGAACTCGCCAACCACTGGCCAGAGCCGGCATCGCCCGGTTTCCATGTGCTGCCACTGGACGGTGGCCGCGTCACACTGACGCTCTGTGTCGGTGAATTGCTGCCCGTGTTGCGGTCGTGGCGCTTTCTGGCAGACACGGTGTGGCTGGCCAACGGCAGCGGCACACCCGATGTGTTGCGCGCGCTGGCCCGGCTGTCGCACCAGCAGACGCGCATGGCCTGTGATGTGGCACCCGATGGTTTGCCAGAAGCCCTGCTAGGCGCCGGCTTCAGCACCACATCCACCACTGGACACACCCCACTCACTGCCCGCTATGCCCCGCGCTGGCCTGCACCAGAGGCACCGTCGCGCACACCAGGCCATGCCACCGTGCTTGGCGCCGGCCTGGCTGGCGCGGCCCTGTGCCGGGCGCTGGGACGGCGCGGCTGGGCGTTGACATTGCTGGACCAAGGCAGCGGCCCGGCCCAGGGCGCATCCAGCCTGCCAGTGGGCCTGCTGGCAGCACACCAGACAGCCAAACCCACCGCCATGTCGCGGCTGACCGAAATCGGTGCTCGCGGGATGAAACGCGAATTGGTCCGGCTGCTGCCCAACCGCCAGGCCTGGCAAGCTGGCCTGATGCGGATGGATGGCACCCAACCGCCCGAATGGCTGCCCGACGCGGCGCAGGTCACGCCCGCCGCGCTGGTACAGGGCTGGCTTGAGGAAGCCCACAGCACTGGCCAACTGACCACCGCCTGGCACAGCCCGGTGACTGACCTGCAACGCCACCCAAACCACTGGGCCTTGACCGACGGTGCAGGACGCACCACCCGCGAAGCCAGCGTGTTGGTTCTGGCCAGCGCGTGGGGCAGCCAGGCCCTGCTGGCGCCCTGGGGGGGCAACGCGCTGGCCTTGTCGCCGGTGCGGGGGCAACTCAGCCTCGGGCTGGCGTCCGATCTGCCGGGTGTTGCTCAACACGCCATCAACGGTGCCGGGGTGTTTGTGCCACGCTGCCATTGGCAGGGACAAGACCATTGGGCGGTGGGCGCCACCTACGAACGCGGCCAGAGTGCAGTCCAGGTGAGTGAGGCCAACCACCAAGTCAACCTGACCGCGCTGCAGCGCTGGTTGCCCGCATTGGCCAACCAATTGAGGCCAGCCTTTCAGGCAGGCCAGATGCGCGGCTGGGCACAAATCCGCTGCGCCACGGGCGACCGGCTGCCCATTGCCGGGGCGCTGCCCGATGTCGAGGCCCTGCAAGTCCACCAACCGGTACACCAGCTGCAACGTCTTGGCGGTTTACACGCCCTCACCGGCCTGGGCTCACGCGGTCTGACACTGTCGCTGCTGTGCGCCGAAGTGCTGGCCGCCCGGCTCGCGCACGAACCTTTGCCGGTACCGGCCGAGCTGGCCGACGCGTTGGACCCGGCCCGTTTTGCCCTTCGCCAGCGCCGCCGTGCGGGCTGAAATGCTGGGGCGGGAGGCACACGGACAAATTCTTTATAACCATATGCACATACCAGTCGAAGAAAAATGTCGTTTGTTTATATAGGGCCAACCCTTAGAGTCCATGCTCCATGCATGAATTCGCCTTTGTCATTGCCGGTTTCGCGGTTGGCTTCATCGTCGGTTTGACGGGGGTCGGTGGCGGCTCGCTGATGACGCCCGTCCTGATCTTTTTCTTCGGCATCAAACCGCACCTGGCGATTGGCACCGACCTGCTGTTTGCCGCTTTCACCAAGCTTGGCGGTACCGTCAACTATGCGCGCCAGAAAATGGTGCCCTGGCGGGTGGTGGGCCAGCTCTGCATGGGCAGCATTCCGGCCGCGCTGGTCACGCTGTACATCCTCAACAGCTATGGCCCGGCCGACGCCGCGGTGCAGCGGGTGATGACCACCAGCCTGGGCGTGGCGTTGCTGCTCACGGCGGCCGCCATGTTCTACAAAGCCGCGCGCGGCCGCAAGGTGCTGCAAGCTGCGCCTTTGGCCGAGGGCATCGACCCGACCCGCGCCCGCCACTGGAGCCTGCCCATTCTGTTTGGCGCCGTCATTGGCACGCTGGTCACGCTCACCTCGGTGGGCGCTGGGGCGATTGGTGTGACCGTGCTGCTGATCCTGTTCCCGCTGCTGCCGCTGCCGCGCATCGTGGCGGCCGACATCGCCTACGCCGTGCCGCTCACGCTGGTGGCCGGCTTGGGCCACGCCTCGCTGGGCTCGGTGGATTGGGAGCTGCTGCTCAAGCTGCTGGCCGGCTCGCTGCCCGGCATCTGGCTGGGCTCGCGCCTGATGTCGCGCACGCCGGAGCGGCTGGTGCGCTCTATCCTGTCTGTACTGCTGGCCTATGCCGGCAGCAAACTCGTAATGATCTGAACTGACCCACCATGTACCAGTACACCGATTTCGACAAGGCTTTCGTCCAGCACCGCGCCGACCAGTACCGCGACCAGCTCACCCGCAACCAGGCCGGCCAGCTGGGCGACGACGAATTCCGCCCGCTGCGGCTGCAGAACGGCTGGTACATCCAGCGCTATGCGCCCATGCTGCGGGTGGCGGTGCCCTACGGCGAACTCTCCAGCGCCCAGGTACGGGTGCTGGCCAAAATTGCGCGTGATTACGACAAGCCAACGCCCGAGCTGTTCCGCGAAGCGCAGGAAACCCAGGACAAGCTGGGCACGATTCCGCTGAAAAACGGCCACCACATCGGCAGCAAGCTGACTGCGGGCTACGCACACTTCACGACACGCCAGAACGTCCAGTACAACTGGATTCCGCTCGACAAGTCGGCCGACGTGATGGACCTGCTGGCCAGCGTGCACATGCACGGCATCCAGACCAGCGGCAACTGCATCCGCAACATCACCAGCGACGAGCTGGCCGGCATTGCGGTGGACGAGATTGCCGACCCACGTCCCTTTGGCGAAATCCTGCGCCAGTGGAGCACGCTGCACCCCGAGTTCGCGTTTCTGCCACGCAAGTTCAAGATCGCCATCACCGGCGCTGCCGAAGACCGCGCTGCCGTGGCCTGGCACGACGTGGGCCTGCACCTGGTGCGCAACGCGGCGGGTGAGCTCGGCTTCAAGGTGCTGGTCGGCGGTGGCATGGGCCGCACGCCGGTCATCGGCACGGTGATCCGCGAGTTCCTGCCGTGGGCGCAGATCATGAATTACCTCGAAGCGGTGGTGCGGGTCTACAACCGCTGGGGCCGGCGCGACAACATGTACAAGGCGCGCATCAAGATTCTGGTGAAGGCCGAAGGCCAGCGCTACATCGACGAGGTGGAAGCCGAGTTCAAACAGATCGTCGAGGTCGACGGCGGCCCGCACACCATCACCCAGGCCGAGCTCGACCGCGTGACCGCCTGCTTTGTGCCGCCCACGCTGGCACCGGTGGCCGGCAACGCCGACCAAAAAATTGCCGCGATGCTGCAGGCCGAAGCCGGCCAGGACGGCGAATTCAGCCGTTGGCTGCGCCAAAACGTGGCCGCGCACCAAAACCCCGCTTTGCGCGCTGTCACCTTGTCGTTCAAACGCCTCGGCCAGGCGCCCGGCGACGCCACTGCCGACCAGCTCGAGATTGCCGCCGACCTGGCCGATAGTTTCAGCGCCGGTGAAGTGCGCGTGACGCACGACCAGAACCTGCTGCTGCCCTGGGTCCATGCCGACCAGTTGCCCGAACTCTGGCGCGCCGCCAAAGCGGCCGGGCTGGCCAAGCCCAATATCCATCTGCTGACCGACATGATCGCCTGCCCCGGCGGCGACTTCTGCTCGCTGGCCAATGCGCGCTCGATTCCGGTGGCCGAAGCCATCACCGAGCGCTACCAGGACCTGGACGAACTGGACGACCTCGGCCCGATCGACCTGCACATCAGCGGCTGCATCAACTCCTGCGGCCACCACCACAGCGGCCACATCGGCATTCTGGGCGTCGACAAGGACGGCAAGGAGTGGTACCAGGTCACGCTCGGCGGCTCCGACGGTTCCGCGCTGAGCGGTGTGGCGGTGGCTGGCAAGGTGGTGGGCCCCTCGTTCAGCGCAGCCGAAGTGCCCGACGTGATCGAGGCCGTGCTCGGCGCCTACCGCAACCTGCGCAACGGCAAGGAAAACTTCATCGACACCTTGAAGCGCGTGGGCATCGACCCCTTCAAGCTCGCCGCCAACGGCGCACGGCACCCGGCGCGGCCTGTGTCCGAGCCCGCCACCGTCTGAGGCCAATATGAAATTGATAGCATCAACCCCAGAAGATACGCTGGCCAGCGGCCAGAATGATCCAAAAATCGTGGCTTTGGCGAACGACGTTGACCCGCTGGCTGTGCCGCTCGAAGGCGTGCAGCGCATCGACCTGCACTTCCCCAAGTTCACCGACGGCCGCGCCTACAGCCAGGCATTTCTGCTGCGCCGCCGGCGTGGCTTCAAAGGTGAGATTCGCGCCACCGGCGACGTGTTGATCGACCAACTGGTGCAGATGGAACGCACCGGGTTCGACGTGGCCGTGCTGCGCGCCGACCAGGACCTGTCGCTGGCGCAACGCCAGTTTGACCGCTACAGCGCCTTCTACCAGGGCGATGCGGTGCACACCGCGCCACTGTTTGCTACCGGGAGCGCCGCATGAGCCAGTCGATGATCTCTTCGCTGCCAGGTAGTAGCGCTAGCGGCAACGCCATCGCGCTGTACGCCCGTCCTTCGGCCAACTTTGCTGCCAAGCTGGAGCGCAGCAAGCAACTGCTGCGCGAAGCCGAAGCCAACTACTCGCCGCTGACCCAGGCCTCCAGCCTCGGCGTGGAAGACATGGTGGTCACCGAGCTGATCCACCAGACTGGCATCCAGACCCGCATCTTTGTGCTGGAAACCGGCATGCTGCACGCCGAGACGGTGGCGCTGCTCGACACGCTGCAAAAGCACTACGGCCGCGAGGTCGATGTCTACCGCCCCATCGCTGCCGATGCCGAAGCCTTTGTCGCCAACAACGGCCTCGAGGCCATGTACCAGAGCCTGGCCCTGCGCAAGGAATGCTGCGACATCCGCAAGACCCGTCCGCTGGCCTTGGCCCTCGCAGGCAAAAAGGGCTGGCTCACTGGCCTGCGCCGCGAACAGTCGAACGCCCGCGCCGAAGTGAGCGAGGTCGAGCAGCAGCCAGAACGCGCCAAGATCAACCCCATCGTCGACTGGACCTGGGGCGACGTCTGGCATTTCGTGCAACTGCACAACATTCCCTATAACCCGCTGCACGACCAGTTCATGCCCAGCATTGGCTGCGCGCCCTGCACCCGCGCCATTGCGGTGGGCGAAGACTTCCGCGCCGGCCGCTGGTGGTGGGAAGACAGCAGCAAGGAATGTGGCCTGCACGTCGATGGCGGCAAGGCAAAAGTTATCCCCATCAAGGAATCGGCATGAACGCCCGTACGGAATTTCCGTTGCAGACCTCGGCATTGAGCCAGCTCAGCAACACCCACCTGGACGCGCTGGAAGAAGAAACCATCTTCATCCTGCGCGAAGTGGCCGCCGCCTTCGAGCGCCCCACGCTGCTGTTCTCCGGCGGCAAGGACTCGCTGGTGATGCTGAAGTGCGCTGAAAAAGCCTTCGGCGTGGGCCGCATTCCCTACCCGCTGCTGATGATCGACACCGGCCACAACTTCCACGAAGTGACCGATTTCCGCGACTCGCGCGCCAAAGAGTTGCAGGCCGAGCTGATCGTGCGCAGTGTGGAAGATTCGATGAAGCGCGGCACCGTGCGCCTGGCCCATCCCGGCGAAAGCCGCAACGTGCACCAGTCGGTCACGCTGCTTGAAGCCATCGACGAATTCCGTTTTGACGCGCTGATTGGCGGCGCCCGCCGCGACGAGGAAAAGGCCCGCGCCAAGGAGCGTATCTTTTCGCACCGCGACAGCTTTGGCCAGTGGCAGCCCAAGGCCCAGCGACCCGAGCTGTGGACGCTGTTCAACACCAAGCTGCAGCAAGGCGAGCACTTCCGCGTGTTCCCGATTTCCAACTGGACGGAACTGGACGTCTGGCAGTACATCGCCCGCGAGAACATCGCGCTGCCGTCGCTGTACTACACCCACAAACGCCAGGTGGTCGAGCGCAAGGGCCTGTTGGTGCCGGTGACCGAACTCACCCCGCTGCGCGAGGGCGAGCAAGCTGAGAGCCGCGACGTGCGTTTTCGCACCGTGGGCGACATCACCTGCACCTGCCCGGTCGAAAGCCTGGCCGCCGGTGCCGACGACGTGGTGCTGGAAACCCTGGCCGCTGATGTGAGCGAACGCGGCGCTACCCGCATGGACGACAAGACCTCGGACGCGTCGATGGAAAAACGCAAGAAAGATGGGTACTTCTGATGAGCGCTATTGAAACTGTAGCAACCAAACCAGTAAAAGCGCTGGCCAGCGGCCATAATGACCATGCATCGGCGCTGAAATTCATCACCTGTGGCAGTGTGGACGACGGCAAGAGCACCTTGATTGGCCGCCTGCTGGTGGACAGCAAAACCGTGTTGCAGGACCAGCTCGCCGGCGTGCAGCGCGGCGGTGAAACCGACCTGGCACTGCTGACCGATGGCCTGTCTGCCGAGCGTGAACAAGGCATCACCATCGACGTGGCCTACCGCTACTTCGCCACCGCGCACCGCAAGTTCATCATTGGCGACGCGCCCGGCCACGAGCAGTACACCCGCAACATGGTCACCGCCGCCAGCAGCGCCGACGCCGCTGTGGTGCTGGTCGACGCCACCAAACTCGACTGGCAGAACCCGCAACTCGCGCTCCTGCCGCAAACCCGCCGCCACTCGCTGCTGGTGAACCTGCTGCGCGTGCCGTCCATCGTGTTCACCGTCAACAAGCTCGACGCCGTGGCCGACCCGGTGCTGGCGTTTGCCAACATCAGCGCGGCGCTGACCGCGTTTGCGGTGGCCGCGCAGATTCCGGTGCGCGCCATCGTGCCGATCTCGGCATTGAAGGGCTGGAACGTGGTCGACACCCATGCCGGCTGGTGCCACTACGACGGCCCTAACCTCTTGCAACTGCTGGAAGTGCTGCCCAACACACCGGCCGAGACCGAACAGCCCTTTGCCTTTCCGGTGCAGTGGGTGGAAAAGTTCTCGTCGTCGTCCGACACGTCCCAAGGCCGCCGCGTGTTCTGGGGCCGTGTGGCTACCGGCACCGTGGTGCCGGGCCAGCAGATCACCGTGCTGCCCAGCGGCCAGACCGCCACCGTGGCCCAGGTGCTGGACCATGCCCGCGTGCCTAAAAACGTGGGCGCCAGCCACAGCGCCGGCATCGTGCTCGACCGCGAGGTGGACGTCTCGCGCGGCGACTGGCTGCTGGCGCCCAAGGTCTTCACGCCCGCCCGCGAGCTGGACGCCACCATCGCCTGGATGGACGACGAGCCGCTGGTGGCGGGCCGCCTGTACTGGGCGCTGCACGGCCACCGCTGGGTGAAAGCCAAGGTCAAGCGCATCGTCCACAAGCTCGACGTGAACACGCTGGCCGAGGAAGACGCCACCGAGCTGCCGCCCAACGCCATTGGCCACGTCACGCTGGCGCTGCAGGAGCCGCTGGCGCTGCTGCCCTACGCGCAGTCGCGCGCGGTGGGTGCCATGGTGCTGGTCGATACCGCCAGCCACAAGACCTCTGCCGCCGTACTGATCCGCTGAACGCCTAAAATAGAGGGTTTACGCGAATAGCCGCGTTGCCTGTCACCCCTTTTAAACCGAGTCAAACATGACCCACGTTGTCACCGAAGCCTGCATCCGCTGCAAATACACCGACTGTGTAGACGTGTGCCCCGTCGACTGTTTCCGCGAAGGCCCGAACTTCCTGACCATCGACCCCGACGAGTGCATCGACTGCGCGGTCTGCATCCCCGAGTGCCCGGTCAACGCGATCTACGCCGAGGAAGACGTGCCGGCCGACCAGCAGCACATGATCAAGCTCAACGTGGAACTCACCCGCGTGGGCTGGCCCAGCATTACCAAGCGCAAGACGCCGCTGCCGGACGCCGACGACTGGAAAGACAAGACCGACAAGCTGTCGGAACTGGTGCGCTGAGCGCCCCTCCACCCCTTTTCTTTTTTTAGCCCATCACCATGGAACCTCAATTGAACGACGCAGTGGTTACCACCGCCCATGCCCACGACGGCCCGCTGGAAGTCGATGCCGTCATCGTCGGCGCCGGCCCGGTGGGTCTGTTTCAGGTTTTTGAACTCGGCCTGCTCGAGATCAAGGCCCACGTCATCGACGCGCTGGCCTACCCCGGCGGTCAGCCCGTGGAGCTGTACCCCGACAAGCCCATCTACGACATTCCCGCCATTCCGGTCTGCACCGGCCAGGAATTGACCGACGCGCTGCTCAAACAGATCGAACCCTTTGGCGCGACCTTCCACCTGGGCCAGACGGTGACCACGGTGCAAAAACAGGACGATGGCCGTTTCTTTGTGGAAACGTCCAAGGGCACGCAGTTCCTGACCAAGACCATCTTCATTGCCGGTGGTGTGGGCGCCTTTGAGCCGCGCACGCTGAAGGTCGAGGGCCTGGACCAGTTCCAGGACACCCAGCTGCACTACCGGGTGAAGAACCCTGCCGACTTTGCCGGCAAGAACCTGGTGGTGGTGGGCGGCGGCGACTCGGCGCTCGACTGGACGCTGAACTTCGTCAACGACGGCCCGAACAAGGCCGAGAGCGTGATCCTGATCCACCGCCGCGACGGCTTCAAAGCCGCGCCAGCCAGCGTGGCCAAGATGAAGGACCTGTGCGAGCAGCACGAGATGCAGTTCATCGTCGGCCAGATCACCGGCACCGACGTGCGCGACGGCAAGCTGGTGGGCGTGAAGGTCACCGGCGCCGATGGCGTGACCCGCGTGGTGCCGCTCGATGTGCTGCTGGTGTTCTTTGGCCTCTCGCCCAAGCTCGGCCCGATTGCCGACTGGGGCCTGCAGATCGAGCGCAAGCAGCTGGTGGTGGACACCGAGAAGTTCTCCACCAACATCCCCGGCATTTTTGCGGTGGGCGACATCAACACCTACCCCGGCAAGAAAAAGCTCATTCTCAGTGGCTTCCACGAATGTGCATTGGCCGCCTTTGGCGCCGCCGCCATGATCTTCCCCGAGAAGGGCAAGATCCACCTGCAGTACACCACCACCAGCCCCAAGCTGCACAAGGTGCTGGGCGTGGAATCGCCGGTGTTCGACTGAGCTTGTCCCGCACGGAAAAAAGCCCGCATCGCGCGGGCTTTTTTCATGCGCAAATCAACGCTCAGTTGCCAAAAGCCTGGCGCAGACGCTGGCCCGCGTACTGCTGCGCTTCCTTGGCCTTTTGCACCACGGCCGCCATGCCAAAGAACTCGTGGGTCACGCCCTCGTAGTCCTTGCGCTCGACCGCCACACCGGCCTCCTTCAGCGCGTCTTCGAGCTTGGCGCCGTCGCTGCGCAGCGGGTCAATCCGGGCGTTGATGATGGTGACCGGCGGCAGATCAAACAGCTTGGCGTCGATCAGCTGCAGGCGCATGTCTTTCAGGTCGGCCTCGGAATTGATGAGCTTGTCGACAAACCACTTCACCATCTCGCGGTTCAGCGGCTTGGCAATCGCGTTCTCGATGTACGACTCGGTGTTGACACTGGTCTGCGCCACCGGGTACACCGCCAGCACATGCAGAGGCGCCTGCAGCCCTGCATCGCGAATGGCCATGGCAGTGGCCACCGCCAGGTTGCCGCCGGCGCTCTCACCCGCCAGCGCCAAGCGCGTCGGGTCGCCATTGAGTGAAGCGGCATTGACCAGCGCCCATTGGTAGGCGGCCAGGGCGTCGTCCCACGCCGCAGGAAACTTGTGCTCGGGTGCCTGGCGGTAGTCGACGGAAATCACCACCGCGTTGGCCTGCTTGGCCAAGCCACGGGCACCGCCGTCGTAAACAGCCTTGTCGGCAATCACCCAGCCGCCACCGTGGTAGTAGACGATCACAGGAAATGGGCCTGCGCCTTCAGGCGTGTAAATGCGTGCCGGAATGTCACTGGCCGCGCCGGCAATGGTGCGGTCAACACTCTTCACACCCGGCACCACGATTTCGGGATCGGTGCTCTTGCCCAGTTTGTTCAACACGGCGTTGACCGCATCGGCCGGTGTGGGCTGCCTGCGCGCCTCTTCGACACTGATTTTTTCAATCGCTTTGGGGCGCAGGCGCTCGTGCGCTTCCAGCACGTCCTGCATGTCCTTGTCGGCACGGATTTTCGCAATCACGTTGGAGGCAGCGTTGACAAACGCGTTGGGCGTGCCGGTGTCATCGGTGGTGTCGACGTTGGGGGAATTCAAACTCATCGGTAAAGCTCCTGTGGGGCAATGCAAAAGTACATGACCCACTCTAGGCAGCACAGCGTCGCCTGTTTACCGGCGCAGGCCGCCTGCCTGCGTAGGACATCCCTTGCGCCCGGCTAAAATACGGCACCTTCGCCGCAATGCGAAGGCCGCTGGGGGTGTTGCGCGGGGCCGAGAGGCACCACAAGACTGAGAGAGTCCCTTTGAACCTGATTGAGGTAATCCTCGCGCAGGGAAGCATTGTTTCGGATCGGGCCGTGCGTCTGTCTCACAGACGGCATCTCAAACGGCCCTGCGATCCGGCAGGCCGACCTGCTGTGACGTTCAGAAAGACGTTATGGCAAAAAAATCCATAAAATTTAAGCAGAATCGGGCTCAAGCCCTAGTGAAACCTTGCGCTATAGCTATATCTTTTATAGCGCCTGGCGCCTGGGCACAAACCACCGAAGCCACCCTCAAACCGGTGGTGGTGAACGAACGCAGCGCCACCCCGGTGGCCGATGTGCTGGGCCTGGGCGATGTGCCACTGTCGCGCACCCCGGTCAGCGCCACACTGATTGACGCACAGCAGATCGAAGCCACTGGCGCCCGCCGCCTGGCGGACCTGGTGAAGTTCGACGCCTCGGTCAGCGACGCTTACAACGCCCAGGGTTACTGGGACTACGTCACCGTGCGCGGCTTTGTGCTCGACAACAAGTACAACTACCGCCGCGAAGGCCTGCCCATCAGCGCGGAAAGCACCGTGCCGCTCGACAACAAAGCGCGGGTGGAAATCCTGCGCGGTACCAGCGGCATCCAGGCCGGTACCAGCGCCCCCGGCGGGCTGGTGAACTACGTGGTGAAGCGGCCGACCGAGAACGACCTCCGCAGCATCCGGCTGGAGACCAGCAACCACGGCGGCGCGCTCGCCAGCGTGGACCTGGGTGGCCGCTTCGGCGAAGGTAAGGTCTTTGGCTACCGCATCAACGCCGCTGGCGAAGACATCGGCAGCTACGTGCGCGACCTCGACGGCTCCCGCCGCCTGCTCGCCGCCGCGTTCGACTGGCGCCTCAGCCGCGACTCGGTGCTCGAGGCCGAACTGGAGTACTCGCGCCGCTCCCAGCGCAGCGCCCCCGGCCTCAGCCTGACTGGCAACACCCTGCCCTCACCCGACCCGCGCCTCAACCTCAACAACCAACCCTGGTCTTTGCCCGTGGTGCTGGAAGGGCTGACCGGCACCGTCAAGTTCGAGCAGGCACTGAGCCGCGAATGGCGCTGGTCGGCCCAGGCCGGCACCCAGCGTTTGAAGTCCGACGACCGCACCGCCTTCCCCTTCGGTGGCGACTGCTTCAACGGCCCGTTTGACTACTGCGACCGCTTCACCCCCAACGGCGACTACGACCTCTACGACTTCCGCAGCGAAAACGAGCGCCGCACCCTGACCGCCGCACAACTGCAGCTCAAAGGCCGCATCGAAACCGGCAGCGTCAAACACGAGTTGGGCTTTGGCCTGCTCAGCAGCCGCACACGCGACCGTTTTGGCCGCCAGGCGTACAACTACGTCGGCACCGGCAACCTAGCCACCATGCCGGTGTTCGGCCCAGAACCTGAACTGACCGACGAGAACACCAACCGCAGCGAACGAACCACCGAGTTCTCGGCCTTTGACGCCATCGCGTGGAGCAACCGCTTCACCACCTGGCTCGGCCTGCGCCACACCCAGCTCACCCGCGACAGCGTGCGCACCGACGGCTCCCGCGCCACCGGCTACAGCCGCAACATCACCACCCCTTGGTTGGCCGCCAGCTACCAGCTGACACCCACCCACATGGCCTACGCCAGTTACGGCCAGGGTGTCGAGTCTGAAGTGGCACCTGGCCGCGCCCGCTACACCAACCAGGGCCAGGCCCTGCCCGCCCTCAAAAGCCGGCAAAGCGAGGTGGGCCTGAAAGGTGAGCTGGACACGGTGCGCTGGAGCGCCGCGCTCTTCAGCATCACCCGACCCCTGTTTGCCGATGTTGGCAGCTGCGACGTCAACAACTCCTGCACCCGCCAGGCCGACGGCGACGCCCGGCACCGCGGGCTGGAACTCAACGCCGCCACCCAGACCGGCCCGTGGGCCTTCAACGCCGGCCTGACCGTCATTGACGCCGAGCGCCAAGGCAGCGCCACCGCCAGCATCAACGGCAAACGCCCGGTCAACGTGCCCGACTACATCGTCCGCGCCCAGGCCGACTACCGCGTCACCGCCGTGCCTGGCCTGAGCCTGCACGGCCATGTGTCTCACGAGGCCCAACGCAGCGCCCTGCCCGACGGGTCCATCAGCATCCCCGGCTGGACCCGCGTGGACACGGCCGTGCGTTACAGCACCCGTCTGCAGGGCACCCCCACCACCTGGACACTCGGCATCGACAACCTGTTCAACCGCCGCTACTTCAAGGAATCCCCCTACCAGTTCAGCCACGCTTACCTGTTCCCGGGCGCTCCCCGCACAATGCGCCTCACGTTTCAAGCCACCCTGTAAAAAAACGCAAAAAACCACGCTATAATTTGAGGCTTGTTCCTCGATAGCTCAGTCGGTAGAGCGCCGGACTGTTAATCCGTAGGTCCCTGGTTCGAGCCCAGGTCGAGGAGCCAATATTGACAAGGGTCAGCACGCAAGTGCTGGCCCTTTTGTCGTTCTGGGGGCCGCAACACACCAGACCACGTGTGAGTCGCCGCTGGCAACCCGACGACCAACACCCAAGTCGCCTGCAAACCGCTTCTGCGCCACGCATTCCCACCACCTGGGTGACGAAATAGCTCAATTGAAGTTCGATTTGTCAACTATCTCACGTTAGGGTTAACACGAGTTGTCACAGGTCGCTAGTACCTTGGTTAACGTATCACTCAGAGCAAATAAATGCTTTTAAGTCCATCGATCTATCCGATGGTGTGATCAACGAACCCCAGAAAACAGGTGCTTTCAAATGCAAAACAACTACGAGATCCCCAGCGACCAACTCCTGGCCGATGCCAAGGTTAGCCAGCCGTTTGACACCCAGCAATCGCTGGACAACCTGAGCACCACTGCCCGCGGCCCTGCAGGTCTGGGTGTGATCACCGAAGCCTCACCCGGCACCCAGATCGTGCGCGACGGTGCGCGCTTGCCAGTGGAAGGCAAGCAAGCCCTGGTGCCAGGCGATCGCGTGGTTGTGCCCAAGGACGGTTTTGCCAATGTGGTGCTGCCAGGCCGACAGCCCGGCGAAACACCGCTGGCGGGCACTTTCACCGGCGGAACCGAAGCCGTCGTGGGACTGAAGCCCGGCGCGGCTGGTGTGGCCGACCAACTGCAGGTGGAACTGGTTTCCGGCGACCTGATCGTCAACGGCGCCGAAGAAGCAGCCAAAGCCACCACACTGGCAGTCAAAAAACCCGGCTCGGCCGGCGAAGGTGCAGGCGCAGGCTGGCTGCTGCCGCTGGCACTGGGTGGTTTGATTGGCGCCCTGGCCGCACGTGGCAACGACGACGACGACACCAACCAGTCGCCCACGACGCCAACCAACCCGACAACCCCCATAGACCCCACGACGCCGACAACACCCCCCAACCCCACCACCCCACCCGTCACCACCGTGCAAGGCCTGCTGGACCCTGCGAACACACTGGTGAACAACCTCACCAATGCGGTTGGCACCCCCGCAGCGGCAGCCCCCGGCGTTGGTGGTGTGCTCGCTGTGGTTGACACGGCAGTGGGCACGGTCACCAACGCTGGCAACGGCGCACTGGCTCCGCTGTTGGGCGACCAGTTCAACCCCAATACCCCCAACGCACTGGACCCGGTTGACACCGCTGTGGCCCAGCTGACCGCGCCTTTGACCAATGTGCTGGGCGGGGTGCTGGACCCCAGTCTCGGTGCCGGCACGGTGGCCTCCTTGATCAACCCGCTGAACGCACAGGTGGACTTCTTGACCGACGGCGTGGCCACGCTGTTGGGCGGTGGCACGGGCGGTTCGTTGCTGGGCATCACCAGCACCGACGCCACACCGAACGGCAATGGCCTGCTGGACCCTGCATCGGCCCTGGTGGACAAGCTCACCGACGGCCTGGACAGTGGCCTGCTGGCCGGTGCCGGCCTGGGCGGTGTGCTGGAGCCAGTGGACTCATTGGTGGGCACGGTGACCAACCTGGGCAACAACCTCACCACCCCGCTGCTGGGCCAGACCTTCAGCCCCGCCACACCCAACTCGCTGGACCCGGCCGATGCCCTGGTGGGCCAGGTAACCGACGGCCTGAGCGACCCTCTGGCCACCCTGCTGGACCCGTTGCTCGGCCAGGGCACGGTTGCCAGCGTGCTGAACACGCTGGACACGCAGGTGGACTTTGCGACCGACGGCGTGGCCAACCTGCTGGGCGACAACACCACGGGCAGCAACCTGCGCGACCTGCTGGGCCTGGGCTCGACCGACACCACCACCGCCGGCGACGGTTTGCTGGACCCCGCCTCCAAGCTGGTGGACCAGCTGACCGATGGCCTGGACGGCGGCCTGCTGGAAAGCCTGCAGCTCAGCGGCATTCTGGAACCTGTGGATTCCACCGTGGACACCGTCACCGACCTCGGCAACGAGTTGCTCAGCCCGCTGTTGGGTGAGCCATTCGCGGCCAGCAACACCAACGCGCTGGACCCAGTGGACAGCCTGGTGGTGCAGGTGACCGACGGCTTGGGTGACCCACTGGCCACACTGCTGGAACCGTTGCTGGGTGACGGCACCACCGGCGCCATCCTTGGCTCGCTGAACACGCAGGTGGACTACGCCACCGACGGTGTGGCCACCTTGCTGGGTGACCTGACGGGAGGGGACCTGCCTTTGGGCGATCTGGCGTCGGCCCTGTCTTCACCCACTTCGCTGTTGCCCGTGTCTGGCAGTGCTTTGCCCGACACCTCGGCACTGGGACCCATCGGCGGGCTGTTGGGCGGCCGTCTGTTCTGACGGCACGCCACGGCCGTTGAGGCCGTAAAAGTCAAAAAGCCCGCACCCTTCTTCGGGGTCGCGGGCTTTTTTCATGGCGAGTCAACCTGCGCTCAGTGCGTGGCCCCTTTGCTGCGCAGCAGTTCTGCCAGTTCGGTCATTTGGGCCGCTTCGGCCAGCGTCAACAGGGTCTCCTGCTTGCGGGTTTTGACGTTCAGGTCGGCACCCTTCTCGATCAGCAGTTTCGCAATGTCCACACCGCCACCGGTGATGGCCAGCAGCAGCGGCGTGTTGCCCAGCGCGTCGCGTGCATTGAGAAAAGCGCCACGGCGAATGAGGGTGGCGGCCACATCCTTGTAACCCACAGTGGACTTGCCACACGCCACCAGCAGCGGGGCCAGGCCCAGTGCATCCCGTTCGTTCACGTCAGCACCCGCGCTGAGCAGGATTTTGGCGATGATGGTGTACCCCTTCTTCAGGGCAAACAGCAGCGGAGGGGTGCCAAAGTCGTCCTTCTGGTGGACATCGAAATTCGAGCGGATGAACAAATCGACGACTTCACGGTTGCCCTCGTCGAGTGCCTGCAGAAAACAAGACCTGTTGAGGGCAATGCCGCGCACGCGCAGCGCCTGGATGGCGGACTCTTTCCTTTCTGCGGCGTTGAGCGTTTCCAACATCCTGAACTCGCGCAAGGCATTGATCTCTCTGATCGCCTGGGGCGCAAAACCCTTTCGCCCACCCCTTTTGTCGATCAGCAGGTCATTCAGGTAGTCGTCGATTTCCGGCTGGTCCCATATGCCATCCACTTTTCTGAGAATGTGGTCGTGGTGCTGCTCAAGGTAAGTCGGATAGCCATCGCCCAGGCTTTCAAGAAGTGGATGTTTCATGGAGGTGGGTTGCAGTTTGCAAGGCGCAGTTCACTAAAATTATGGGCGGATGGCTCTTTGGCTGTTCGCTGGAAATGGCGGCTGGTTCCCTGCCATTTCCTTTCACCAAGGACCGATCCACATGTGCAAACAGGCCACCAGATGACGACTCTCAATGACCTGTGGGCGCTCGCTCAGCTCCCTCTGGGCTGGATCAAATGGGCCAAAGACCAGGGCATCTGGGACTTTGTGACAGCAGGCTCAGGCCTGTTGATCTCCACCGTGCTGGTCAGCAAGTGGAAGAAAAAGATCCCGGAGTTCTCGGTTCACCTCACCTACTCGCTTGGCACAGGCCACAAGAACTACCCCAATGTCCTGAACATCGAACTGCGCAACCTGATGGACTCGCCGCTGGTGATCGGGCGCCCCAATTTCAAGTTCACAGAAGGCTTCACAGCAGGGCGGTTTGCCCACGGCAACACCGCGACCGGGGACTACGAAATCAAGTTCCGGCCCGTTGGCACAGATGGCCAGCCGATTCCGGGTTACAGCTACACCAACGTGATGCTGCGGCACCGGGAACAAGCCTACAGCTACCTGCCACTGCCCGATGACTGGGACGAAACCGCTTTGCTGGCCGCTGCAGCGCCCAGGCGGCGTTGGGGTGTTTTCAAGACCGAAAAAGGCCTGGGCACCCTGTTCCTGAACGTCGTGTTGCTGAAGGACGAAAAGCCCAAGGTGGTCACCATGGCGGTGCCGGTCATCCGGCTCCAAAAGGGTGTGCAAGCGCCACGACTTGGCCGGGAATGGGGCTGAACAGGCGCCGCATGAAAAAGGCCGGCAACATGTGCCGGCCTTTTCGTTAAAACGCTGTCAGCGCTGATTTACAGGCAGCAGGCCAGCATCTGCAGGCAACAGGCGGCAAAGTCGCCACAGCAGCCACTGGCTGCAAAAGCCGCGGCCGATGTGCCCAGCAGCACAACGGCGGCCGAAATTTTGATGAATTTGGATGTCATGGTTTGATTCCTGGTATCCGGATTGAAGAGGTTAACACTGAAGCGGGCTTGCGGGCCTCAGTCCGGCGGGGTCCAGATGTCGGTCAAAGGCGGTGTGACCCGGTTGCCGCTGGCCACTGGCAACCGGCCTGGCAGGCGGGCTGCCAGCGTCTCTCTCACCGTGGCGGCAGGCGCAGCTGGCACATTGCAACTCTGGCAGTCCATGCTGGCACAGGCCGCAATGCCCTCACACCCAGTCGCACAGCAGTGGCCGTACTTGGCGGTGACGGCCACAGCCGACTGTGCCGCAAACAGGCACAGCACCAAAGCAAGCATCCAGGTAAAACGGTGGGTCACGGTGGTGGTGGGTTGTGTGCAAGTGTAGCCAATGGCCTGGTGCTTGAGCCGTTCCTGGCGCACAAGTTCCATGCAGCAAGCGCCTTGCAGAAACCGTGCGCTGTCGTTTGCGGTCATGATGTGGTCGCAAACCATTCCCGCCAAGGACTTTCGATGAACACCCGCAGAAACGCCCTGTTTGGCATCGCCGCGCTGGCAGGCGGTGTGGCGCTGTGGCGCGGCTTGATGCCGGCCCCGCCCGCACGGGTGGCGCGCACCTACGAAGTCACCCACACCGAAGCGGAATGGCGCGCCCTGCTCACGCCCAGCCAGTTTGGCGTGCTGCGCCAGGCGGACACAGAGCGGCCGGGCAGCAGCCCGCTGGACAAGGAAACACGCACGGGCACCTACCACTGTGCTGGCTGCGCGCTGCCGCTGTTTTCATCGCTCACCAAGTACAACAGTGGCACTGGCTGGCCCAGCTTCTACCAAGCGCTGGAGAACGCAGTGGTGGAAGACACCGACACCACCTGGGGCATGGCGCGTGTGGAGGCGCTGTGCCGCCGCTGCGGCGGCCACCTGGGGCATGTGTTTGACGATGGCCCCAAGCCCACCGGCCTGCGCTACTGCATGAACGGGCTGGCGCTGAACTTCACCGAACAGGCGGCGTAGGCATGCCTGAGGCCTTGTGTACAGTCCAGCTCTTGACACACAACAGGTGAATGGATGGCACGACCAAACGAATGGGCCGGCAAGGTGCTGGCGCTGATCAAAGGTGGCAACACCGCCGCCGCGATTGCGCAGATCAAGGTGGCGCCGAGCGTGAAGGATTTGACCGCGCTGAAAACCACCATGGTGCTGGGCAGGCTGACCGGGCGCTGGAAAGACGTGGACGCCGCCATTGCCGACAACCTCGCGCTGCTGGCAGCGCCCCGGCTGCACCGCGCACCCTGAGCTTCAAGGCCTGTTCACTGCGCCTTGAACAACCGCCCGATGAAGTCGGACAGGTCGCGCAATGGCTCGGGCAATGGCGGCTGCGCCGGCTGGGGCCGTGAACGGGCAATGTCGAACGCGGCCTGTGGGTCGATCCAGCGGTTGCGCAAAGACTGCTGGAACACCTCACCCACCATTGGCAGTGCGCTGCGGGCGCCGGGGCCCCAGCCATCGCCCATGGTGATGCTGCTGTCGTTGAAGCCCACCCAGGCGCCGGCCACCAGCTGCGGGTGCATCAGGATGAACCAGCCGTCGGTGTTGTCCTGCGTGGTGCCGGTCTTGCCGGCCACGTCGGCCTGGATGCCGTAGCGGCTGCGGATCGCGGTGCCGGTGCCTTCGTCCACCACGCCGCGCATCACATTCACCAGTTGCAAAGCCTGTGGCTGCGACATGGCCTGCTCGGGCACCGGTTCGGCAAAGCGCTGCAGCACATTGCCCTGGCGGTCTTCCACCTGCAGCACCAGCACCGGCGCCATGTAGCGGCCGCCGTTGGCAATGGCGCCGTAGGCGGTCACCATCTCGCGCAGCGTGACCGAGCTGGTGCCCAGGGCCAATGCGGGCACTTCGTCGAGCGTGCTGTCGCGCACGCCCATCGCACGGGCCAGCTGGGCCACGCGCTGCGGCCCCACCTGCATCATCAGCTGGGCGGTGATGGTGTTTTTGGAGAACGCCAGACCGTCGTGCAGCGTCATCGGCAACCCGCTGGGTGGTGTGCCATCGCTCGGGCTCCAGACACCGCCCCCGGGGATGCTGATCGACAGCGCCTGGTCCATGAGCTCGTCGCTCGGCGAACGGCCCATCTCGAAGGCGGCGCCGTACACAAACGGCTTGAAGGTCGAACCGGCCTGTCGGCGCGCCTGGCCCACATGGTCAAACTGCTCGGTGGCAAAGTCGCGGCTGCCGACCCAGGCCACCACGTGGCCATTGCGCGGGTCCAGCGCCATGAAGCCGGCCTGCAACGGCACCTTCTCCTGGCCGCGCTTGCGCTGCCGGTCGGCCTGGGGCTGCAGCACGCCGAGCTGCCGGGCCATGGCCTGGTTGGCCGCCTTCTGGGTCTTGGCGTGCAGCGTGGTGCGCACCACCAGGCCGTCGGAATAGATGTTGAGACTGCGGCTGTCGGCCCAGTCGATCAACCACTTGCGCACCCATTGCGCCACGTGCGGTGCGGGGCCGAGCAAGGTGTCTTGCCGCTCGAAGTCGAGCTTCAGCGGCTGCTTGGCCAGCGCGGTGGCGCGCGCCGACTCCAGCGTGTTGTGCTTGACCATTTGCGCCAGCACCACGTTGCGCCGGGCACGGGCGCGCTGCGGGTTCTGCACCGGGTTGTAGTAGCTGGTGCCCTTGAGCATGCCAATCAGCGTGGCCGATTCGAGCACATTGAGCTGGCTGGCCGACTTGTCAAAGTAGGTGCGCGCTGCCATCTCGATGCCAAAGGCGTTGTAGAGAAAGGGCACGGTGTTGAGGTAGATCTCCAGGATCTCGTCCTTGGAGTACAGCGCCTCGATCCGCAGTGCGGTCAGCGCTTCTTTGACCTTGCGGTTGATGCTCAGCGAGCGGCCGATTTCTTCCGGGTAGAGGTTGCGCGCCAGCTGCTGGGTGATGGTGGAGCCGCCCTGCAGATCGCCCCGCAGCGTGTGGAACACCGCCGCCGCCGTGCGTTTGAAATCAATGCCGTGGTGGCTGTAGAAGCGGTGGTCTTCGGTGGCAATCAGCGCCTGCACCACACTGGGCGCCACCTTGGCCAGTGGCACCCATTGGCGGTTGACCCGCTTGAATTCGGCCAGCACCGCCCCGTCGGCCGCCACCACCGAAGATGGCACCTCCGACCGGACCTTCCGCAGGTCGGAGATGCTGGGCAGAAACACCAGCAGCACGAGCACGTAGACCACCACCAAACCGGGCAGCACCAGGGCCGCGCGCACAGGGTAACGGCGCGCCAACGCCCAGGCCGTCACGGCGTGGTGACGCGAAAATTCGGCAACCCGTGCCCAGGCGCGCGTGAGTTGCGGTGGCATGCAGGGAATGTACTGTGCTTTCAGGCGCTGCCGCCGCGCCGAAAGTAACCGACTGAAAGATCAGCCGCCCGCGCGCTTGACGGTGTGCCCCTGCTGCTGCAGGAGCGCCACCACACGGTCGGCATGGTCGCCCTGGACCTCGACCACACCGTCTTTCACGGTGCCGCCACTGCCACACTGCGTGCGCAGCTGTTTGCCCAGGGCCGCGAGCGCGTCGGGCGCCAGGGCCAGGCCACGCACCAGCGTGACGGCTTTGCCACCCCGCCCCTTGGTCTCGCGGCTGACCCGCACCACGCCGTCGCCCTTCGGCAATGCGCCGGCCTGCTTGCAGCCGCATTGCGCCACCGGCTGGCGGCAACCCGGGCACATGCGGCCACTGTCGGTGGAATAAACCAGCCCGCCACCCTCCCCCTTGCGCATGGTGCCCCCTTGTTGATGCGTGTCGCCTATGGTGCAGCGATTGTGCATGGCGCCCGGAGCAAAACACTAAACTCCCTGCCCATGCAAAACACATTCAAGGCAGCTTGCCTCGCCATCTACCTGGCCAGCCTCGTGGGCGCGGTCTGGCCCTTTCCCGGCGTCACGCTGGTGCATTACCTGGCGCTGGGCCTGCTGGCCATCCATGCGCTGGAGCTGCTGGCGGTGCTGCGGCTGTTGCGCCAGCAACCCGGCGCGCTGATCGACGGCATCACGCTGACGCTGCTGTTTGGCCTGCTGCACTGGTCGCAGTTGGCCAAGCGCCCGCCGGTAAAGGACTAGGCCCGCAGGCGGCGGGTGCGGAAGTTGCCCCAGCCGCCGTGGGTGACCGAGGCCAGGAAGGCCCACAGCCCGCCCTCACCCGGCCGTGGCTCGCCGCCGTCCGCGATGCGTTTGAGCTGGCGGGTGTACCAGAAGATTTCCATCATCGCCGAGCGGTCCACCAGCGCGATGCCGGTGCGGATGGGGTGCACCCGTTGCCGGCTGTCCTCGCCGCGCAGCAGGTGGGCGGGTGCGTCGGGGTCGATGGCCAGCAGGCGGGCAATCCCCACCAAGTCCAGCGCACCGCTCTCCAAAGCCGCGTTCATGCCGGCCGCGCTGCGGAATCCACCGGTCACCATCAGCGGTACGCTCACCGTGCGGCGCAGACTTTCGGCGAATTCCAGAAAGTAGGCCTCGCGCGCGGCGGTCGTGGCCTTCTGCTTCGTGACGCCGGTCATGGCCGGCGCCTCGTAGGTGCCGCCCGAGACCTCGATCAAATCGATGCCGGCCTCGGCCAGCGCCTGGATGGTGGCGGCCGACTCGGCCTCGTCCATGCCACCGCGCTGGAAGTCGGCCGAGTTGAGCTTGATGCCCACCGGGAAGTCCGGCCCCACCTGGCGGCGGATTTCAGCGTACACCGCCAGCACAAAGCGGCGCCGCTTCTCCGGGCTACCGCCCCAGCCATCGCTGCGCTGGTTGTGGTGCGGCGACAAAAACTGGCTCACCAGGTAGCCGTGCGCGCCGTGGATCTGCACGCCGCTGAAGCCCGCCTGCTTGCAGATGGCGGCGCTCGCGCCAAAGCGCTGGACGATGTCATGGATCTCGGCCTCGGTCGCCTCGTGCGGGGTGTCGAAAAAAGCCTTCAGGTCGGGCCGGAACGGCACCGCCGACGGCGACAGGTTGCGCTGGTTGAGCCCCTTGGGCGACTGCTTGCCCGGGTGGTTGAGTTGCACCCACAGCGCCACGCCTTGGTCGGTGGCGGCGCTGGCCCATTGCCGCAGCAGCGGCAGGTCGGCGTCGTCTTCAATCACCACGTTGCCCGGCTCGCCCAGCGCACGGCGGTCGACCATCACGTTGCCGGTGACCAGCAGGCCGATACCCGAAGCCGCCCAGCGCCGGTACAGCGTGACCAGCCGGGGTGTGGGATGGTTGTCGTAGGTGCCCAGGGCCTCGCTCATGGCCGACTTGGCCAGGCGGTTGCGCAGCACGCTGCCGTTGGGCAGGCGCAGGGGTTGGTTCAGCAGAGGGGCGGCAGAAGAAGCGGGCATGGGATGGGCCCGCCTCAGAGCGCTTGCGCCAGCCGCGCCACGCCTTCGTTGATCTTCGCCACATCGGCCGTGGCAAAGCTCAGGCGCAGCGTGGCGGGGTCCGGGTTGGCGGCATAAAACGGTGCGCCAGGCACAAAGGCCACGAGCTGTTCAATGGCGCGTTTGGCGAAGGCGGCGGCGTCTGTGGTCTTGCCGCCGGCACCGGTGAGGCGGGCCCAGAAGAACAGCCCCCCCTGCGGCTGCGTGAAGGCAATGGCATCGCCCAGTTCGCGCTGCAGCGCCTGGCCCATGGCCTGCGCACGTTCGGCATACACCTGGCGCACATTCGCCAGTGTGGCGGGCATGCGGCCGGCATTGAGGTACTGCGCGGCGGTGGCCTGGGCGAAGGTGCTGGTGTGGGCGTCGCTGAACTGTTTGCACATGGTGGCCTTGGCCAGCAGTTCGGCGGGCGCGACCATCCAGCCCACGCGCAGGCCAGGGCTCAGCACCTTGCTGAGTGAGCCACAGTGCACCAGCAGTTCGCGGCTGCCGGGTACCTGCGCGCTCAGCGCCAGCAGGCTGGGCGGCGGGGCGGCGCCGAAGTAGAGGTCGCCGTAGGGGTCGTCTTCCACCACCACGGTGTTGTAGCGCACGGCCAGTTCCAGCACCTTTTTGCGGCGTTCCAGGTTCAGCAGCGCGCCGCTGGGGTTGCCGAAGGTGGGGATGAGGTAGACGAACTTGGGTTGGTGCTCGGCGATCAGTTTTTCCAACGCGTCGGTGTCCACGCCCTGGCCGTCGATGGGGGCGCTGATGAGCTGGGCGCCGTACAGGCGAAAACACTGGATGGTGGCCAGAAAGGTGGGGCCTTCCACAATGACTTTGTCGCCGGGGCTGATGAGGGTTTTGCCCAGCAGGTCCAGCGCCTGCTGGCTGCCGGTGGTGACGATCAGGCCTTCGGGTTGGACGTCGGCGCCCTTGCTGTGCATGAAGGCGCTGAGCTGTTCGCGCAGGGGCTGGTAGCCCTCGGTGGCGCCGTACTGCAGTGCGGCGCCGGGTTCTTCGCTCAGGGCTTTGGCACTGGCCTCGCGGATGCCTGCCACGTCGAACATGGCGCTGTCTGGGAAACCACCGGCAAAACTGATGATGCCGGGCTTGCCCAGCAGCTTGAACAGTTCGCGGATGGCGGAGGTTTCGATGGCGTCGAGGCGGGAAGCGAATTGCATGGTGGTGGGTCAACCCGTCAGGGGGTTAAATGCTATGTTTTTAAGAGCTAACCTGCTAGATTCTACTAAGGCTCAGGGCATATTTGATCTGAAAAATAGCCCAGAAGGCTTTTCAGGGGCTCTGCACCGGCAAAGGTGTGCCCACAGCGCTGGCCGGCGCGGCCACCTGCAGCCAACGGGCCAGCGTGGGGGCGATGTCCACCACCTCCACCCGCGCGTCCACGCGGCCCGGCCGGGCCCAGCGCGGGCCGTACAGGGCAATCGGCACCCCGGTGTCGTAGGCGTGCGGTGAGCCGTGGGTGGCGGCGTAGCCGGTGCCCACCATCCAGTGCGGCTGGACGGTGAACTGCACGTCGCCCGACACCTCGGGGTGCCAGGACTTGCGCATCTGCGCAAAGTAGGGCGCGTTGCCCGGGCTGCCGCTGCGCAGTTCGGCGCGCGTGTAGGCCGCGGCAATGCCGGGCACACTGGCAATGGCACGGCGCGCGGCGTCGGCCACCACGTCCACACTGAGACCGGTTTGCGCCAGCAGGCTGCGGTTCACCAGCAGGCTGGAGCCAGAAAAACTGACCCACTGCCCAGGGCCAAACTGGGGCGTGAGCGCGGCGTTGACGTGCCCCAGCAGCGCCGACAGCCTGATGCGCCCGGTGGCCAGCCCTTGTGTCGCGCCGAACTCGGGCGCGGCCATGAAGCCGTGGTCTGCCGTCAGCACCACGAGGTAGTTGTCTTTGCCAACGCGCGCATCCAGGTCCTGAAAGAAGGCCTGGAACTGCCGGTCAAGCTGCAGCAAATGGTCGTGCGAGAGGCGCGACTCGGCGCCAAAGGCGTGGTTCACATAGTCATGGCCCGACAGGCTCACCGCCAGGATGTCGGGCACATCGTCTTGCCCCAGTTGTTCGCCGGCGATGGCGGCGCGGGCGAAATCCAGCGCCAGCGCGTCGGCGAACGGGCTGCGCAGCAAGGCACTGTAAAACGCCGGGCCGGGGGCTTCGTCGTCGGGCGCGTTCATCGCCATCGGCAGGCTGCCCCCCCGGGCAAACCAGGCCTGGCCATCGGGCAGCGAACGGGCGTAGGCGGCTTCGGGCAACAGCGGCGTCCACGCGGTTTTGAAATAGCGGTCGGCCGGCTTGGCGGCGTTGAAGGTGTTGACCCAGGCCGGGTGCTCGGCCATGTAGTAGGTGCTGGACGCGAACTGCCCGCTGCTGCCCATGTACATGTAGGCCGTACCGGCGCGGCCGGCCGGCAGGATGGCGCCGCGGTCTTTGCCGGAAATGGCCACCACCTTGGCACGCGGGTCGGCGCGCTTCAGCACATCGCCCACGGTTTCGGCGCGCAGGTTTTTGGGGCTGGTGCCGTCCAGTGGCCGGGTGGTGTGGCCGATGTAGGTGGCCGATGCGTCGCTGGTGCAGTAGACCTCGGCGCCGGTGGCGGCGTCGCGCCAGTCGTTGCCAATGATGCCGGTGCGGTCCGGGTAGGCACCGGTCAGCATGGTGGCGTGGCCCGCCGCCGTCACGGTGAAAGCGTGGCCGTAGTGCGCGTTGGCGAACCAGGTGCCCCGGTCCAGAAACCGGGCCAGGCCGTCGGGCACAAGCTGGTCGCGGTAGGCCAGTACCTGGCGCTGGGGCAGGCCGTCCACCACCAGCAGCACCACAAGCCTGGGTTTGGCGGTGGTGTCGGGCGCCGACGCGCACGCGGCCAGCAGGCCCGCCACCAGCAGACCCAGCCCCCACCCACAGCGTTTGATGTTTTGCATGGAAGTGATGGTAGCCAAGAAGCCGCGAGAATGGCGCCAGATCCCATTTTTTGCTGGACGAACGGCCCCATGAAACGCGAGCACATCGAACCCTTCTTCGCCACACTGAAGGCTGCCAACCCGCAGCCCAACACGGAACTGGAATACACCACCGTGTTCGAGCTGCTGGCCGCCGTGCTGCTGAGCGCGCAGGCCACCGACGTGGGTGTGAACAAGGCCACGCGCAAGCTGTTTCCGGTGGCCGGTACGCCACAGAAAATCCTCGCGCTGGGGCTGGACGGGTTGGAGGGCTACATCAAGACCATCGGTCTGTACCACAGCAAGGCCAAACACCTGCTGGAAACCTGCCGCATGCTGGTGGAACAACACGGCGGCGAGGTGCCGCGCACGCGCGAGGCGCTGGAGGCCTTGCCCGGCGTGGGCCGCAAGACCGCCAACGTGGTGCTGAACGTGGCCTTTGGCGAACCGACCATGGCGGTGGACACGCACATCTTCCGGGTGGGCAACCGCACCGGCCTGGCGCCGGGCAAGACCCCCTACGAGGTGGAGATGCAGCTGATGAAGCGCATCCCGCCGGCCTACCTGGTGGACGCGCACCATTGGCTCATCCTGCACGGGCGCTATGTGTGCCAGGCGCGCAAGCCGCTGTGCTGGCAGTGTGGCGTGGCCGACTACTGCGGCTTCAAAGACAAGACGCCGCGGCCTTAAGGCGGTGTGGCCCCATGGGCCACAAACACAGCGTCCAGCCAGAGCGTGTCAACGGCCATACCACCGAGCTGGCTGGCCAGTTGGTCCCAGGGCCGGTGCAGGCCTTCTAACGAACTGACCGAGTACAGCGCCGCCGGCCACACCAGCCAGTTGACCGGCCAGGTCCAGACGCCGGCCCACTTGAGGCCCGACGCCACCACCCGCGCACCGGGCTTCAGGTGCCGCAGCACATGGGCAATGGCTTGCGGCTGGCGTAGGATGTCGTGGGTGAAGTGGAACAGCGCGGCGTCGGCCTGGAACGACAGCTTGGCCTGGGCCACAGGTGTGCCCACCAGCGCCACGTTGGCCCAGCCGTGTTGCGCCACACGCGCCTGCGCCTGTTCCAGCATCTCTGGCGACTGCTCGATGCCGACCACGCGGCCACTTGGGCCAACGCCCTGGCGCAGCGCCGCAAAACTCAGGCCGGTGCCACAGCCCACGTCCAGCACGGTGTCGGACGGGCGCAGGCCCAGTTGGCGAATGGCTTGCTCCCGGATCGGTTCGAACGGCGCCAACTCACGGTCGTAGACACTGGCACGGTGGCGGTACTGCGCCAGTGCCACACGCGGGCGGGTGGGGTCGGCCGGGCGTGGGGAGGGCATGCCGGTCAGTGCGTGATGACCACCAGCACGCTGCACGGCGCGTGCTCGATCAGCGCCTTGGACACCGAGCCACGCCACCAGCGGGCGGCCCAGTTGTCCAGATGGCGGTGGCCGACGACGATCAGGTCGGCGTCGATCTTCTTGGCGTACTCGGTGATTTCGTCGATGGTTTCACCCACCAGCACCTCGCCGCTGGCGGTGTGCCCGGCGGTGGCCAGCCGGCGCACGCCCTCGTTCAGCACCGCCTGGTAGGTGTCGCGTTCGCGCTCGGCCAGGTCCTTGTCGTAGACCGCGCCTTCGAGGCCCACGACCCCCAGCATCACCGGCATCACCGCCACCAGGTACAGCTCGGCGCCGCTCCACTGGGCCAGGTCCTGGCAGTCGAGCAGGGCTTGCTGCCCGGCTTCCGAGCCGTTGTAGGCCAGCAAAATGCGTTTGTACATAGGAACTTCCTGCAGATGGCGATGGCTACAGCATAGGCGCCTGCGGGCCCGCGCACAACAAGCCGCTACCCGCAAGAGGGGTTTTGGCCCTCAGGCTTTGCCGGAAACGCCCGCCGATGCGAAGCTGGCCATGTCGCGCAGCACCGCGCAGGCCGATTGCAGCAGCGGCCAGGCCAGCGCCGCGCCGGAACCTTCGCCCAGGCGCAGGCCGAGGTCCAGCAGTGGCTGCGCGCCCAGGTGCTGCAGCATCAGCGCATGGCCGCGCTCGCCGGAACGGTGCGCGAACACGCAGCGTTGCAACACGCGGGGGTCGATGGCGTGGGCCACCAGAATCACGGCGCTGGTGATGAAGCCGTCGACCAGAACCACGCGCCGCTCAACGGCCGCCTGCCAGACGGCGCCCAGCATGGTGGCCATCTCGAAACCGCCAAAAGCGGCCATGGCCTGCAGCGGGTCGGTCACGTCGGCATGGCGCTGCAGCACTTCGCGCAAGATGGTGGTCTTGCGCTGTACCGCGGCAGCGTCCAGCCCGGTGCCGGCGCCGGTGCAGTCGGCGATGTCAAGCTGCGCCATGCGGGCCAGCAGCAGCGAGGCGGCCGAGGTGTTGCCGATGCCCATTTCTCCCAGCAGCACCGCGTTGCCGGGGAGGCTTTTGACGAGTGCGCGGCCGTTGGCAATGGCCTGATCGCACTGCGCGGCGGTCATCGCCGGGCCGGAAAGGGCGTCGGCCGTGCCGGGGGCGATCTTGGCTTGGTGAAGCTGTTCCCTAGGCGCAAAGTCGTGCGCCACACCACAATCCACCACCGTCAGCGCCATGCCGTGCTGGCGTGCCAGCACACTGACACAGGCACCACCGGCGAGAAAGTTTTCCACCATCTGCCAGGTCACATCGCTTGGGTAGGCCGAGACACCGCGCGCGGCCAAGCCGTGGTCCCCGGCAAACACCAGCAGTTGCGGCTGGTCAAGCTGCGGGGCTTCCGTGCCAAGGATCAGCCCCAGCTGCAGCGCGAGCGCCTCCAGCCGTCCGAGCGAGCCCAGCGGTTTGGTTTTGTGGTCGAGTTTGGATTGCAGCGCCTGCGCGAGGGCGAGCTGCTGCAAATCTGCCAGCGCGGGCAGCGCCATCACACGGCGGCTCAGTGCGCGGGCTTTTTGCCGCGCGGGTACATGCCCAGCTTGCCCAGCAGGGCCACGTCGTCCAATGTCTCGGGGTTGTCGGTGGTGAGCAGTTTTTCGCCGAAGAAGATCGAGTTGGCGCCGGCCATGAAACACATGGCCTGCACCGCTTCGCCCATCTGGCGGCGGCCGGCCGACAAGCGAACCCGCGCCGTGGGCATGGTGATGCGGGCCACCGCGATGGTGCGCACGAACTCCAGCGGGTCCAGATCGGCCTGGTCGGCCAGCGGCGTGCCTTCGACCTTGACCAAGTGGTTGATGGGCACCGACTCGGGGTACGGGCTCAGGTTGGCCAGTTGCGCGATCAACGCGGCGCGCTGGCGGCGGCTTTCGCCCATGCCCACAATACCGCCGCAGCAGACCTTGACGCCGGCCGTGCGCACATGGCCCAGCGTGTCCAGCCGGTCCTGGTATTCGCGGGTTTTGATGATCTGGCCGTAGAACTCGGGCGCGCTGTCGAGGTTGTGGTTGTAGTAATCCAGCCCGGCATCGGCCAGCGCCTGGGCCTGGCCGCCTTCGAGCATGCCCAGCGTGGCGCAGGTTTCCATGCCCAGCGCCTTCACGCCGCGCACCAGTTCCGAGACTTTCTCGATGTCGCGGTCTTTCGGCGAGCGCCAGGCGGCGCCCATGCAGAAACGGGTGGCGCCAGCGGCCTTGGCGGCTTCGGCGGCGGCCATCACTTCGGCGGGTTCCATCAGTTTGGTGGCGGTCACGCCGGTGTCGTAGCGGGCGGCCTGTGGGCAGTAGGAGCAGTCTTCCGGACAGCCACCGGTCTTGACCGACAGCAGCGTGGCGAACTCCACCTCGCAGGGGTCGAAGTTTTCGCGGTGCACCAGTTGCGCGCGGTGCATCAGCTCGGGCAGCGGCAGGGCCATCAACGCTTCGACAGCGGCCACGCTCCAGGGTGCTGCGGCCTGCTTCTCGGCCTGCTGCACAGCAGCCATCGCTTGAACTTCGGTGGAACCCATAAATACTCCTGAAAATGTCTGCGTTCGGTGCAGTGCCGGTCAGCGGACCAGCCCCTGCAACACGCCCGGCGCGAAATGCGCGTCAATGTAGTCGGCCAGCCCGTCGAATACTGCGTCCAGCGTCGGTACTTTTGCGGACAGGCCGGGCATCTTTTCGGCCAACAGTGGCCCGAACAACGCCTGCAACACGCCCGTGTCTTCAAACAGGCCATGCAGGTAGAGGCCCAGCACGTTGCCACCCGTATTTTGCCACGCCAGCCCTTCGGGCATGACCGGGCGTGCCGCAGCCATCGCCGGGTGCTGTGCCGTCTGGCCATGGTGGATTTCGTAGCCTTGCACCCCCACGCCCGACAGCGCCGCCCACGGACCGGTCAGCTGGCCGAACACGGCCTGCCGGTGGCGCACGGTTTTTTCGGTTTCGAACACGGTCACCAGTGGCAGCAGGCCCAGGCCGGGCGCGTTGCCGTCAATGCCGTGCGGGTCGATCAACCCCTCGCCCAGCATCTGCAGCCCGCCGCAGACGCCCAGCACCCTGCCGCCCTGCTCTGCGTGCGCAGCAACCGCCTGGTCCAATCCCTGTGCGCGCAGCCAGGCCAAATCACCGCTGGTGTGTTTGGAGCCGGGCAACACCACCCAGTCGGCGCCTGCCAGCTCGGCTGGGCTGCGCACCCATTTCACGCGCACGCCGGGGATGTTCTTGAGCGGCTGGAACTCGTCGAGGTTGCTGATGCGCGGGTAAGCGACGATGGCGACGGTGGTGTGCACCGCAGCGCCGGCCGCCGTGGTGCGGTCGTCGAACACGCCGTCTTCTTCCGGCAGGCCGTGCTGCCACCACATCGGCAGCGTGGCCACCGTCGGCACGCCGGTCAACGCCTGCAGCATCTGCGGGCCGGGGGCTAGCAGCCCCGCATCGCCGCGGAACTTGTTCAGCACAAAACCGTTGATCAATGCCTGTTCTTCGGGCGGCAGCATGGCCCAGGTGCCGTACAGATGGGCGAAGGCGCCGCCCCGGTCGATGTCGGTGACCAGCAGGCACTGCGCACGGGCGTGCAGTGCACTGCGCATGTTGACGATGTCGCTGTCTTTCAGGTTGATCTCGGCCGGCGAGCCGGCGCCTTCCAAAACCACCACGTCGTTCTCGGCCAGCAGCTCGTCCAGCGCCTGCGCCACCACGGGCCAGACGCTGGCGCTGCGGCCGCGCCATTCCATGCGCGACAGTTCGGCATTCACCTGGCCCATCAGCACCACCTGACTGCGGGTGTCGGCCTCGGGCTTGAGCAGCAGCGGGTTCATGCGCACGTCGGGTACCGCATTGGCGGCCAGCGACTGGAAATACTGCGCGCTGCCGATCTCGCCGCCGGCCACCACCCGCGCGTTGTTGCTCATGTTCTGCGCCTTGAAGGGCGCGACTTTTAAACCTTGGCGCGCGTACCAGCGGCACAAGGCTGTGGTGAGCCAGCTCTTGCCAGCGCCGCTGGTGGTGCCGAGCACCATGACGGCTTTTGCTCTGTTGGTACTCATTCGGAAGCCAGCCATGCATCACGCAGCGCCGCCTGTGCCTCGGGCGACTGCACGCTCAGCCGCGCATGGCCAGGCAGGCCGAACGAGGTGGCGTCGCGCAGCTTGACGCTGGTGGCGCGGATGCGGTCGATGCGCTGGCGCAAAGCGGCGGGGTCTTCAGCGCCCGGCAGCCGTGCGGTAAAGAAGTTGGCGAGGCTGGGCAGGCACTCGAAACCCAGCGACGTGCACAGCGCGGTCTGCTCCACCTTCCATTGGCGCAGCGTGTTCAGGCTGTTTTTCACCCAGTCCTGGGTTTCGGCGGTCATCCACGATTCGAGCATCGCAATGCCGTGGGTGCCGAGCAGCCACGACGCGGCGAGCTGTTGCATCTGCAACACCCGGGGTTGCGCACCCACCGGGGCAATGGCGTAGGCAGCCCGGATGCCGGGCAGGCCCAGCACTTTGTTGGGTGTCCAGAGTTGCCAGACCTTGTCCAGCGCGGCCTGGTCCAGCGGCAGCGCGCCTTCGAGGCGCAGCGGTTCGTAGGCGCGGTCGAGCGCCACGGTGCCTTCGAGCTGGCCCACACGCGCCAGCAGTTCGTCGGTCTGGCCCAGCGGGCTGGTCGGGTCGCAGCACCAGACCAGACTGGCTTCTTCCGGCGTGGCGGCGCGTGGGAGCTGGTAGGCGTTGGCGGCGGTGGCGTAGTCGGCATAGGCGTGTTTGGGCAGCCACACCGTGCCCCGACCTTGCACCGAAATCATCGCAGTAATGCGGGTGATGAACTCGCTGCCACTCGCGGCGATGATGAGCCTGTCCATGCCCACACCGTGGAAGTTGGCAAGCTGCCGACGCAGCGTGAGGTAGCCAGATTCGGGGTAGTAGCTCGGGTCGACCTGCTCAATCGCCCGCACGGCGATGGGGCACGGTCCGCAGGCGTTGGCGTTGCTGGAAAACTCGATTTCCGGCTGGCCCAGCAGGTCGTTGCCACCGTGCACGCGCAGGGTGGCATTCAAGGCGTTAGCCATTCAACGGCCCCCACATTGGTATAAAAAGCATAGCAACACCACCAGCAAAAGCGCCGGCAAGAACCGATTTTGATGCATAAATCAGGGCTGTAGCCGTGTCCGCAGCCTCTGGCGCCCTGCCCTCTGCATTCAGCACATAGGCGCCGGGCTTGCCCAGGCGCACCTGCAGCGCCAGCGCCATGGCCGCCATCGGCCAGCCGCTGTTGGGCGATGGCGTGCGGCGGGCCTCCGCAGGCAACGAAGACAAGGCGATGCGGGGCGCCACGACCACCAGCAGCAGCGCGGTGATGCGCGCGGGTATCCACGACAGCACGTCGTCGGCCCGCGCTGCCCATTTGCCCGCCCACTCCCAACGGCCGCGGTAGCCCCACATCGCGTCGGCGGTGTTGGCAAAGCGGTAGACCACTGCGCCCGGCAGGCCCAGCAGCACAAACCAGAAGACCGGCGCCACCACCGAATCGTTCAGGTTTTCGGCCAGCGTCTCAATGGCGCTTTCGCGCACTTCCGTCTCGGTCAGTGCACGGGTGTCACGGCTGACAATGCGCGTCAGGCGCTGTCGGCCAGCGTCGAGCGAGGTGGCCAGCGCGTCCTCCACCGCCAACACCTCGTCGCGCAGCATGCGCCAGGCCAACAGTGGCTTGAGCAGCAGCGCCAGCACCGGCAGCGCCAGCCAGACCGGCAGATGCGCCAGCAGCGCCTGCTGCAGCCACCACGCCCCGCCGCCCAGCACGGCCACGCCCACACACCACGCCAGCGCACCGCCCACATAGGCCGCCCACGGCGGCAGATCGGGCAGATGCCGGCCCACCGCGTTGAGGTAATGGCCCACGCCCACCACCGGGTGCACCACAGCCGGGGGCTCGCCCCACAGGCGGTCGATCAACAAGGCCAGCAGCAGCGCGCCCGCCAGCACCAGCGCCAACTCACTGGGCATCGACATCGCCCAGGCCTTGCGCCGGCTGGCCCCACTGGTTGTCGAACAGCACCGTGGAGAGCGGTGCGCGGCTGGCCCAGCGCGCTTGTTGCAGCATGGGCTCGGCATAAAACTCTGTCACCGGCCCCAGGCACAACAAGGCGATGGGCCCGGCGCCTTCCGGCATGCCCAACAGGTGCGCCACTTCGGCGGGATCGAACAGCGAGACCCAGCCCATGCCCAGCCCTTCGGCCCGCGCGGCCAGCCACAGGTTCTGGATGGCGCAGGCGGTAGACGCCAGGTCCATTTGCGGCAGCGTGCGCCGGCCAAACACATGGGCCTCGCGCCCGTCGGCCAGCGCCACCACCAGCAGCTCGGCCGCGTCCAGCACACCGTGTACTTTCAGGCACATGAACTCGTCTTCGCGCTGGCCCAGAGCGCGGGCGGTCAGCACCCGTTCGTGCTCCACCACCTCGAACAAGCGTTGGCGCAGCGCGGCATCGGTGATGCGCAGAAAACGCCAGGGCTGCATGAAGCCGACACTCGGCCCCTGGTGTGCGGCCTTCAGCAGCCGCAGCAGCACCTCGGGTGCCACCCTCCCGCCGCTGAAGTGCCGCATGTCGCGCCGCTCGGCAATCGCGCGGTAGACGGCGGCGGTTTCATCGGCGGTGAAAGCGGGTGAAGACTGTGGCTGCAAAAGGAAGGTCTCAGGCAATGGCATCAGGCCGGCATTGTGCGCCAGCAGCCGCCGGCTGGCGTCTCTTTTGCCGGGGCACCAGCACCCGCCAGGCGAGCACGCACGACGTGATGCACAGCGCAACGCCCAGCAGCGACAACCCCACCACCAGCATGTGGCGCAACCAGGGCCGGGCCAGCAAAGGGGCGAAGTCGAAACTGTGCAACCCGTTGTACAAGAGCCGGCGCCAGCGGCCCGCTTCGTCGGTGCGCAGCAGGATGCGGGCCGACGCCGGGTCGGCATAGACCGTCACGCCATCGCCCCAGTCGGCACGCCAGACCGGCAGCGGCCGGGTGTGGCGGGTGTTGGCGTCGGTGGCATTGCGGGCGTAGTACTGGTCGTCGTAGGCATCGATGCGTTGCACGCTGGGCGTGCCATGCGCCGGGCGCAAGGTGTGCAGCAAAGTGCCGACCGTGGCACCCGACAGTGCCACAGCGGTTTCGGGAGACGGCGTGGCCACATCGGCCCGCACCAGCAGTTGCTGCTCGGCCGTGCGCAGGCGGTACCAGGCCTGCCCCGCCACGCGCGCCACATCCAGTTCCTGCGCCTGCAGGCCTTGCGCGCGGGCGATGGCCAGTGCGGCAGCCGGGTCAAGCCGCACTTCTGCAACAGCACCCTGCCACTGCGTGCGTTCGGCTGACGAGGCAGCACGCCCGCCAAAGACTTCGAAGGGGTTCATCGACAGCAGGCCCGAAACGATCCAGGTGACGCTGAAAACCGCGGCCACCAGCCCGGCAATGTGGTGCCAGCGCGTCCAGAACTTGCGGTAAGGAATCCAGCGGTTGCGGTTCAGAAACAGCTGCCACACGCCCAGCACCAGCCCACTCAGCGCCACCAGCACACCGGCGATGGACACCCACACCACCACCTGGTGCCATGCTTTGGGGAATTGCCGCAGCACAGTGGGGTAGAGCCAATGCGGCACGGCACCGAGCCAGTTCCAGAAGCGCTCGCTGCGGCGCGTGTCGCGCACCACCTCGGCAGCACCGGGTGAGACGTAGAGTTCCAGCCCGTCGTCGCCGTCCAGCACCACCTTGACCAACGGGCGGTGGCTGTCCAGTCCCTGTGGCACGGTCCACTGGTCGCGCTCCAGCCGCTCGGTGGCGATGGCGGCGCGCCCGCTGAAGGCCTGTGCCACGGTGCTGGCGGCCAGGTCATTGAGCAGCGGCAGCACCTGGCCTGAATGTGCGTCTACCGTGCGCCAGTGTGCACCTGCGCCGTCTTGACCCGAGGCCAGCAAACGCCAGACCGGCTGCTTGCCGTGCATGCCCAGCCGGGCGTCGGTAAAACGCAGGCCGGCGGCTTCGCCTGCCTGTTGCGCGGTGAGGCAACAGCCGATGGGCAGGTCCAGCGGCGACAGGGCAGACAGGCGTTCGGTTTGCGTCAGGTTCGGAAACGGCACAAAGTACAGCACCACGCCACTGGCAAACCACATCAGGAAAAACAGCGCCAGCACCACACCCAGCCATTTGTGCAGAAAGATCAGCAGCTTTTTCACGTGGCGGCTCCCGGTGCGCGAATCAGAAGCTGGCGCGCGCCGTCAGTTGCACCGTGCGTGGTGCGCCCAGCAGGTAGCGGACACCGCCAGTGCCCGACAGTGCGTAGTCGCGGTCGGCCAGGTTCTTGACCGCCAACGTGAAGTTCCACTGGCTGGAAGGCGTGTAGGTGAGCGAGCTGTCCAGCACGGTGTAGGCGGGCAACTGCGTGGTGTTGGCGGTGTTGGACTGGCGCTCACCCACGTAGCGTGCGCCAAAGCCGGCCTGCCACTGCGGCAGGAAACGCCAGGCTGTGAACACATTGGCCGCACGCTCGGGCACGCCGGTGGGGGTGTTGCCATTGCGTGAAATGGGGCTGCCGGACACGACTTCGGTGAAGTTGTCAAAGTTCGCGCGCAGGAACGCGGCGTTGAGGTCCACCGTCCAACCCTTCAATGGCTCGGCGGCGAAGGCAAGCTCAATGCCTTTGGAGGATTGCTGCCCCACCTGAAGCGTCACGTTCGGGTTGCCGGGGTCGCGCGTCAGCAGGTTGCGTTTTTCAATCTCGTACAGCGCCACCGTCCATTCACCGCGCAAGCTGGGCACACTGCCTTTGGCGCCGATTTCAATCTGGCGGCCCTTGGTCAGGTCGAAGGTGTTGCTGCCATTGGGCAGCGACAAGGCGCCGCTGAGTGGGTCGGTGCCGGTGCCGTACTGACCGTACAGCGACAGTGCGTCGCTGGCCGCCCAGACGACGCCCATGCGGCCCGTGGTGGGGTCGTACTTTTTGATGAGGTTGACCCGGGTGCGCAAATCGGTGTTGTCGAAGTCCATTCGTTCGTGGCGCAAACCGGCCACCAGCTTCCATTGCGGCGTGAGGCTCAACACGTTCTCGACAAACAACGCGGTGGTTTCCAGAATGGAACGGCGCCCTGGCACCGTCGCGTCGGGGCTGGTGAAAACGCCTGGCGCGAAGTTGAACGGGTCCACCGTGCTCGACCCACGGAACGGCGAGTTGTTGGTGTGCAGCAGCGACGTGCGGTACCAGTCAACGCCGGTGACGAAGCGGTTCTTGCGGCCGGCCAGGGTGCCGTCGAAGGTGGCATCAAAGCGGTTGCCTGCCTGGTACTGGTCGTGCAGGATTTCCAGGTAGCCATCGCGGTTGACCTGCGTGCCAGCCGCGTTGAACGCGTAGGTTTCGCTGTTGCGGTAGTGCCGGTCGGTGGTCAGGTAATAGGTTTCGTTGCGCAGCCGCAGGTGGTCGTTCGGCTGGTAGTCCACCGACAAGCGGGTCACCTTGTCGTCGAACTTGATGATGGCGTCGTCCACGTTGTAGTTGGTGCGCCGCACGCGCGGGTCCAGCTGGCCCTGCAGCAGCGGGGTGCCAAAGTAGCGGGAATCGTGGTTGACACCCCCGTCCAGCGCCAGCGTGACCTTCAGGTCACTGCGGGGACGCGCGGTCAGGGCCAGGGAATAGTTCTGGCGTTGGTAGTCGGAATAACGGTGTTGGTAGCCATCGCTTTTGGCAGCATCCAGGTAGATGGCGTAGGCCAAAACATCGTTGATCGGGCCACGCAAGCCCACACCACCCTCCAGCGTGTTGAAAGAACCCACGCTGAGAAAGGCCTCGCGGTCCGTCCGGTCAAAACGGGGCTGTTTGGTGGTGTAGTTGATGGCCGCGCCAATCGCGCCGTCCCCGTACAGCACCGACGCCGGGCCGCGCAGCACCTCGACCGACTCAAGCGGCCAGGTGGAGAACGGGTAGGTGATCGTGCCCGACGCCGCAACCAGGCGGGTGCCATTCACCAGCTGTGCCACCGAGTTGTGCCCGGTGAAGCCACGTGCTGCCAGCGTGCTGTTGCCGTTGCCCGGCGCGGGCGATTCGGTCACACCGGGCAGGCGAATGGCCGCGTCTTGCGCCCGCGCCAGGTTCCGTTCGGCGATGTCGGCGCTGGTCAGGCTGCTGACGCTGGCAGGTGTGTCGCGTGGCGACAAACCGAGGCGTGAGCCGGTGGCGTTGGGCGCATCAAGGCCGAGGCTGCTGCCCGGAGCCACCCGGCTGTCGGTCACATGAACGGGTGGCAACTCCGTCGTTTGGGCATGGCCCGCAGTGGCAAAGAGCGTGAACGCGGCCAGGCAGATGGGGGAGTGTGTGTAACGCATGAGCAGGTTGGGGGGAAATGGCGCTCTGGGCGCCGGTTGGAAATGCCATCTGGCGTGGCACGGGTGCGGGTCAGTCCTCGATGCCCCGTTGCGCCGGAATGCCGGCGTTGAAGGCGTGTTTGACCTTGGTCATCTCGGTCACGGTGTCGGCCAGTTCAATGATCTCGGGCGGGCAACGCCGGCCGGTGATCACCACATGCACGTCCTTTGGCCGCTCGCGCAGCGTCAGCAGCACGTCGTCCAGCGGCATCCAGCCGTAGATCAGCGGGTAGGTCAGTTCGTCCAGCACCACCAGAAAGTAGTCGCCACTCAGGATGGCGGCCTTGGCTTTTTGCCAACCGTCGCGCGCGAGTTGCGCCGAATGCTCCAGGTCCTGGCTCTTCCAGCTGAAGCCATCACCCAGCCCTTCTATCGGGATGCCGATCTGCTCGAACATGCGGTGCTCGCCAAAGCGCGCGGTGGGCACTTTCATGAACTGGAAAATCTTCACGTCCTTGCCGTGCACATGCTTGCGGCCGTGGGCGCGCAAGGCCAGGCCAAAGGCCGCCGTGCTCTTGCCCTTGCCGTCGCCGGTGTTGACGATGACGATGCCGCGGCGTTCGCCTTCGGGTTTCTCGTAGGGCTTGGCGGAGGGGGGTGTTTCGATCTGCATGGTGAGGACACTCAGGTAGGAAGGGGGTTGGGGTGGCGGTCCATGGTGAATTTGCCGCGCTGCCAGGCGGCACCACACACCACCACCAGCGCCATAGCGACCAGCGCCAGCAACTGTGCCAGCAGTGCAGCGCGCAGCACAGCAGGTGTGGCATCGGGCTGACGCTGCAGCAACACACCGCGCACCGGCGGAGGGACTGGCTCGGAGCGCGCGGTGGGTGTGGCTTCAGATGGGCGGGCGGATGCCGCAGGCGGCGCCTGAACCGGCGCCACGTCCTGCCCCGCCCAGCGCTGCACCGACGCCATCGGGTTGGCCAGCGGGGCCTGTTGCGTGAGTTCGTTGTAGAGGCTGGCAAGTTGCTGCTGGGTGGCGGCATCGGCCTTCCAGTAGCCGAGCCGCTGGGCCTGCACCAGCCGCTCCAGCGTCTGCGCATAGGCCTGGGGGTGACTCTTGAGCCATTGCGGCAGGCCCAGCCGGTGCTTGTCTTTCACCAGCACATCAAAGAAGCTCTGCCAGTGGTCAGGCCGCACGGTGTCGGGCGCCACGGCCTGCCAGCCCCAGGTGAACTGCACCGCCTTGAGCACCTGCAAGGTGCCGGCATAGCCCTCGGCCTTTTGCGCCTGCAGCCAGCCGGGGTGCAGGTAGCGCGACTGCATTTCCAGCGCGATGCTGCGTTGCGCGCTGTCGGTGGTGGGCTCGCTGGCGTCTTGCAACTGGCTCACGTACAGGCCCAGCACGTCTTTCTTGCCGGCGCTGCGCGCCGCAGCGGCCAGCCCGCCAAGGTATTGAAAGGGGTCGTCCGAGGTCACCATGGCGAACAGGTGCGAGCTGCGCGACAGCACCGCCGCGTCGGTCTGCCGCAGGTGTGCACCCAAGGCCTGCACGGCGGCGGCGGCCTGCACGCCGGCCAACGGCTGGCCATCCACATAGGGCTGGCTCATGCGGTTCAGAAACAGCTGCCCGAGGCGCTTGTCTTCTCCGCCCGAGCCGTCGGCCGCCATGCCCTCGCGCTTCAGGCCGTCGGACTGCACCGCGTCGCTGATGCCGGTGCCGTAGTCGCCCACCGCGTTGCCAAACACCCGGGCGCGGGCCAGGGCCTGGGCCTGCGCCAATGGCAGACCGCGCTGGCGCAGCGCGGCCGCCACCTGTGCGGTGTTGCGGGCCACGGCGTTGGGCACACCGGGCTCGGCACTGGCCGCTGCGGCCACGGCCTGGTCGATCAAACCCATCAGCGCCGGAAACTGGTCGCGGTAGGAGCCGGTGATGCTGAGCAGCACGTCCACCCGGGGCCGCTTCAGCTCGTCGCTGCCGATCACCTCGATGCGCACCGGGCGGCCGGATTCGTCCCACACCGGGCGCACGCCCAAGGCCACCAGCGCCTGCGCTTCCATGACGCCCTGGTGCCGCAGGGTTTCACCGGCCCACAGCGACAGCGCCATGCGGCCCGGGACCTGGCCCTGGTGCTGCTGGCGCCAGTCTTTCAGCCAGTCGTTGAACAGGGTTTGCGCCACCGCATAGGCCTGGCGCGTGGGCAGGCGGCTCGGGTCCAGCCCGGTGAGGTTGCGTCCGGTGGGCAGGCTGTCGGGGTTGCGGATCGGGTCACCCCCATAGGCGGCGGGAATGAAGCGGCCGTTCAACGCGGCCAGCAGGCCGGGCAGTTCGCCTTCGGTGGCCAGCAGGGTTTCAAGCTGTTGGGCGCGCTCGGCCAGTTTGAACAAGGCCGGCGTGTCGATGGGCTGGCGGGCCGCGCGGTTGGGCACGAAATCGTCGGCGCGCACCAGCTTGTCGGCGGTGGCCGGTGTTGGCGCCAGCGGCGGCCGCAAATCGAGCACGCTGGCGGCCTGGGCGTCGCGCAAGGCCATGCTGAGCCAGCGCGCGGGACGGGCCGTGGCCACCGACTGGTGGTTGATCAGAAAGGCTTCGTCAATGTCTTCGCCCAAAGCGTCGATCAGCGGCTTGCGCAGGGTTTGCAGGATGGTCTGTTGGCGTGCCAGCGCGTCGGGCACCCGGCCAAACACCGCCAGGCCCTGCGGCTGCGAACTTTGGGCCAACTGGTCCAGGTAGGGGTGCAGCAACTCCAGAAAACCCTCGAAGTGGGCCGCGATGCGCTCGGCCGTCCAGCCCAGGTCGCGGTGCAGCTGGTGCTCGACAAACTGCGCAGTCAACTGGCGTTCCAGGGCCTGCTTGGTGGGGCCAGCGTCCACCGTTTCCCATTCGTGCATCACCTCGTGCATGTGCGCCATGCGGGCCTCGAACCCGGCCGGCGCAAACTGCGGCGTGCGGTGGCTGACCAGCACCGCGCGGCCACGGCGCTTGGCTGTGAGCGCCTCGCCAAGGTTGTCGACGATGTAGGGGTAGACCACCGGGATGTGGTCGGACGCGCTGGCCAGCGGCAGCAAGGCGTCGTCCCACACGTCAAGCGCGCGCGCCTTGCCGGGTGCCCATTCCTGCGTGCCGTGGGTGCCAAAGTGAACCAGTGCATCGGCCTGCCCGGCCCACAGGTACGCCGCCAGGTAGTGGTGCGACAGCGGCGTCTTGCTGCGGTGGGCAAAAGGGTTCTGGCCACGGTTCAGGGTTTCTTCGCGCGGCGGTTGCGGCAGCACACTCAGGTTGCCCACCTGCAGGCGCGGAATCACGAACACTTTTTCACCCTGCCAGCGCACCACGTAGCGGCTTTGCGCGGGGTTGCCCCAGCGGGCCGCAATGCGCTCGCGCACCGGCGCAGGCAGCGTGGTCCACCAGGCTTCGTAGCGCGCCAGCGGCAGCGCATCGGCCTGGTTGCGCGCCAGCATGCCGGCCAAATCAGCCCCGTCGTAGTAGGCCGACAGCAGAGGCTGCAGGCCCGAGATCCAGTCGGCCTCGGCCACGCGCCGGGTGCTGTAACCGGCTTCCTGCAAACCCTGCGACACCTGTTCCAGACTGCGCGGCACGTTCAGGAAAGAAGCGCCAAAATTGCTGCCGCCCGGCGGGTAGTTGTAGACCATGGCGACCAGCTTTTTGTCGGCCATCGGTTTGTTTTGCAGCACCAGTAGGCGGCGCACCTTGGCCACCACCGCATCGGCCTGCCGCGCGATCAGCACCGGCAGGCCGCGCGGTGTTTGGGCCGCCACCAGCACCGGATCGACCGTGCCGGAGGCCTCGGGCTGGGCCAGGTAGAAAGGCACGTCGGCCGTGGTCAATCCGGTCTCGTCTCTCTCCCAGACCGGCACATCGCCCTGACGGTAGATCTGCGTGGCCAACACGGGCACGCCCCAGCGCGTGAACAGCGGCTGCAGCGCGGCCCCCTGAGGCAGCAGCTGGTGGGTGACGATGGCGCGCGCATGGGGACGCGGCGTGCCTTGCGCGTCCCTCTCGTCTGGCAGTTCCAGCAAGGCCGCCAGCCCGGCGGGATCGACCTGCTGGCCAAACACCGCGTAGGCGGCCAGACCCTGGGCCTGGAAGCGGCGCAGCCAGGCGTCGAGCCAGTCGGTCGTGCCGTTGACAAAGTGGTAACGGTGCACCAGCACCGCCACCGGTGGCAAGTTGCGCAACGCAGGCTGGTCTTGCTGCCAGCGCGCAAAGGCGGCGGCATCGGCCATCAGGCCCGGTGCCTGCGGGTGGTACACCCCGCGCACCGGCCAGGGCTCGGCAGCGGGCAAGACCGGCAGCACCTGCCCCAACAGCAGGGCACGGCCCAGCGCCACGGCATGGCGCACATTGCGCTCGCCACCGGTTTGCAAGTAGCTGGCCATGCGTTCGGCGGGCGTCTTGGCAACACCAGACGCCGTCTCAGGCGCCACCCACACCACCCTGCCGGGCGCAGCGGCCTCGAAAGTGGCCAATGTGGGGCCCAGCAAGCTGCGCAAGCGCGCCAGCACGCTGGCATGTGGCGCATCCACCCACACCAGTGCGGCCTGGCGCAGCGCGTTGCGCAAGGCCGTCTGTTCCGCAGGCGAGAGGTCAGAGGCGCCACGCAAGGGGTAGTCGAGGTGCTGCACTGCGAGCCCCGCTGCCGCACCCAGCCTTTCAACCAGCGCGGTGCGCGCGGCCGGGGTGATGTCCCCGGTAATCCACAACACGCTTTTGGGAACCGTCTGCGCCTGCACCGACAGCAATCCAGCCGCAGACAGCAACAGCGCGGTCAGCCAAATCCGCAAGGAGCACATCAACGTGCAACCCCGCTGTCTGCCGCAGGCGGGGTGGATTCGCCCGCTTCGGGCACATAGACAATGCTGCCGTCCTTGAGCCGGTAAGCCACGCCTGCACGCACACCGCCGCCCTGGGCCGCGCTGCCAACACCCTTGTAGGTGACTTCCTTGCCGTCTTCGCGGACCACCACTTCCATGCCAGGCTCACCCGCGTTGCGGACCACGCTGGCACTGCTTTGCACCGCGCTCTGGCTCTGCGCGGCCACAGCGGTCAGCAGCGCGACAACCAGCACCAAAAAAACATCGACCAGGTTGACGGCCGAGAGCATCGGGTCGTCGTCGTCTTCTGCAAGCACCTGCAGGTGTTTGAAGCTCATGCTGACACCACCGCGCGGTGGTTGTCGCGCGCCTTGCGCACCGCCATCAGCTCGGCCAGCAGCCAGCGCCGCCGCACCGAATACACCACCAGCCCAATGGAAGCTGCTGCCAGTGCCAGCACCACACCGGCAAATGCACCGCTGAAAACAGACAGTGCCTGCTGCCCCTGCCCTGCGGCCACGCTTTGCAGCGCAGGGCCAAGCGGGATCATGGTGGCGATCAGGCCCAGCATCGGGGCCAGCCGGCTGAGCAGACGCACGGGCTCGATCTGACGCACGACCTGCAGTTCCAGCTCGTCCATCGACAGCGACTCGGTCTGGCGCAAGGCCGCATACGCGGGCAGACGCCAGCGCTGCCAGGCTTCCATCAAGGCCATGCCGCCAACCCACAAGGCGTACACAAACGACAGCGCCACCAGCAGCAGAACGGGCCACAACAAGGACTGCGCGACTTGGGAAAAACCAGATTCGATCATGGGCATACCTTGCTTTTATTTTTGAAGCAGAAAAGTTTTTGAATGGAAGGGGCGTGCCAAAGCCTTGGCGACACCACGCCGCAAGCGGTTGCAATGCACCACAGACACAGCTGTGCCAGCCCATACCGGACGGCCATCGGCCGTATCAGCGAATGGACAGCGTGAACGTGAGCGGGAACTGATCGCCCAAAGGCATTGGGCGATCGGCGCACAGGCGGCGGAAAAGAATGGTCATGACAGAAAACAGTCAATAAATCCATGCTGGCTTCCCCGCCAGCAAACGGACGTCAAGGTTGCGCACTTCTTCAAGACGCACAACCACCTTATTGGCCGGTATCCGGGCTGGCGGAGCAACTTCCATCGCCTTCCCAGGTGCACAAGGCGATGTGCATCCAGTGGCCATGATGAAAATGGGGCGCCTCGTGAATGAGGAACCCGTCCGCTTACCGTTGCGGGGGCAGCGCAGGTTAGGTCGGTCTGGGCCGTCCCCCCTGCTTCCCGTTGAACTGCAACACGTGAACCATGTCGCGAGCACCAACACACCTATTCTATCGGGCAAATCCAGGCTGGTGACCCATGCCGCACTGGCCACCGCAATGAAACAGCGGCAGCTACAGTTTTGGAAGCGCGACCCACAGGTTTGACAGGGGCTGGATGGTGATGCGGTGCTCAAACACCGCCACCAGCGCGGCGTGGGTGGCGCTGCTGTTGCAGGCGCCATGGTGCACCACCCGGCCCTGCGCCATCACCAGCAAATCGTCGGCCTGCAGCGCCAGCGAAATCTCGTGCAGCACGCTGACCACCGTCTTGCCGTTGGTGACGAGTGCGCGCACCATCTGCAGCCAGTCGGCCTGGTGCGGCGGGTCGAGGTTGGCCAGCGGCTCGTCCATCAGCAGCACCTCGGCCTGCACCGCCAGCGCGCGTGCCAGCAGCACCCGCTGGCGTTCGCCGCCGGAGAGCTGGCCGAGCGGGCGGTCGCGCCAGTCCCACGCTTGCGTGGTGCGCAGCGCCTGCTCTACCGCGGCACGGTCGGCCGCATTGGGCGGGGCCAGCCAGGCCTGGTGCGGCAGGCGGCCGAGCATGGCGACGTCGTAGACCATCAGGTCGTCGGCCGCCGATTCGTTCTGGCCCAGCCAGGACATGCGGCGTGCCCGTTCGCGCGCTGGCAAAGCTGCGATAGGGTCGCCCAGCAGTTGTACCTGGCCCTTGTGCGGCAGCAGCCCGGCGAGCGCCTTGAGCAGCGTGGATTTGCCGGCGCCGTTGGGGCCAACGATGCTGGTCCAGCACGCGGACGGCAGGGCGATGTCGATGCCGTGCAGCACCTCGGTGGCACCCAGCGTGGCGCAGATGCCTTGGGCGGCAATGGCCATCGGTGCCGCACTCACAGCATGCTCCTGCCGTTGCTGCGTTTGTGCATCAGCACGAGCAGGTAGCTGCCGCCCAGCACGGCGGTGAGCACACCCACCGGCAACTCCTGCGGCGCAATCACCCAGCGCGCCAGAATGTCGGCGGAGAGCAGCAACGCGCCGCCCATCAGGCTGGCCAGCACCAGCAACCAGGCGTGGGTGGTCTTGACCAGGCTGCGCGCCAGGTGCGGCGCGGCCAGGCCCACAAAAGCAATCAGCCCGGTCTGCGCCACGGCCGTGCCGGTGGCCAATGCCAGCACCAGCACCAGCAGCGCACGCAGCGGTGCCAGTGGCAGGCCCAAACTCTGCGCGGTCGATTCGCCCAGCGTGAGGCCGTCGAGCACGCGGCTCAGGCTCCAGGCACCGGTCTGGCACAGCAGCCAGACCACGGCCATCAACACGCAGGCGCTCCAGCCAACAAAGCCGGTGCTGCCGAGGTTGAAGGCCTGCATCGCCGCCAGAATGTCCGGTGCGGCCAGGCCCACCAGGTCTTTCACCGCACCCAGCACAAAGCCAACGATGACGCCGGCCAGCAGCAGCCGCAGCGTGTGCTGCACGCCCTGCGCCAGCACCAGCGTGAACAGCACGCCGGCCACCGCACCGACGAATGCCGCGCCGGTCAGCCCCAGCCGCACCAGCCAGGGCGTGGCCGCAGCCGACACGCCCCACAGCACCAGCGCCAAGGCCACACCGAGCGAGGCGCCCGACGCACTGCCGAGCAAATACGGATCGGCCAGCGGGTTGCGAAACAGCCCCTGCGCCACCGCACCGGCCAGGCCCAAGAGCGCACCGGCCATCCACGCGCCCAGCGTGCGCGGGAGGCGAATGTCCCAGACGATCTGCCAGGCCAGCGGGTCGTGCCAGGCGTTCAACACACTCTGGAAACCGGTGCTGCCCACGCCCGCGCCCAGCAGCACCAGCGCGCAGCCGGTGGCCAGCAGCGCCAGCACCAGCCACTGCGCACGGTGGTGGGGCATGCCCGCCGTCACGACGCGGTGGTCCACTGCGCCAGGTGCAGCAACACGCCCGACGGGTCCCACACATAGGTCACGGTGGCGCCGTACGGTTCGACCTTGGGCGGGGCCACGCGCGCGCCCGGAAACTCACCGCTGGCCAGCACCTGCGCCACATGGGTGTGCCAGGCCTGCGCGTCGGCCACCGAGATGTGCAGCATGCAGTTGTCGGCCCAGTCTTTGACGTGGTAGGCCTGCAGGTAGAAGCGGCAGTCGCCGAGTTCCAGCAGCACCATGGTGTCGTCGGCCCAGCCTTCGCGCCAACCCAGCGCCTGGTAGAAGCGGCGCGACAGCGCGAAGTCTTGCGCGGGAATGAAGGGGCGCAGGTCGGATGCGTTCAAATTCATGGTGTCTCCCGGTTCAACCGGCTTTGTCGATGAGGCACTGCGCCATGATGCGCGCCGCCTCGGCCATGCGCGGGCCGGGGCGCACCAGCATGTCGGAGTTCTCGATCGGGAACACACAGATGCGCTTGTCGTGCACCGCGCGGATGCGGTCCCAGCCGGGGCGCTGCGTCATGCCCTGAAAGTTGCGGTCACCGACCATGATGAGGTCCGGGTTGGCGCGCACCACAAATTCGGGGTTGAGCTTGGGGAACGGGCCCAGCTCCGGCGGGATGATGTTCTGCACGCCCAGCCGCGTGAGTGTTTCGCCAATGAAGGACGAGGTGCCTGCACCATAAGGCGCGCGGTTCACCTCAAAGTAGACCCGGGTTGCCTTGACGCGTGGTGGCAACGACTGCGCCGCGGCCGACACGCCAGCGTCGATCACGCGCCAGACCCGCAGCGCGTCGGGCACGTCGAGCAGTTCGCCGAGCTTGCCCAGCACGCGCCGCACATCGGCATGGGTCTTGGGTTCCAGCGCCACCACTTTCACACCCAGCGCTTCCAGCCGGGCACTGGCGCGCGAGGCGGTGGCGAGCACCACCACATCCGGCTTCAGCGCGACCACGGCTTCGATGTTGGGGTCCAGCCCGCCGCCCACCACCGGCAGGGTTTTGACGAAGGCTGGCCAATTGGAATAACGGTCCACTCCGACCAGGCGCTGGCACTGGCCGAGTTCGCAAACGCTCTCGGTCAGCGACGGCAGCAGGCTGACGATGCGCTGCGGTGTTTTTTCGAAATGGACGACCACGCCACGGTCGTCGGTGACGTCCAGTGCCCACGTGTGGGTGGTCAGGGTGCACAGCAGCGCCAGCAAAAGGTGCTTCATTCGGAGTCTTTCAAAAAGAGCGGCAAACCCGCCGCCATCAGCGTGACGCGTTGGCACACGGCAGCAGCGCTCTGGTTCAGCCGACCGAGGGCATCCACAAAAGCACGCACCTCTCGGCCCATGGGAATGACGCCCAGTCCGATCTCGTTGCTGACCAGCACAATGGGGCCGCTGGCGTTGTCAATTGCTCCTGAAAGAAGAGCAATACTGTTAGATTCCACTAGGGCTTGAAGCCGATTTGGCTTTAAATTGGTGGTGTCAAGCTCCCCAGAGGCCTCTTCCAGCGGCATGAGCCGGTTGGTGAGCCACAAGGTCAGGCAATCCACCACCAGCAGGGTGTTGGCGTGGCTGTGCAGCGCAATGGCCGAGGCCAGCGCCAGCGGCTCCTCCACGGTGGCCATGCCGGGCACGCGCTCGGCGCGGTCTTGCTGGTGGCGGGCGATGCGTTCGCGCATCTCGTCGTCCCAGGGCTGTGCGGTGGCGACCATCACCGCGCGGTGGGACGGGTCTTGCCACAACCAACGCCGCGCCAGGTCTTCTGCCCGACGCGACTTGCCACTTTTCTGCCCGCCGAGGATCAGCTCGGAGCGTGCCACCGACAGCTCAGCCATGGGTTTTGCTCCAGTCCATCACGATGCGGTGCAGTTGCGCCACGCCATCGGTCAAAGCCGCAGGGCCAGGCTGCAGGATATCGGCCGATTTGATCTCGAACAGTTGCTGGTTTTTCACGGCCGGCACGTCCTGCCAACCAGGCCGCGCAGCGACCTTCTCGGCACGGAATTTCTTGCCGCACCAGGAGCCCACAATGATGTCGGGTGCGCGCCGCACAACCTCGTCGCCGCTGGCGATGATGCGGTTCTTGCCCAGTGATTCTTTTGCCAGTTCAGGAAAACAATCGTCGCCACCGGCAATGCCCATCAGCTCCGAAACCCAGGCAATCGCGCTGATGTGCGGTTCGTCCCACTCCTCGAAAAAGATGCGCGGGCGGCGTGGCAAAGCGGCAGCGGCATCCTGGATGGCCATGAGCTGTTCGCGCATGCCGTTGACCAGGGCCAGGCCTTTCTCGGCCTGGCCGACCATCGCCGCCACCTGCACCAGCATGGCAAAAATCTCGGCCACGCTGCGCTGGTTGAACACCGTCACCTGAATGCCATGGCGGATCAGCGCGGCCGCAATGTCGGCCTGCAGGTCGGAGAAGCCAAACACGCAGTCGGGTTTGAGTTCCAGAATTTTGTCGATCTTGGCGCTCAGGAAGGCACTGACCTTGGGCTTCTCTTCCCGCGCGCGGCGGGGCCGCACGGTGTAGCCCGAGATGCCCACAATGCGCGCCTCTTCACCCAGCAAATACAGCCACTCGGTGGTTTCTTCGGTCAGGCAGACGATGCGCTGCGGGCCGTGGGGAAAGGCAAAGCGTTCGGTCATGGTGCAGGCATTGTGGCGCTGCGCAGGAACAGCGACGCCACCGCGGCAGGGCTGGACGGGAACCACGCATGGAAATAACTGGCGCCAATCGAACCGTGGCGGTACAGCGCTTCACCCGGCCCAGGCCGGCCGGGCGATGTGGTGCGGCCCGCCGGTTGCAGTGGTGTGTCGCAGGTGGAGTAATGGAAGGTGTGGCCGCGCAAGGTGCCCTCTTTCACGCCTGCCAGCACCAGTTGCTGCGGGCCGAGCGCGGCCAGGCGTTGTTGCAGCGTGACCTGGCCGGGCAGCAAACCCCACATCGCGTGCGCCACACCGTCTTTGCCTTGCAGTTGTTCAAACAGCACCATCATGCCGCCACACTCGGCCCAGACCGGTTTGTGGGCCGCCACGTGCTGCTGGAGGTCGTCGCGCAGCGCGGTGTTGGCCGACAAACGCTCGGCATGCAGTTCGGGGTAACCGCCGGGCAACCACACGGCGTCGCACGCGGGCAAGGCCGCGTCGGCCAGCGGTGAGAAAAACACCAGCTCTGCGCCGAGGGCACGCAGGCAGTCCAGGTTGGCGTCGTACACGAAGCAGAACGCGGCATCGCGGGCGATGGCGATGGTGGTGCCGTGCAGCAGCGCTGGGGCTGGGGGTGTCGCGTTGGGCGCGGTGAAGCCCACCTGCCAACGCTGCAAATCGTCGGTGCCCATCTGGCCCAGCAGGGTGCGCGCCAGCGCATCGGCGGCAGCGTCGAGCCGGGCCAGTGCGTCGCCCACCTCGCTGGCGGCCACCAGCCCCAAGTGGCGTTCTGGCAGAGAAAAATCGGTTTGGCGGGGCAAGGCGCCCAACCAGTGTTCGGGGTCGCGCACGCTGTCCTGCAGCATGCCGGCATGGCGAACGCTGGCCACGCGGTTGGCCAGCACACCGGCCCAGCGCAGACCGGGGCGGTAGTGCTGCAGGCCAAAGGCCAGCGCACCAAAGGTGCCGGCCATGGCCGACGCGTCCACCACCGCCAGCACCGGCAAGCCAAAACGCTGCGCGAGGTCGGCCGCGCTCGGTTCGCCGTCAAACAGGCCCATCACGCCTTCGACGATCAGCAGGTCGGCGTCGCCGGCCGCAGCAAACAGCCGGGCGCGGCAGTCGGCCTCGCCGGTCATCCACAAATCGAGCTGGTAGACCGGCGCGCCGCTGGCCAGTGTGAGCCAGTGCGGGTCCAGAAAATCGGGCCCGCACTTGAACACCCGCACACGCCGCCCAGCCCGCGTGTGCAGCCGGGCCAGTGCCGCCGTCACCGTGGTTTTGCCCTGACCAGACGCCGGGGCCGCCACGAGGATGGCGGGACAGGTGTGGGTCGTCACGGTTTACTTCGGCGTGTAGCGCAGTGTGAGGTACACCGTGCGGCCCGACTGGTTGTAGCCATAAGCCGTCTCGTAGGTGCGGTCGGTCAGGTTGTTGAGCGAGGCCTGCAGCTTCCACTCCTTGCTGAGCGTGTAACCAGCGTTCAGGTCCAGCGTGACGTAGCTGGGCAACGCGCGGGCCGGGGTGTTGTTGGCATCGTCGAAACGCTCGCCCACGTACAGCAGCGAGGTGCCGAACTGCCAGGCGCCCAGGGTGTAGTCGGCGCCCAGCGTCACCTGCTCGTCCGCGCGGCGTGCCAGCTTGCGGCCATTCAGCTCGTTGCGCGGGTCCAGCAGGTCCAGCGCGCCCCGCAGTTGCAGGTTGCCAAAGCGGCCGTCGTACGACAGCGTATAGCCGTCGATGCGCGCACGCGGCACCTGCGACGCTGTGGTGGTGTTGCTGATGAAGCCACGGATCTGGTTGTCAAAGCGCACCAGTTTCAGCTGGTGATCGCCCTGGGTGTAGGTCACACCCACATCGGTGTTCCGGCCACGCTCGGGCTGCAGCAAGGGGTTGCCGAAGTTCGGGAAGTACAGCTGGTTGAACGACGGTGCGACAAAGCTGGTGCCATGCGACACCTGCGCCCGCCAGGCTGGCGTGAACTGGTAGGCATAGCCGGCAAAGTAGGTGTTGGCGTTGCCGAATTGTGAGTTGCGGTCGCGCCGCACGTTGGCTTGCCAGCTGTGGCCAGCCTGGCTGCCATTCAGGCCGACGAAGCCGGAGGTGATGGTGCGTTCCGACACCGGGTAGGGCGTGGTGCTCTCGATCTTCTGCTCGCGCTGCTCCAGCCCCAGCACCGCCACGCCAATCGGCGTGCTCACATTGTTCTGCCAGCTCAGCTCGTTCTGCCGGGTGTTGAACCGGTTCGGGCTCGCCGCCACGATGGAGGCCGATTTGTCGGCGCTGGTGCTGGCCCGCAGCTCGGTCTGCCAGTCGCTGGTGATTTTGCCTTTCAGGCCCAGGCTGGCGACCTGGGTCTTGATTGCGGTGCGCGCGTCCCGGTTCGGGCCGTCGTCGAGTTGCACCTCGCCATCGGCGTACAGCAGGTTGCCACTGACCGACCAGTCGGGCGTCAGCTGGTAGCTGATCGAACCCGACAACGACTCCTGGTCGAAGCCATCGCGGTCGGGGTTGAAACTGGTACCAGGCAAGTGTGAATTGGTCGAAGAAAAACCTTTTTCGCGCAGCTTCTGCACACCAAACGAATACCGCAACCCACCCTCACCGCCGGAGGCGCCCGTCGCCAATGTCACGTGGTTGTTGCTGCCCACGGTGGCCGACGCGTAGGGCGCAAAGCCCGCCGCGCCGCGCCGGGTGAACACCTGCACCACACCGCCCACGCCCTCGCTGCCGTACAGCGCAGAGGCCGGGCCTTTCAGCACCTCCACACGCTCGATCATGTCGACCGGGATGTTGTCGTAGTTGGGTTGACCCGCCGTGGCCGAGCCGAAGCGCACCCCGTCAATCAGCAAGATGGTGTGGCGGCTCTCGGTACCACGGATGAACAGGGTTGAGTTTTTGCCCAGGCCCCCGTTGGCGGTGGTCTGCAGACCGGCGTTGCGCGCCAGCAGCTCGCTCAGCGTGCGCGCGGTCGATGCCTCGATGGCGGCACGGTCGACCACCACCACGTCGCTGACGACTTCGTCCACACGGGTGGCGGTGCGGGTGGCGGTGATCACGGTTTCAGAGAGCCGTTTTTCAGCCGACGGAACGTCGCTTTGGGCCAGCGAGGGGAATGCGGCGGCCAAGGCCATGGGCACGGTGGCCAGGCGCAGCGTGCGCGAAAAGATTTTCATAACAGTGGAACAGGTGAAAGTGCCCTCACCGGCTTCCCCGCCGGTGCATGGACGTCAAGGTTGTGCGGCTTTTCTCAGACGCACGACCACCTTGTTGGCCGGTATCCGGGCTGGTGGTGCTGCTGCCATCGCCTTCCCAGCACACACCCTGTGGGCGTGCAGCCAGTGGCCAAAGATGACAGCTGAGACAGGCCATGGCGTGGTGCCGTGCCTGCCCCGTCCACTTACCGTTGCGGGGGCAGCGCAGGTTAGGTTGGCCATGCCGGCCTTCCCCCCTGCTTCCCGTTGAACTGCAGCGTGTGAACCACACCGCGAGCACCAACCTGCGTATTTTACGTTCCAAATTCCGGGTGCCCCCTAAAATGGCCTCCGCCATGTCGCAATCCGCACAAATTGACCAGATCGCCGAACGGGTGGACCGCCTGCTGGTTCGCTACGAGGAACTGCAGCGCACCAACGACCTGTTGACCGCGCGGCTTGAAGTCACGCGACAGGAACGCGACTCCCTGCAGTCGCGCCTGAACGCGGCCCGCAGCCGGGTTGAAGCCCTGCTGGAACGCTTGCCGGAAGACGCTCCCCCCAAGGACGCCGCATGAAGCAACTCGAAGTGCAGATCATGGGCCAGAGCTACCTGCTGGGCTGCCCCGAGGGTGGCGACGGCAAGCTGCTGGACGCGGTGGAAAAGGTCGACACCGCGATGTGCAAGATCCGCGATGCCGGCAAGGTGAAAGCACGCGACCGCATCGCCGTGCTGGCCGCACTCAACCTCGCCTTCGAGGTGCCAGACGTGACCCATGCGCCCGCGCCCACCACGGCCCCTGCCACGCAGCCTACGTCCGCCCACAGCGACGGTCCGGCCGACCCCCGGCTGGCCCAACTGGTCGCCCGGCTCGACCAGGTGCTGACCGGCGACGGCCAGCTCCTGTAGGCCAGCACGCTGGGCTGCCAAGGCCTACAATCAAATTGTCTGCGGTTGCGTGCCGGGCTTTATATTTCCTTGAACCAATGCTCTTAGAGCACGGGCTTGGTAAATTGCCCGACGGGTGTGATCATCTCGCGTCAGATGAACCCGAAGTCTGGCTGCCCTCGCCCACCTGAACCCTGCGTTCAGGATGACGGTCCGGTGGCGACCGCAGACACCTATTCTTCCCACGCCCTTTCTCCCTATGCCGTTCGAACCCCTGCTGATCGTTGAACTCGCCGTGCTCGGCCTTGGCACCGGTTTCCTCGCCGGCCTGCTCGGCATTGGCGGTGGCATGCTGATGGTGCCCTTCATCACCATCATCCTGTCGGGCCGCGGCGTCGGCCCCGACCTGGCGGTCAAGATGGCGATTGCCACCTCGATGGCGACCATCATCTTCACCTCCATCTCCAGCGTGCGCGCCCACCACCAGCGCGGCGCGGTGCGCTGGGATTTGGTCAAGGGGCTGGCACCCGGCATCGTCATTGGCAGCATGGTGGGCAGCCTGGGCGTGTTCGCCATCCTCAAGGGCTCGTGGCTCGCACTGTTTTTTGCCGCCTTCGTCAGCTTCTCGGCCACCCAGATGTTTTTGGATAAAAAGCCTGCGCCCACACGCCAGATGCCCGGCGTGCCCGGCCAGTTGGCGGCGGGGGGCTTCATTGGTTTTCTGTCGGGCCTGGTGGGCGCCGGTGGCGGTTTTGTCAGCGTGCCGTTCATGACCTGGTGCAATGTGGCCATCCACAACGCGGTGGCCACCAGTGCGGCGCTGGGTTTTCCAATTGCGCTGGCCAATGTGGTGGGCTATGCCATCAGCGGCCAGGGCGTGCAGAACCTGCCGGCCTACTCGTTTGGCTACATCTGGCTGCCGGCACTGGCCGTGATCGCCATCTGCAGCGTGTTCACCGCACCGCTGGGTGCGAAAGCGGCACACAACCTGCCCGTGAAAAAACTCAAACGCGTGTTCGCCAGCATCCTGTACCTGCTGGCAGCCTACATGCTCTACAAAGGCCTGACCTCGGTCTGAACCAGGCTCAGGTGAACAGCCCTTTGTGCTGTTCACGCAGCAGGTTCTTCTGCACCTTGCCCATGGTGTTGCGTGGCAGATCGGCCACCACATAGGCCCGCTTGGGCACCTTGAAGTTGGCCAGCGTGGCCTTCAGCGTGGCCAGAATGGCCTCGCCCTCCAGCACCGCACCCGGCTTGGCCACCACCACCGCCACCCCGACCTCGCCAAAGTCTGGGTGCGGCACACCGACCACCGCGCTTTCGGCCACGCCCGGCAGTTCGTTGATGGTGCCTTCGATCTCCGCCGGGTAGACGTTGTAGCCGCCGCTGATGATCAGGTCCTTGCTGCGGCCAACGATGGTGACGTACCCCTGCTTGTCCACCTTGCCCACGTCCCCGGTCTTGAAAAACAAATCGGTGGTGAACTCTTCGGCGGTTTTCTCCGGCATGCGCCAGTAGCCCTTGAAGACGTTGGGGCCCTTGACCTCGATGCCACCGATCTCGTCCACCGCGCAGTCCACGCCGTGCTCGTTGCGCACGCGCAATTGCACCCCGGGCAGCGGGAAGCCCACCGTGCCACCGCGACGCTCGCCGCCGGCATACGGGTTGGAGGTGAGCATGGTGGTCTCGCTCATGCCGTAACGCTCCAGAATGGTGTGGCCGGTGCGCTGCTGCCAGTCGGTGAAGGTCTCGATCAACAACGGCGCCGAGCCAGCGATGAACAGCCGCATGTTTTTCGCCACCGCCGGGCTCAGGCCAGACTCCTGCAGCAGCCGCACATACAGCGTGGGCACGCCCATGAACACGGTGGCGCGGGGCATGGCCTGCAACACCGCCCTCGGGTCGAACTTGGCGAACCAGACCATTTTGCTGCCGTTGAGCAACGCCCCGTGGATGGCCACAAACAGGCCGTGCACATGGAAGATGGGCAACGCGTGGATCAGCACGTCGCCGCGCTGCCAGCCCCAGTAGTGCTGCAGCACTCTGGCGTTGGACAGCAGGTTGCCATGGGTCAGCATCGCGCCTTTGCTGCGGCCGGTGGTGCCACTGGTGTAGAGGATGGCGGCCAAATCGCCCGCCGCTTTGGTCACCGGCACCTGCTGGTCGGCACAGTGCGCCGCGCGTTGCAGCAGCGAGCCTGTGCGGTCGTCTCCGAGCGTGAACACGTGGCGGGTGCCCGCCGTGAAGGCGATCTTGCTGACCCAGCCAAAGTTTTGCGGCGTACACACCACCACCGATGGCTCGGCGTTGCCAATGAAGTAACTGATCTCGCTGCTCTGGTAGGCGGTGTTGAGCGGCAGGAACACGAAGCCGGCGCGCAACGTGGCCAGGTACAGCAGCATCGCCTCGACCGATTTTTCCACCTGCACCGCGATGCGCGCACCGGCGGGCAAATCAAGCGATGTAAGCAGGTTGGCGAGCATCGCGCTGCCTCGGTCAAGGTCGTGCCAGCTGTAGTGCAGCGCTTCGCCACCGTTGCCGGTGGTTTCCACCGCAGTGGCATCGAGGTCGGCGGGAAAAGCGGCGCGCAGCGCGGCAAACAGGTTGTGCTGGGTCATGGTGCGTCAGCGGAAACAGGCAATGTTCAGGAAGTGAAAGCGGGCTTGCGTTTGTGCAGGAAAGCGGTGATGCCTTCGCGGTGCTCGGCACTGCTGGCGTAGGCATAGGCGTCTGGTGGAACGGCCGTGGCAGTGGCCAGCGCACGGAAGGTTTGCTTGTTCATGCGCGCGGCTTGCGGTGCCAGCGCGGCAATGCGGTGGGCGGTGGCCTCGGCTTCGGCCGCCACCTCCGCGTCGGGCCGCAGGCGGTTCAGAAAGCCGCGCAGCTTCATCTCGGTGGCGTCGAACACCGCCGCTTCGAGCAGCATTTCTTTGGCGGTGGCAGCCCCCACCGCAGCAGCAACCAACGCGGCCTCGCGCGGTGCCATCGGGAAGCCGAGCTTGGCAATGGGTGCGCCGAACCTGGCGGACTCGCCGGCGATGCGGATGTCGCAACAGGCCGAGATTTCCACCCCCGCGCCCATGCACGCGCCCTCGATCTGCGCGACCACCGGCACGTCACAGTCCAGCACCGCCTGCAGGCCAGCCCAGACCTCGTCTTCGTGGAATTCACGCAGGCTCTCGGCTGCGAAGCGGAAGCTGGGGTATTCGGAAATGTCACCGCCGGCGCAGAAGTGCCCGCCCTCGCCGCGCAGCACAACGCCGCGCAAGCCTGCGTCTTGCGGCAGCGCGGTGAACACCTGCCGCAGTTCGCGCCACATGGCGCGCGACATCGCGTTGAGCTTGCCGGGGTGCGACAGCGTCACCCATGCCAGCGCGCCCTCGCGCGCGACCTTTACCTCTCCGGTCATTGGAAACTTCTCCGTTGCGCCTTATTCGAGCTTGGCGCCCGAGGCCTTCACCACGGCCGCCCAGCGTTTGACCTCGTTGCTGACAAAGCCACCAAACTGGGCCTGCGTCAGGTTGCCAAACTCGGCACCGTTGCTGGCCCAGATGGCCTTGAGTTCGTCGGTCGACAGCGTGCGCTTCATGTCTTCAATGATGCGGGCCTGCACGTCGGCCGGCGTGCCCTTGGGCGCCCACAGGCCGTACCAGGTGGTGACGGTGTAGTCGGGCAGGCCGACTTCGGCGGCGCTGGGCACGTCCGGGAAGGCCGGGTTGCGCTGGCTGCCAGAGACCATCAGCGCCTTGATGCGGCCGCCCTTGATGTGCGCGGCCGACGAGCCCAGGCCGTCGAACATCATGTCCACGTTGCCGGCGATCAGGTCTTGCAGCGCCGGGCCGGCACCGCGGTAGGGAATGTGGGTGATGAAGGTCTTGGTCTGCTGCTTGAACAGCTCACCCGCCAGGTGGTGCGAGGTGCCGGCACCGGCCGAACCGTAATTGAACTGGCCCGGGTTCTGGCGCAGCTGCGCCATGAAGGCCTTGAAGTCGCCCGGCACGCGTTTGGGGTTGACCACCACCACCTGCGGCACGTTGGCCACCAGCATCAGCGGAATGAAGTCTTTCTCGATGTCGTAGTCCAGCCGGGGGTACATCGACGGGGCAATCGCGTGGTGCACCGCGCCCATGAACAGCGTGTAACCGTCGGCCGGTGCCTTGGCGGCAATCCCGGCGCCCAGCGTGCCACCCGCCCCACCCCGGTTGTCGATCACCAGCGTTTTGCCGGTGACCTTGGCGAACTGGGCCGACAGCGGGCGGGCAAAAGCGTCGGTCCCGCCGCCAGCGGGAAACGGCACCACCAACGTCACCGGTTTGGCAGGCCAGGCCTGGGCCAGCCCGCTCAGCGGGTACAGCGCCAGCCCCAAAGCGGTGGCGGTGGCGCCGCACAGCAGGGTGCGGCGCTGGGTGTCAATGGCATGGGTCACGTGGTGGGGCATGTCTTGTCTCCTGTTGTTGAGGGTCTGCAGATCGCCGCCTGCTCCATTTTTTATAGCTAAATCACTAGGTTTCACTAAGGCTTGAGGCCGAAAAGGCTTGAAATTCAGTGGGTATCGGCTCACACGGCTGTCTGGCGGCCTCGCACAGTGCTCCAACGCCACAACCAGACCCCCGCCACCACCATCGGCACGCAGAGCCACTGGCCCATGCTCAGGCCCAGCGCCAGCAGGCCCAGGAAAGCATCGGGCTCGCGGAAGTATTCGGCGATGAAGCGGAAGCAACCATAACCGACCAAAAAGGCGCCCGACACCTGGCCCTGCAGCCGCGGTTTGCGGGCGTACAGCCACAGCAGCACAAAAAACAGCAGGCCTTCCAGCAGGAACTGGTAGACCTGTGACGGGTGGCGCGGCAGCATCGAGCCACTGGCGGGGAACACCATGCCCCAGGGCAAATCGAGCGGCGCAAAGCGGCCCCACAGCTCGCCGTTGATGAAGTTGCCGACCCGGCCCGACGCCAGGCCCAGCGGCACACACGGCGCGATGAAGTCCATCAGCTGCAGCCAGGGCCGCTGGCGGCTGCGGGCAAACCACAGCAGCGCCACAAACACGCCCAGCATGCCGCCATGAAAACTCATGCCACCCTGCCAGACCGCAAACACCTCCAGCGGGTGTTGCAGGTAGTAGCCCGGCTTGTAAAACAGGCAATACCCCAGCCGCCCGCCCGCAATGACGCCCAGCACCCCATAAAACAGGATGTCTTCAATCACCTGGCGCGACCAGGCCTGGCTGCCTTGTTGGTCCACAAACGGGTGGTGGCGCAGGCGCCGCGTGGCCAGAAAATAGAACAGGCCAAAGGCGACCAGGTAGGTCAGCCCATACCAGTGGATGGCGACTGGCCCAAGCTGGATCGCGACGGGGTCGATTTGGGGGTACATCAGCATGTGCGCATTGTGCCCGCACCGCGCGACGGCCCCCTGTCACCGGGGCTTCAGTGCCCCCCAGCCTGCACAAATGCGACAAAACGCCCCAGCGATGGGCTGTTGCCCGCCGCCTGCCAGACCAGGCTGGTTTCGCAGGCCGGCATCGCCTGGCCGCGCCGGCCCGTCACGCTGCGGTAGACCACCCCGGGCCGCTGGAACTGGCGCACGCTCTCGGGCACCCAGGCCACCCCGAGGCCGGCCGACACCAGGTTCACGATGGTCTGCATCTGGATGGCTTCCTGCGCCACCTGCGGCGAGCGGCCGGCCGCGTGGTACAGGCCAAACACCGCGTCGTGCAGCGAAGGCAGGATGCGGCGGGGAAACATCACCAGCGGCTCGCCCAGCACATCGGCCAGTGACAGCGATGCCTTGGCGGCCAGCGGGTGGCTGTCGGCCAGCGCCAGCACCAGCGGCTCGCGCGCCACCGTCAGGTGTTCCAGCGCGTCGGGCGCAAAGCCGGGCGAGTGCAGCAGCAGGCCGGCATCGATCTCGCCACGCGCCAGCGCCTGCAACTGCACGTCGCCAGTGGCTTCGATCAGCTCCAGTTGCACACCGGCGTACTGCTCCCGGAAAGCCCGCACCCATTGCGGCAGCAGCGCAAAACCCACGGTAGAGACAAAGCCCAGCCGCAAGCGCCCCACCTCGCCCGCAGCGGCCGCCTGCGCATGGACCGGCAGCGCCTGCGCACGGGCCAGCAGGTCGCGCACCTCGGGCAGCAACGCCGCGCCGGCGGCTGTGAGCAACACGCTGCGTTTGGTGCGGTCGAACAGACGCACCCCCAGCAGGCCCTCCAGTGCGGCAATCGCCTGCGTCAGTGGCGGCTGCGTCATGTGCAGGCGGATGGCGGCGCGGCCAAAGTGCAGTTCTTCGGCCACAGCCACAAACTGGCGCCACAAACGCAGTTCGATGTGCGGTGTACTCATATGCAGAACATATTAATACAGCCTGAAAAATAGATTGGAGTCGCATTTCAGGAACACGGATACTTGAGCCCAGTTTTCCCCAGAACCTCCACCGAGACACGCCATGGACACCAAGATCATCCACATCAACCCACGCAGCAAGAACATCACCGAGGGCAAGTCGCGCGCACCGAACCGCTCGATGTACTACGCCATGGGCTACCAGGAAGGCGACTTCAAGAAGCCGATGGTGGGCGTGGCCAACGGCCACAGCACCATCACCCCCTGCAACTCCGGCCTGCAGAAGCTGGCCGACGCGGCGGTGGAAGGCATTGAAGAAGCCGGCGGCAACGCGCAGATCTTCGGCACGCCCACCATCTCCGACGGCATGGCCATGGGCACCGAAGGCATGAAGTACTCGCTGGTCAGCCGCGAAGTCATCAGCGACTGCGTGGAAACCTGTGTGCAGGGCCAGTGGATGGACGGCGTGGTGGTGGTCGGCGGCTGCGACAAGAACATGCCCGGCGGCCTGATGGGCATGCTGCGCGCCAACGTGCCGGCCATCTACGTGTACGGCGGCACCATCCTGCCGGGCCGCTACAAGGGCCAAGACCTGAACATCGTCAGCGTGTTCGAAGCCGTGGGCCAGAACGCCGCCGGCAACCTGAGTGACGAAGACCTGCGCGAGATCGAGATGCGGGCCATTCCCGGCCCCGGCTCCTGCGGCGGCATGTACACCGCCAACACCATGTCGAGCGCGTTCGAGGCGCTGGGCGTGTCTCTGGCGTATTCCAGCACCATGGCGAACCCGCACGACGAGAAGATGAACTCGGCCAAAGAGTCGGCCAAGGTGCTGATCCAGGCGATCCGCAACGACCTGAAGCCACGCGACATCGTGACCAAAAAGGCCATCGAAAACGCGGTCGCGGTCATCATGGCCACAGGCGGGTCGACCAACGCGGTGCTGCACTTCCTGGCCATTGCCCACGCGGCCGAGGTGGAATGGACCATCGACGACTTCGAACGCATCCGCAAACAAACCCCGGTGCTGTGCGACCTCAAGCCGTCTGGCAAATACCTGGCGGTGGACCTGCACCAGGCCGGCGGCATTCCGCAGGTGATGAAGGTCTTGCTGAACGCCGGCCTGCTGCATGGCGACTGCATCACCATCACCGGCCAGACCGTGGCCGAGGTGCTGAAAGACGTGCCGGACCAGCCCCGCGCTGACCAGGACGTGATTCGCCCCATCGACAAACCCATCTACAAACAAGGCCACCTCGCCATCCTCAAAGGCAACCTGTCGCCCGAAGGCTGCGTGGCCAAAATCACCGGCCTGAAAAACCCGGTGATGACCGGCCCGGCGCGCTGCTTTGACGACGAACAGTCGGCACTCAAGGCCATTCTGGATGGCAAGATCGTCGCTGGCGACGTGATGGTGCTGCGTTACCTCGGTCCCAAAGGCGGCCCCGGCATGCCGGAAATGCTGGCCCCCACCGGCGCGCTGATCGGCGCCGGTCTGGGCGAAAGCGTGGGCCTGATCACCGACGGGCGTTTTTCCGGCGGCACCTGGGGCATGGTGGTCGGCCATGTTGCGCCCGAAGCGGCGGCCGGCGGCACGATTGCATTTGTAAAAGAAGGTGACAGCATCACCATCGATTCGCGCCAGTTGCTGCTGCAACTCAACGTGAGCGATGAAGAACTGGCAAAACGCCGCGAAGGCTGGACACCCCCTGCCCCACGCTACACCCGCGGTGTGCAGGCCAAGTTCGCCTTCAATGCCTCCAGCGCCAGCAAAGGCGCAGTGCTCGACGCGTTTTAAGCCGGCGGCCGTCTGCGCCGGGCGCAGGCGGCTTGCCGTGCACGGTCAGCGGCGGCGCCCTTTGCGCAGGTGGGGGTGGTTGGCCTCGCGCAGCTTGTCGATGCGTGCCTGCTTGCGCGCTTCCATCTGGCGGGCTGCCCGTTTTTTGCTGATGCCCAGGTAGGGGTCCAACACCTCCCAGTAGAAGAACGCCAGTCCGAACGGCAGCGCCGCCCACCACCAGCTGATGTTGGCCATGAACCCGACTTCAAGGTATTTCAGCGCCAGAAACAGCAGCCCCAACAACAGAAACAACATCCAGCGTCCCTTCGGATTTACCGCAACTTCACGGTTGGCCGACAGCCCTGTCAACCCCGTTGGCTACACTCTCGTTTAGCTTACAGCAACTCCACTGAAAGGTTTCCATGAAACGCGCTCTGTTGACTCTGGCCGCCCTGGCCGCCGTGGCTGGCCCCGCACTGGCCGACTTGAAGCTCGCCACCGACAAAAACTGCCTGGCTTGCCACGCGGTGGACAAAAAAGTGGTCGGCCCCGCCTTCCAGGACATCGCCGCCAAGTACGCTGGCCAGAAAGACGCAGTGGACAAACTGGCCGTCAAGGTGCAAAAGGGCAGTTCGGGCGCCTGGGGCCCCATCCCCATGCCCGCCAACACCCAGGTGAACGACGCCGAAGCCAAGAAACTGGTGGCCTGGGTGCTGACCCAGAAGAAGTAACCACTTTCCACCCTGCAAAAAGCCGCTGGACCGTGAGGGTCCAGCGGCTTTTTTTCGGACGCAACTCAGGCCCCGGTAGCCGCCGCGCCAAAGCTGAACTGCCCAGGGGCCAGGATCGGGTCCACCCCCACCGGAATCACGCTCTTGGGCGGGAACTTGCCTTCCAGCAACAGCTTGGACAACGGGTTCTCAATGCGCTGCTGAATGGCACGCTTCAAGGGCCGCGCACCAAACACCGGGTCGAAGCCAACCTTGGCCAACTCGGCCAAGGCCGCCGGTGACACGTCGAGCTGCAAATCGAGCTTGGCGAGCCGGGCCTGCAGCACCTGCAGCTGGATGCCGGCAATCGCTTCGATGTGCTGTGCGTCCAGCGCATGGAACACCACCGTCTCGTCGATCCGGTTCAGGAACTCGGGCCGGAAGTAGTTCTTCAGCTCGTCCCACACCGCCTCTTTGATGTCGGCCGAATCGCGTCCCACCATGCTCTGGATGATGGGCGAGCCGATGTTGCTGGTCATCACGATCACCGTGTTCTTGAAGTCCACGGTGCGGCCCTGGCCGTCGGTCAGGCGGCCGTCGTCCAGCACCTGCAGCAGCACATTGAAGACATCCGGGTGGGCCTTTTCCACCTCGTCGAGCAGCAGCACGCTGTAGGGCTTGCGGCGCACGGCTTCGGTCAGGTAGCCGCCCTCCTCGTAGCCCACGTAGCCGGGCGGCGCGCCGATCAGCCGCGCCACCGAGTGCTTCTCCATGAACTCGCTCATGTCGATGCGCACCAGGTGGTCCTCGCTGTCGAACAGGAAGGTCGCCAGCGCCTTGCACAGCTCGGTCTTGCCGACGCCGGTGGGGCCGAGAAACAGGAACGAGCCGGTGGGACGGTTCGGGTCCGACAGGCCGGAGCGCGAGCGGCGGATGGCGTTGGCCACCGCGCCGATCGCCTCGTCCTGGCCGATCACGCGCTCGTGCAGCTTGTCTTCCATCACCAGCAGCTTCTCGCGCTCGCCCTGCATCAGCTTGGACACCGGGATGCCGGTGGCGCGCGCCACGACTTCCGCGATTTCCTCGGCGCCGACCTGGGTGCGCAGCAGCTGCGGCTTGCCGCTCTTGCCCTTGCTGGCCTCGGCCGCCTGCGCGTCCTTCAGCTGCTTTTCCAGCGTGGGGAGCGTTCCGTACTGCAGCTCGGCGACCTTGTTGAAATCGCCCTTGCGGGTGAGGTCCTCGATCTGGCCACGCAGCTTCTCGATCTCTTCCTTGATCTGCGCGCTGCCCTGGGCCTGCGCCTTCTCGGCCTTCCAGATCTCCTCGAGGTCGGAGATCTCCTTGTGCAGCCGGCCGATCTCTTCCTCGATCAGCGCCATGCGCTTCTGCGAGGCCTCGTCCTTCTCCTTGCGCACCGCTTCGCGCTCGATCTGCAGCTGGATCATGCGGCGGTCCAGCCGGTCGATGGCTTCGGGCTTGGAGTCGATCTCGATCTTGATCTTGGAGGCCGCCTCGTCGATCAGGTCGATCGCCTTGTCGGGCAGGAAGCGGTCGGTGATGTAGCGGTGGCTCAGCTCGGCCGCGGCCACGATGGCCGGGTCGGTGATCTGCACGCCATGGTGCACCTCGTACTTTTCCTGCAGCCCGCGCAGGATGGCGATGGTCGCCTCCACCGTTGGCTCGCCGACGATGATTTTCTGAAAACGGCGTTCCAGCGCAGCGTCTTTTTCGATGTATTTGCGGTACTCGTCCAGCGTCGTCGCACCCACGCAGTGCAGCTCGCCACGGGCCAATGCCGGCTTGAGCATGTTGCCCGCATCCATCGCGCCTTCGGCCTTGCCGGCACCGACCATGGTGTGCAGTTCGTCGATGAACACGATGGTCTGGCCTTCGTCCTTGGCCAGTTCGTTGAGCACCGTTTTCAGACGCTCTTCAAACTCACCGCGGAACTTGGCACCGGCCAGCAGCGCCGCCATGTCCAGACTCAGCACCCGTTTGCCCTTGAGGGATTCGGGCACCTCACCGGCCACGATGCGCTGCGCCAGGCCTTCGACGATGGCGGTCTTGCCGACACCGGGCTCGCCAATCAGCACCGGGTTGTTCTTGGTGCGCCGCTGCAGCACCTGGATCGCGCGGCGGATCTCGTCGTCGCGGCCGATCACCGGGTCGAGCTTGCCGATGCGGGCACGCTCGGTCAGGTCCATGCAGTATTTTTTCAGCGCCTCGCGCTGGCCTTCGGCGTTGGCGTTGTTGACGTTCTGGCCACCACGCACCGCGTCGATCGCCGCTTCCAGCGGCTTGCGACCCAGCCCATGCTCGCGCGCCAGATTGCCGATGTCGGATTTGTTGTCGGCCAAAGCCAGCAGAAACAACTCGCCCGCCACAAACTGGTCTTTGCGCTTGATGGCTTCTTTTTCCGCCGCCTGCAGCAGCGTGACCAGATCCCGGCTGACCTGCACCTGTTCCTGCCCCTGCACCGTGGGCAGCTTGTTGAGCGCCGCTTCGGCCGCCGTTTCCAACCCAGCCACGTTCACACCGGCGCGCTGCAGCAGCGCGCGCGGGCCGTCGGCCTGGCGCAACATGGCCAGCAGCAGGTGGGGCGCCTCGATCAGCGCGTGGTCCATGCCCAACGCCAAGGTTTGCGCCTCGCTCAGCGCTTCCTGGAATTTGGTGGTGAGTTTGTCCATCCGCATTGCAATTCTCCTGTTCACCCGTAACTGTGGTCATGGCAGACGAGTTCAAGCCCACTCGCGCTGCAGACCCAAATGAAGCGGCCTAGAATGAAAGCATGGACATCCACCAATTGTCAGTCACCTACATCAAGGAACAAGACCGCCTGCTGCTGCGCATCAATGCCACCACCGGGGAAGAGCTGCGCCTGTGGTTCACCCAGCGCATGACGCGGGGTCTGGTGCCCCACCTGCACAAGGTGGTGATGGCGCTGGACGCCAGCCACGCCGTGTTGGCAGACCAGAGCGACGCCAGCAAAGAGCTGCTGTCCGAGTTCAAGAAGGAAGAAGTACTGCAAAAAGCCGACTTCAAGACGCCTTACAAGGCCGCTGCCACCGCGCTGCCGCTGGGGGCAGAGCCCTTGCTGGTGACCGAGGTGCGGCTGACGCCGTTGTCGGGCGGCAAGCTGCAAATCGCATTCGACGAGAAACTGGCCGACGTGACATCCCCGCGAGGCTTCAAGATCGCGGTCGAGTCCCAGTTGATGCATGGCTTCATGCACCTGCTGGAAACTGCGATTGGCAATGCCGAATGGCCGATTGCGATGCCAGCCGGCTTGTCAGGCTCCACCACCTCGTCCGCCGTTTTGTCCAGCGATTCGGTGCGCCCCAAGTACCTGAATTGACCGTCAGACGTTCTGCGCGGCAATGCCCCAGCGGGCCAGCGCCGCGTCGTCGCTGACGCGGGCATCCACCCAGCGTGCGCCTTCGGGCGTGTCTTCTTTTTTCCAGAACGGGGCCTGGGTTTTCAGGTAATCCATCAGGAATTCACAGGCCTGGAAACTCTCGCCCCGGTGCGCGGAGGTGACGGCCACCAGCACGATCTGGTCCAGCGGCTGCAGCAGGCCCACGCGGTGGATCACGCGCGCGCCAAAAATGTCGAAGCGGCGCATCGCCTCGTCGATCATCGCCTCGATCGACTTCTCCGTCATGCCGGGGTAGTGCTCCAGTTCCATGGTGCGGACGTCGCTGCCTTCGTTGCGGTCGCGCACGGTGCCAATGAAGCTGCACACCGCACCCACCTGGCGGTTGGCCCGCCGCAAGGCCTCGATTTCGTCGGCGACATTGAAGTCGTGGGTCTGAATGGCGACACGGGCAATGGTCATGTTCAGCCCCCGGTAACGGGTGGGAAAAAAGCCACTTCGGCGCCGTCGGTCAGGGCCACCGACTCGGCGCTCATGACCTGGTTCAGCGCCACACGCACCGCCTTGCCACGCGCCAGGGCTTCGTCGTAGGCGCCACCGCGTGCGATCAGTTCGTCACGGAGCGCCTGCAGGGTGGTCGCAGCGGTGTCGACCGGTTCGGCGCCTTGCCCGATCAGCTCGCGGATGGACGCAAAGTATTTGACGGTGATTTTCATGACTGCAGTTCGGTGAACGGGATGTAACGCACCAGATCGCCCGGTGCAATCGCCTGGCCAGACGGGTTGTCCACCACGCCGTCGCCCCAGACGGCCGAAGTCAACACCCCCGAGCTCTGGTTGGCAAACAACTCCACGCCACCGGCCGCATTGCGCCGCACCCGCAGGAATTCACGGCGTTTGTCTGGGCGAGCCCAGGTGAAATCTGCCGGTAGCGCTATGGATTTGTGAGCAACTTCAGTCACACCCTGCAGCTTCAGCAGGAAGGGCCGCACCAGCAGCATGAAGGTGACAAAACTCGACACCGGGTTGCCTGGCAGGCCAATGAAGTGGGACGCGCCCGCACCTTCACCAATTCGGCCGTAAGCGAACGGCTTGCCCGGCTTCATGGCAATCTGCCACAGGTTGAGCTGGCCAAGCGACTGCACGGCGGGCTTGATGTGGTCTTCTTCGCCCACCGACACGCCACCGCTGGTGAGGATCAGGTCGTGGTGCTGGCTGGCGTCGCGCAACGCGGCCACGGTGGCCTCCAGGCGGTCGGGCACGATGCCCATGTCGGTCACTTCGCAACCCAGCCGCAACAGCAAGGCGCGCAGGAAGAAGCGGTTGGAGTTGTAAATGGCGCCGGGTGGCATCTGCTCGGGCGGTACGTCGCCAGGCATCACCAGTTCGTCACCCGTGGAAAACAGCGCCACGCGTGGCCGGGCCACCACCTGAAGCTGGGCCAGGCCAATGCTGGCGGCCAGGCCGAGCGCGGCGGGCGTCAAGCGGATGCCCTGGGACAACACCACCGCGCCCTGGGTCACGTCTTCGCCCGCGCGGCGGATCCACTGGCCAGGTTGCGGCGACTGCTTCACCACGATGCGGGTGGTGCCGTCATCGCCCGTGGGCAACACCTCGCAGTCCTCTTGCATGACGATGGCATCGGCCCCGGTGGGCACGGGCGCACCGGTGAAGATGCGGGCAGCGGTGCCGGGCAACAGCGGCTGGCCCTGGCTGCCGGCCGGAATGCGCTGCGACACCACCAGGCTGTCGGCGGCGGCCACGTCGGCGCAGCGCAGTGCGTAGCCGTCCATCGAGCTGTTGTCCTGCGGTGGCACCTGCAAGGCCGACACCACGTCTTGCGCCAGAACACGGCCGTCGGCGTCGAAGGTGGACACCACCTCGCGCTTCGTCAGCGGCGTGGCAAAAGCCAGCAGCTCGGACAACGCGTTGTCGAGCGGTTTCAGCGGCGCGCGGGGTGCGGCGGCGGGTGGCGTGGCGGCGGTCATGCGTACAACTCTTGTCGGTAATCGAAACGGTCCTGATTTTCCACCAGCCAGCCGGCCAGCGCATCGGGGTTGTTCAGGTCCAGCACCGGGCGCAGTGTGGCCTCGGGCAGCTGTGCAGGGGAGTCGGTGGCAATCGCCACAATGAAGTCGTCGTCCATGTAGCGCACCGGCTGGCCCGAGCTGGCGCGCCAGACCTCGATCTTCAGCAGGTCGCTGGACTTGAAGCCCTCCACCAGCACCCAGTCCACACCGTCGTACAGTTCGGCAATCAGGTGGTGGACAGACAGCTGTGCCGACTGCTCGAATTCCCGGACCAAGGCCAAACGCTGGTCAGAGGCAACGACCACTTCAAAAGCACCGGCTTCGCGGTGGCGCCGCGTGTCTTTGCCGGCGTGGTCAATGTCAAAGCTGTGGTGCGCGTGTTTGACCACCGACACCCGCAGGCCCCGCAGCTTGAGCTGCGGGATCAGCGCCTCGACCAGCGTGGTTTTGCCTGAACCGGAGTAGCCCGCAAAACCGACGACTTTCACGCCTGCCCTTTCATGGGCAGTGCGCAGCGATGTAGGCCTGGACCTGGGCCACGTCAGAAGGCATGACCTGCACCCGTTTGGGCAAGGCCTCGATGCCTTCAAATTTGGCAGGGCGGTCGGGCTCGCGGCCCAGCGCTTCGACAATGGTGGCGGCAAACTTGATCGGCAAGGCGGTTTCCAGAACCACCATGGGCGTGCCCGACTGCAGGTGCTCGCGCGCGACCTTCAGGCCATCGGCGGTGTGGGTGTCGACCATCGCGCCAAAACGTGCAAAGGTGTCGCGGATGGTGTCCAGCCGGTTGGCGTGGGTGCTCTTGCCGCTGACGAAGCCGTAGCGCGTGGCGGCCTGGGCAAAAGCAGGGTCGGCGTGCAGGTCAAACCGCCCCTGCGCCGACAGCTGCGCACCGAACAAATCGCGCACGCGGTGGGCATCGCGTCCCAGCAAATCGAACACGAAGCGCTCGAAGTTGGAGGCCTTGGAAATGTCCATCGACGGGCTGGAGGTTTCGTGTGTGTCGGTGCTGCCTCGCACGCGGTACACGCCGGTGCGGAAGAACTCGTCGAGCACGTCGTTCTCATTGGTGGCAACCACCAGCTGGGCGATCGGCAGGCCCATCATGCGCGCCACATGGCCGGCACAGACGTTGCCAAAGTTGCCCGACGGAACAGTGAACGACACCTTCTCGGTGTTCGACTTGGTCGCCTGAAAATAGCCGGCAAAGTAATAAACCACCTGGGCCATCAGACGGGCCCAGTTGATCGAGTTGACGGTGCCGATCTTGTAGCGGCGCTTGAATTCCAGGTCGTTCGACACCGCCTTGACGATGTCCTGGCAGTCGTCGAACACACCAACGATCGCGATGTTGTGGATGTTCTCGTCTTGCAGGCTGAACATCTGCGCCTGCTGGAACGGGCTCATGCGGCCGTGCGGCGAGGTCATGAACACCCGCACGCCCTGCTTGCCGCGCATCGCGTACTCGGCGGCACTGCCGGTGTCGCCCGAGGTGGCGCCGAGGATGTTGAGTTCTTCGCCTCGGCGCGCCAGTTCGTACTCGAACAGGTTACCGAGCAGCTGCATCGCCATGTCCTTGAAGGCCAGCGTCGGGCCGTTGGACAAGGCTTCGAGGTACAGCCCCTCTTCGAGTTGCTTGAGTGGCACGATGGCCGCCGTGCCGAACACCGCCTCGGTGTAGGTCTTGCGGCACAACGCGCGCAGGTCGTCGGCCGGGATGTCGTCGATGTACAGCGACAGCACCTCAAAAGCCAGGTCGGCGTACGGCAGGCCGCGCCAGCGTGCCAACGTGGCGTCATCCACCTGCGGGTAAAACTCGGGCAAGTACAGGCCGCCGTCGGGCGCCAGGCCCTCGAGCAGGATTTCGCAAAAACGGCGGCGGTCCGGGTGGCCGCGGGTGCTCAGGTACTTCACGCCAGCTCTTCCTTGCGGATGCGGGTGATGGCGGCCAGCACGGTGGGCAGGCCCTGCATTTCCGCAATGGCTTCGTTCATCGTGCCTTCACGGGTGTCGTGGGTCAGGATGATGACGTCGGTTTGTGTCGAGCCTTCACCGCCGACTTCGTCCGCTTCGCGCTGCAACACCGCGTCGATGCTGATGCCGGCGTCGGCCAGGATGCCGGTCACGCGCGCCAGCACGCCAGCCTGGTCGGCCACGCGCAGGCGCAGGTAGTAACTGGTCACCACCTCGCTCATCGGCAGCACTGGCAGGTCACTCATGGCATCGGGCTGGAAAGCCAGGTGTGGCACGCGCTGGGCCGCGTCGGCCGTGTGCAGGCGGGTGATGTCCACCAAGTCGGCAATCACCGCACTGGCCGTAGGCTCGCTACCTGCGCCTTTGCCGTAGTACAGCGTGGTGCCAACGGCATCGCCATGCACCATCACCGCGTTCATCGCACCTTCGACATTGGCGATCAGGCGCTTGGCCGGCACCAGGCTGGGGTGCACGCGGAGCTCAATGCCATTTGGTCGGCGTTTGGCAATGCCCAGCAGCTTGATGCGGTAGCCGAGCTGTTCGGCGTACTGAATATCTTGCGCGCCGAGCTGGGTGATGCCTTCCACATAAGCTTTGTCGAACTGCACCGGAATGCCAAAGGCAATCGCGCTCATCAGCGTGGCCTTGTGGGCCGCGTCCACGCCTTCGATGTCGAAGGTCGGGTCGGCTTCGGCATAGCCCAGGCGCTGCGCCTCCTTCAGCACCACAGAAAAGTCCAGCCCCTTGTCGCGCATTTCGGAGAGGATGAAGTTGGTGGTGCCGTTGATGATGCCAGCCACCCACTGGATGCTGTTGGCGGTCAGGCCTTCGCGCAGCGCCTTGATGATGGGGATGCCGCCGGCCACGGCCGCTTCAAACGCGACCATCACGCCCTTGCGGTGGGCCGCTGCAAAAATCTCGGTGCCATGCACCGCCAGCAAGGCCTTGTTGGCGGTGACCACGTGTTTGCCAGCCTCGATCGCCTCCAGCACCAGCGCCTTGGCGATGCCGTAGCCACCAATCAGTTCGACCACGATGTCGATGTCCGGGTTGGCAATCACCGCGCGGGCGTCGTTCACCACCGCCACGCCGGGGCCGACCAGGCTTTGCGCCCGGGCCACGTCAAGGTCGGCCACCATGGTGACCTCAATGCCACGTCCAGCACGGCGCTGGATTTCTTGCTGGTTGCGCCGCAGAACGTTGTAGGTGCCACTGCCAACGGTACCGATGCCGAGCAGGCCAACTTGGATAGATTTCATATATTTTTTATGTCAAATCGGGCTTTAGCCCTAGTCAAACCTGAATCAGGCGCTACGCTTTCGATAGCTTTCAAGGAACCGCGCAATGCGCTGGATGGCTTCGCGCAGATCGTCTTCATGCGGCAGGAAGACGATGCGGAAGTGGTCGGGGTCGGGCCAGTTGAAGCCTGTGCCCTGCACCAGCATCACCCGTGTTTCCTGCAGCAGTTCCAGAAAGAACTGCTGGTCGTCCTTGATGGGGTACATCTTCGGGTCGAGCTTGGGAAACATGTACAGCGCAGCGCTGGGCTTGACGCAGGTCACACCCGGAATGGCGGTGATCAGTTCATAGGCCAGGTCACGCTGGCGGCGCAGTCTGCCGCCTTCGTTCACCAGGTCGTTGATGCTCTGGTAACCGCCCAGCGCGGTTTGTATGGCCCACTGCCCTGGCACGTTGGCGCACAGCCGCATGTTGGAGAGCATGTTCAGGCCCTCGATGTAGTCGCGGGCGTATTTCTTCTCGCCCGACACCACCAGCCAGCCGGCGCGGTAACCGCACGAACGGTAGCTCTTGGACAGCGAGTTGAAGGTCAGCGTCAGCACATCGTCACTCAGGGAACCGATGGCGGTGTGCTTCACGCCGTCGTACAGCACCTTGTCGTACACCTCGTCGGCCAGGATCACCAGGCCGTTCTCGCGGGCGATCTGCACAATGCCTTTGAGCAACTCGTCCGAGTACAGCACGCCGGTCGGGTTGTTCGGGTTGATGACCACAATGCCCTTGGTGCGCGGCGTGACCTTGGCGCGGATGTCGTCCAGGTCGGGCATCCAGCCATTGGCTTCGTCGCAGGTGTAGTGCACCGGCGTACCGCCCGACAGGCTGGCTGCGGCCGTCCACAGCGGGTAGTCGGGGGCCGGCAGCAGCAGCTCGTCGCCGGCATCGAGGAGGCCGTTGGTGGCCATCACGATCAGCTCACTCGCGCCGTTGCCCAGGTAGATGTCGTCCAGCGTCACCCCCTTGATACCCTGCTGCTGGGTGTAGTGCATCACCGCCTTGCGCGCGCCGAAGATGCCTTTGCTGTCCGAGTAACCAGCCGAGTTCGGCAGGTTGCGGATCATGTCCTGCTGGATTTCTTCGGGCGAGTCAAAACCGAACACCGCCAGGTTGCCGATGTTGAGCTTGATGATCTTCTGGCCGTCCTCCTCCATCTGACGTGCGCGGTCCATGATGGGGCCGCGGATGTCGTAGCAGACGTTGGCCAGCTTGGCGGATTTCTGAATGGTCTTCAATGTCCCTCCGGGGGCGTTTGGCAGAGGCGAAACCTATAATTTGACCACAGTTCTGCCCTGTCCCGGTGCAGGGCCACAGGAATCCAAGCCTACACGCACCATGAAGTTGCAGCCCGACAAATCCGACGTTCAAACCATCGCCGCCTACGGGCCTGACTGGGTGGGCGTGAACGGTGAAAAAATCACCCACAGCGTTCTGGTGGGGTCACGCGGCCAGTTGATCGACTGGCAATGCAATGGCTTTGACGCACTGACCGAAGAGCACTTTGCACAACTGGCCGGGCTGGGCGCGGAACTGGTGATTTTCGGCAGCGGCCGCAAGCTGCGCTTCCCCCCCCCGGCGTGGCTGAGAGGGCTGATGGGCCAACGTGTCGGTCTGGAAACCATGGACACGCAAGCCGCCTGCCGCACTTACAACATTCTCGCTGGCGAGGGCCGCAATGTCATTGCTGCGTTGGTGCTTGAACCTTCGCAATAAGAGTGAATACCGTTTCGGGGTAAAATCGAGGGTTGCAGGACAGCTGTCACAGCCGCTCCAATGCCCTCACCCTGTCACGAGAGACTAGTACCCTATGGCGATCGTTGTCAACAAGCCCATTCCAGAATTTGAAGCCAACGCCACCAGTGGCGTCAAGGTGTCCAACCAGACACACCTCGGCAAAGTGGTGGTGCTGTACTTCTACCCCAAAGACAACACCCCTGGTTGCACCACCGAGGCCATGCAGTTTCGGGACAAATACAAAGACTTCGTCAAAGCCGGCGCCACCGTGTTCGGCGTGTCACGCGACAACATGAAATCGCACGACGATTTCAAAGCCAAGCTGGAACTCCCGTTCGAGCTGATCGCCGACACAGAAGAAAAAATGTGCCACATGTTTGGCGTGGTCAAAAACAAGATCATGTACGGCAAAAAGGTCAAGGGCATTGAACGGAGCACCTTCCTGATCGCTCCCGACGGCACCCTCGCCGAAGAGTGGCGCGGCCTGAAAGTACCCGGCCATGTGGACGACGTCCTCAAGGCTGTCAAGGCGCTGAAAAAAGCCACTGCCTGACACACCGTCCTGGCAATGCGCGCGCGTGCGCATTGTTGCCGCAACGCCAGGGAACACGCGGTGCGCCTCATGCATAATGAATTCATGCATTGGAGTGCGACACCCTGTTCCCCGCCACGAGCCGCCCTGGTCACCAGGCGGCTTTTTTTATGGCTGTGAACATCAGCGTTTGCCTCTTCCCTCAACGCCTACCCTGATCGCCAGACCGTATGCCCCTGCCCCCCGCACCCACAAAACGCGCTGCATTGCTGACACCAGAAGCGCTCGAAGCGCCTGTTCGCAGCCACACCAAACCCGCGCGTCGACCACCCACCGCAAACACAGCCCGAACGGCCACGCCTGCGTCACAGCCATCCCCAGCGCCTGAACCCACCACCATCGCCCACAACACGGTACCCGACTACCACGCTGCGAACAAGCCAGAAGAGCCCGCACCGGCAACACGCGCCAAACGCCCCCGACCAGCAGGGCCAGCCAAACTGTTTGTGCTTGACACCAACGTGCTGATGCACGATCCGATGTGCCTGTTCCGCTTCGAGGAACACGACATCTACCTGCCGATGATCGTGCTGGAAGAACTGGACGGTCACAAGAAAGGCATGACCGAGGTGGCACGCAATGCCCGCCAGACCAGCCGCACGCTGGACGCTCTGGCCGGGGCCCCGGGCGCCGACATCGGCCAGGGCTTGAAGCTGGATGCCACTGGCCACCGCGGCGTCGGTGGGCGCCTGTTTTTCCAGACCCAGTCATTGAACTACACCCTGCCGACCAGCCTGCCGCAAGGCAAGGCTGACAACCAGATTCTGGGCGTGGTGGACGCTTTGCGCCTGCAGTACGCACCACGGGAAGTTGTGCTGGTGTCCAAAGACATCAACATGCGCGTCAAATCACGCGCGCTCGGCCTCGCCGCCGAAGACTACCAAAACGACAAAACGTTGGAAGACGGCGACCTGCTGTACTCCGGCGCCATGGCGCTGCCTGCCGACTTCTGGGACAAACACGGCAAAACGGTTGAAAGCTGGCAACAAGGCAGCCACACCTTCTACCGGATCACCGGACCGGTGGTACCCAGTTTGCTGATCAACCAGTTCGTGTACTTTGAGGCCCCCGGAGAACCCTCGTTGTACGCGCGGGTCACCGAGATCCGCGCCAAAACGGCGGTGCTGAAGACGCTGAAGGACTTCAACCACCTGAAAAATGCCGTCTGGGGCGTGACCACCCGCAACCGCGAGCAGAACTTCGCCATGAACCTGCTGATGGACCCGGAGATCGATTTCGTCACCCTCACCGGCACGGCAGGCACCGGCAAAACCCTGATGGCCCTGGCCAGTGGGTTGACCCAGGTACTGGACGACCGGCGCTACACCGAGATCATCGTCACCCGCGCCACGGTGTCGGTGGGCGAAGACATCGGCTTCCTGCCGGGCACTGAGGAAGAAAAGATGGGCCCGTGGATGGGTGCCCTGGATGACAACCTGGAGGTGCTGGGGAAAACCGACACCTCATCGGGCGAATGGGGCCGTGCCGCCACCAACGAGTTGATCCGCTCACGCATCAAGATCAAAAGCATGAACTTCATGCGTGGCCGCACTTTTTTGAACAAGTACGTGATCATTGACGAGGCGCAAAACCTGACACCCAAGCAGATGAAGACACTGATCACCCGCGCTGGCCCGGGCACCAAAATCATCTGCATGGGCAACCTGGCGCAGATCGACACCCCCTACCTGACCGAAGGCTCCTCAGGCCTGACTTTTGCCGTGGACAAGTTCAAGGGTTGGCCCCACAGCGGCCACATCACCCTGGCACGCGGCGAACGCTCGCGTCTGGCTGACTTCGCCAGCGAAGTGCTTTAACCCATAGCCCCCGGTTCGGCTTTCACGCCGAACCGGTTTCCTGAAACCATAAAAAAACCCCGCCGAAGCGGGGTTTTTTGTACCGGGGGTGAGCCGATTACTTGGCAGGCGCGCGGGTACCGACCACTTCGATCTCGACGCGGCGGTTCTTGGCACGGCCTTCCGAGGTCTTGTTGTCAGCAATTGGCTGCTTCTCGCCCTTGCCTTCGGTGTAGACACGGTTCTTTTCAACACCGCTGGACACCAAGTAGGCCTTGACGGCTTCTGAACGGCGGATCGAGAGCTTCTGGTTGTAGTCGTCGCTGCCCACGGAGTCGGTGTGACCCACGGCAATGATGACTTCCAGGTTGATGCCCTTGATCTTGCTGGTCAAATCGTCCAGCTTGGCTTTGCCTTCTGGCTTCAGCACGGCTTTGTCAAAGTCAAAGAAGGCATCGGCAGCGTAGGTGACCTTGGTGGCGACCGGTGCGACTGGCACTGGGACCACTGCGGGTGCAGGTGCTGGAGCCGGGGCAGCTGCAGGTGCTGGTGCTGGCGCTGGTGGAGGAGGTGGAACCAGCGCGCCGTCGCAGCCTTTGGCAGCGGTGGCCGGGGTCCAGCTCGCATCACGCCAGCAGAGTTCGTTGGTACCGTTTTTCCAGACGAGTTCGCTCGTACCGTTGACCCAGTTGTCCACGGTAGCGCCGCCGTTTGCTGCAGTTACCTTGGTTTGAGCGCCGGCTGCCGTTGCAAGTGCAGCTGCGGCAAACAACATCGCCACTTTATTGAGTTTCTTCATGGTTCTCCTCAAGGGGAAAGGCCGCAGTCTCGCTGCGTAATTTACACGGCCCAAGTGACCATCACATGAACCGTTAAGTTTATTGTGCCATAGGCATTGTGACGGGAACCCCCATCCGGAACGCGTTCCGGTCACATCCGGGTCATTCTGACCGGTGTGTTGCGTGCTTGCGACAGCCGGTCCAGCCACCTGCCGCACTTAAAATAGTAACTTACGCCAGATTATTAAGAGACACCGCCCGACATGACACAGTTCGCCAAAGAAACCCTGCCCATCAGTCTTGAGGAGGAAATGCGGCGCAGTTACCTCGATTACGCGATGAGCGTGATCGTGGGCCGTGCCCTGCCGGACGCGCGGGATGGTTTGAAGCCGGTGCACCGCCGTGTGCTGTTCGCGATGCACGAACTGAACAACGACTGGAACCGACCTTACAAAAAGTCGGCCCGCATTGTCGGCGACGTGATCGGCAAGTACCACCCGCACGGCGACCAATCGGTTTACGACACCATCGTGCGGATGGCGCAGGATTTCTCCATGCGGCATTTGCTGGTGGACGGCCAGGGCAATTTCGGTTCGGTCGATGGTGACAACGCGGCCGCCATGCGTTACACCGAAATCCGCCTGGCCAAGATCGCACACGAACTGCTGGGTGACCTGGACAAGGAAACCGTCGATTTCGGGCCCAACTACGACGGCAGTGAAAAAGAGCCGTTGGTCATGCCGGCACGTTTTCCCAACCTGCTGGTCAACGGCTCGGGCGGCATCGCGGTGGGCATGGCGACCAACATCCCGCCACACAACCTGAACGAGGTGGTCGACGCCTGCCTGCATTTGCTGCGCAACCCCGAAGCATCAATCGACGAACTGATGGAGATCATTCCGGCACCCGACTTCCCCACCGCCGGCATCATCTACGGCATCAACGGCGTGAAGGACGGCTACCGCACCGGCCGTGGCCGCGTCATCATGCGCGCCAAGTGCCACTTCGAGGACATCGACCGCGGCCAGCGCCAGGCCATCATCGTCGACGAGCTGCCCTACCAGGTCAACAAGAAGACGCTGCAGGAGCGCATGGCCGAGCTGGTGCACGAGAAGAAGATTGAAGGCATCAGCCACATCCAGGACGAGTCCGACAAATCGGGTATGCGGCTGGTGATCGAACTCAAACGCGGCGAAGTGCCCGAGGTGGTGCTGAACAACCTCTACAAACAGACGCAGCTGCAAGACAGCTTCGGCGTAAACATGGTGGCGTTGATCGACGGCCAACCGCGCTTGTGCAACCTGAAAGACCTGCTGCAGGTGTTCCTGAAGCACCGCCGCGAAGTGGTGACACGCCGCACGGTGTTCACACTGCGCAAGGCGCGCGAACGCGGCCATGTGCTGGAAGGCCTGGCGGTGGCGCTGGCCAACATCGACGAGTTCATTGCCATCATCCGCAATGCGCCCACCCCCCCAGTCGCCAAAACCGAGCTGATGAACCGCCCTTGGGACAGCCAGCTGGTGCGCGAAATGCTGACCCGGACCCGCGCCGACGGCGGCGTGGTCAATGCCGACGACTACCGCCCTGACGGACTGGAGCGCGCCTTTGGCATGGGCAACGACGGCCTGTACCGCCTGAGCGACACCCAGGCACAGGAAATCCTGCAGATGCGTTTGCAGCGCCTGACCGGGCTGGAGCAGGACAAAATTGTTGCCGAATACAAAGAGGTGATGGCCGAGATCGACGACCTGCTCGACATCCTGGCACGGCCGGAACGCGTCTCCACCATCATTGGCGACGAGTTGAGCCACATCAAACAGGAGTTCGGCCAGACCAAGCTGGGCGCACGCCGCAGCGTGATCGAGCACAGCTCCTACGACCTCAGCACCGAAGACCTGATCACCCCCACCGACATGGTGGTGACGCTCAGCCACAGCGGCTACATCAAGAGCCAGCCGCTCAGCGAATACCGGGCGCAAAAGCGCGGCGGTCGCGGCAAGCAGGCCACCGCCACCAAGGAAGACGACTGGATCGACCAGCTGTTCATTGCGAACACGCACGACTACATCCTGTGTTTCTCCAACCGTGGCCGCCTGTACTGGCTCAAGGTCTGGGAAGCGCCCACGGGCTCCCGTGGTTCGCGCGGCCGCCCCATCGTCAACATGTTCCCGCTGGCCGAAGGCGAAAAGATCAACGTGGTCTTGCCACTCACCGGCCCCAAACGCAGCTTCCCCGCCGACCAGTATGTGTTCATGTCGACCTCGATGGGGACAGTGAAGAAGACCTCGCTGGACGAGTTCAGCAACCCGCGCAAGGCGGGCATCATCGCGGTTGACCTCGACGAAGGCGACTACCTGATTGGGGCCGCACTCACCGACGGCAAGCACGACGTGATGCTGTTCTCGGACGGCGGCAAGGCCGTGCGTTTTGACGAAAACGATGTGCGCCCCATGGGCCGCAACGCCCGCGGCGTGCGCGGCATGATGATCGAGGACGGCCAGAGCGTGATCGCCATGCTGGTGGCCGAAGACGAGCAGCAAAGCGTGCTGACCGCCACCCAGAACGGCTATGGCAAACGCACCAGCATCACCGAATACACACGGCACGGCCGCGGCACCAAAGGCATGATTGCGATCCAGCAATCCGAGCGCAACGGCAAGGTGGTGGCCGCCACGCTGGTGCATGCCGACGACGAGATCATGCTGATCACCGACAAGGGCGTGCTGGTGCGCACCCGGGTCAGCGAGATCCGTGAACTCGGCCGCGCCACCCAGGGCGTGACGCTGATGGCGCTGGACGAAGGCACACAACTCAGCGGCCTGCAGCGCATCGTGGAAAACGACGCGAACGCGGTCCTCGGCACCCTGGACACCGACGGTGGCGACGCCCCTGTCGAGCCCACTGACGCTTGAGGTTGCCCGCCGACATGACCCGAACCCTCCCCGAACTGCGCGTTCAGATCGACGCCGTTGACCAGGACCTGTTGACCCTGTTGAACCGCCGTGCCGCGTTGGCCAACGAGGTCGGCGAGATCAAACGCGTGGAAGGTTCGCCGGTGTTCCGGCCCGAGCGCGAAGCCCAGGTGATCCAGTCGCTGCAGGCCGCCAACGCCGGCCCGCTCAAACCCGACAGCGTGGCCAACATCTGGCGCGAAATCATGTCCGCTTGCCGTGCGCTGGAAGCCCCCCAGCGCGTGGCCTACCTTGGCCCGGTGGGCACCTTCAGCGAACAGGCGGCGGTGCAGTTTTTTGGTGGCAGCATCGAGCACGTGCCCTGCGCCAGCATCGACGAAGTCTTCCGTGCCACGGCCGCTGGCAGCGCACACTTTGGCGTCGTGCCGGTAGAGAACTCGACCGAGGGCATGGTCTCGCGCTCGCTGGATTTGTTCCTCACCTCACCGCTGCACATCGTGGGGGAAACCAGCCTGCTGGTGCGCCACCACCTGCTGCGCCTGAGCAACTCGCTGGACGGCATTGAGGTGGTGATTGCGCACCCGCAAGCCCTGGCCCAGTGCCAGGGCTGGCTCAGCACCCACCTGCCACATGCCGAGCGCCGTACCGCGTCCAGCAATGCCGAAGGTGCGCGCCTGGCCAGCACCAACCCAGCCTGGGCTGGCATTGCCAGCGAGCGCGCCGGTACGGCGTTTGGCCTGCACACAGCGGCCCACGCGATCCAGGACGACGCCTTCAACCGCACCCGTTTCGTGGTGGTCTGTCTGCCACACACACTGGCCACGCCCACACCGTCGGGCAAGGACTGCACCAGCGTGATCGTCTCGGTGCCCAACCGGCCCGGCGCGGTACACGACCTGCTGGTGCCACTGAAAGCGCACGGTGTGTCGATGACGCGGTTTGAGTCCCGCCCGGCCCGCTCCGGCCAGTGGGAGTACTACTTCTACATCGACATGCAGGGCCACCCCGGCACGCCCAATGTGGCGGCCGCACTGGCCGAGCTGCAGGAACGCTGCGCGTTTTACAAGGTCCTTGGCACCTACCCTGCAAGCGAATGATGTTTGAACAACTGGGTTTGATCGGCTGCGGCCTGATGGGCGGCTCGTTCGCGCTGGCGCTCAAGCGCGCAGGGCTGGTAAAACGTGTCGTGGGCTACAGCAAGTCACCGTCCACGGTGGAGCGTGCCAAGGCGCTGGGTGTGATCGACTTGGAGGCCTCCTCGGCATTGCTGGCGGTGTCCGGCTCGGACATTGTGCTGCTGGCGGTGCCGGTGGCCGCCACAGAATCGACGCTGAAAGCCATTCGCCACCTCATCACCCCCAGCATGCTGGTGATGGACGTGGGTTCGACCAAAGGCGATGTGGTCGACGTAGCGCGGCAGGTGCTGCGCGACCAGGTCGGCTCGTTCGTACCGGCGCACCCGATCGCGGGCAAGGAAAGCGCTGGCATTGACCATGCGGACGCCGACCTCTACAGCGGCCGACAGGTGATCCTGACGCCCATCGAACGCACGCTGACTGCCCAACTGCAAAAAGCCAGCGCCGTCTGGACCGCGCTTGGCGCCCAGGTGCTGAAGATGTCACCCGAATCGCACGACGCCACCTACGCCGCCGTCAGCCACCTGCCCCACCTGCTGGCGTTTGCCTTCATGAACAGCATCGCGTCCCAGCCCAAAGCCAGCGAGTTGTTGTCCCTCGCCGGCCCGGGCTTCCGTGATTTCACCCGCATTGCCGCCAGCGACCCGCGCGTGTGGCGCGACATTCTGCTGGCCAACCGCGACGAGGTGGCACGCCAATGCGCCGCCTTCCGTGCCTCGCTGCAAACGCTGGAGACGCTGATGGCCACCGGCCAGGCCACCGAGCTGGAAGCCGCCATTGCCCAGGCACGCGACGCGCGCAGCGGCTGGCAACTGCCCGGCGTGCAACCCGCCACCTGAGTTTGCCGACCCGCCTGCGTGGTGACGCGCGGGCAACCCCTATTCCGTTAGCCTGAACTGAGCGGCCGATGTACAGCACAGAATTTCTCGACCTTCCCGCACTGGCGCATGCCGCTGGCAGCCTGCGCCTGCCCGGCTCCAAAAGCATTTCCAACCGGGTGCTGCTGATGGCCGCACTCAGCCAGGGCAGCACCACCGTGCACGACCTGCTCGACTCCGACGACACGCGCATCATGCTGGACGCGCTGCGCCAACTCGGCTGTGCCGTGGCCCGCGACGGCACCACCGCCACCATCACGGGCCTGGGCAGTACACGCCCTGCCGGGGCCAAACTCTTCATGGGCAACGCGGGCACCGCCATGCGCCCGCTGACCGCCGCTTTGGCCGTGTTGGGCGGCGAATTCGAGCTGAGCGGCGTGCCCCGCATGCACGAGCGACCGATTGGCGACCTCGTGAACGCGTTGCGCCAGCTCGGCTGCCGCATTGACTACCTGGGCGAACCCGGCTACCCGCCGCTGCGGCTGGGCGCTAGCGGCGCGGCACCCGCATTGACGCTGGCAGAACCCATCCAGGTGCGGGGTGACGTCTCCAGCCAGTTTCTGACCGCGTTGTTGATGGCCCTGCCCTTGGTGGCCACCCAGGACGTGGTGATCGAAGTCATCGGCGAGCTCATCTCTAAGCCCTACATCGACATCACCCTCAACCTGTTGGCCCGTTTCGGCGTGCCCGTGCGACGCGACGGCTGGCAGCGTTTCACCATCCCCGCGGGCAGCCGTTACCAGTCGCCAGGCGTGATACACGTCGAAGCCGACGCGTCGTCCGCTAGCTATTTCATAGCACTCGGTGCAGTCGCGACTAGGGCTCAAGGCCAAAATGGCTTGAAAACCATCAAAATTGAAGGCGTCGGGGCCGATTCCATCCAGGGGGACATCCGTTTCATCGACGCTGCCACCGCCATGGGCGCCAAGGTCACCAGCGGCCCGAACTGGCTGGAAGTGTCCAACGCACGCTGGCCGCTGCAGGCGATTGACCTCGACTGCAACCACATCCCCGACGCGGCGATGACGCTGGCGGTGATGGCGCTGTACGCCAACGGCACCACCCGGCTGACCAACATCGCGAGCTGGCGCGTCAAGGAAACCGACCGCATTGCCGCCATGGCCACCGAGTTGCGCAAACTCGGCGCCACGGTGGCAGAAGGCGCCGACTTCATCGCCATCACACCGCCCAAGCTTGGCCAGTGGAAGCCGGCCAGCATCCACACCTACGACGACCACCGCGTCGCCATGTGTTTCTCGCTCGCCGCGTTCAACCCCGCAGGCGTGCCAGTGCGCATTGAAGACCCGAAGTGCGTCGGCAAGACCTTTCCCGACTACTTCGAGGCGCTTTTTGCGCTGGCCGAGGCCCAACCCGCCGCGATTCCGGTGATTTGCGTCGATGGCCCCACCGCCTCCGGCAAGGGCACGCTGGCGTCTGAGGTGGCCGCCCGGCTGGGCTACCACTACCTCGACTCCGGCGCGCTGTACCGCATCACCGCGCTGGCCGCACTGCGCGCCGGACTGGCACTGGACGCGGCACACGAAGGCGCAGTGGCCGCGCTGGCACGGGCACTGCCGGCGCGTTTTGTCGGTGACACCGTCTGGCTGGGCGATGACGATGTCAGCGACGCCATCCGCACCGAAGAAGCCGGCATGAACGCCTCCAAAGTCTCGGTGTTGCCGGCAGTGCGCACCGCGCTGGTGGACCTGCAACACAGTTTTTGCCGCCTGCCCGGTCTGGTGGCCGACGGGCGCGACATGGGCACGGTGATTTTCCCGGGCGCGCCGCTCAAGGTCTACCTCACCGCCAACGCCCGGCAGCGTGCCGAACGGCGCCATAAGCAGTTGATTTCAAAGGGGATTCCCGCTATAATCCAAGACCTTCTGGCAGACTTGGAAGCGCGCGATTTGCGGGATTCGTCCCGCACTGTGGCGCCTCTCAAACCCGCCGAAGACGCCTTGTTGCTGGACAACTCCGCGCTGTCGATCGAATCTTCGGTCACGCAGGTGTTGGGCTGGTGGCAGGCACGGCAGCCCTTCTCGCCTGGCTCAACCCCTGCTTGAACGTCTGCCAACGCTGTTGAAAAACGGCGTTTGTGTGGTCCACACCGTCCCCTCCCGCGCACCCTGCGCATTGGCGGTGTGGTTGTTTAACTTAACCGCGGTGTCCCCGCAACAAACCGTTGCCGTCAGTCTTTGAAACAGCCGCAATCGTGCAGCTGTCAACCTGTTGGCCGGTCAAGGAAATCCATGTCTGAATCTTTTGCAGAGATGTTTGCTGAGTCCCAGCAACACTCCGAAACCCGTATTGGTGAAGTCGTTACCGCCGAAGTCGTGCGCCTGGAGCACGGCTTTGTCGTCGTGAACGCCGGCCTCAAGTCCGAAGCCTATGTGCCCATCGCCGAATTCAAGAGCGACAAGGGCGAGCTCGAAGTCCAGGTCGGTGAGTTTGTCTCCGTGGCCATCGTCGCCATGGAAAACGGCTACGGCGACACCATCGTCAGCCGCGACACCGCCAAGCGCCTCGCTTCGTGGATGTCGCTCGAAAAGTCGCTGGAAACCGGCGAATTCGTGACCGGCACCACCAGTGGCAAGGTCAAGGGCGGTCTGACCGTTCTGGTCAACGGCATCCGCGCTTTCCTGCCCGGTTCGCTGATCGACACCCGCCCCATCAAGGACTTGTCTCCGTACGAGAACAAGACCATGGAATTCAAGGTCATCAAGCTCGACCGCAAGCGCAACAACGTCGTGTTGTCGCGCCGTGCCGTGGTCGAAGCCTCGATGGGCGAAGAGCGCGCCAAGCTGATGGAAACGCTGCGCGAAGGCGCTGTGGTCCACGGCGTCGTCAAGAACATCACCGAATACGGTGCCTTCGTTGACCTCGGCGGCATCGACGGCCTGCTGCACATCACCGACATGGCCTGGCGCCGTG
>JAZKIY010000013.1:0-79672 GCA_040384665.1 Pseudomonadota bacterium
ACCCCATACTCCCTTAGCAGGGGAGCACCTTCGGCCACTCGGTCACGTTTCCAATACCCAAATTATCGCACGACTAGCGGCCCTTTCAGGCGCTGGCCTGGTCCAAACCAAAGGCCTTGTGCAGCGCGCGCACGGCGAGCTCCATGTACTTCTCGTCGATCACGACCGAAGTCTTGATTTCGCTGGTGGAAATCATCTGGATGTTGATGCCTTCTTCGCTCAACACGCGGAACATGGTGCTGGCAATGCCCACATGGCTGCGCATGCCGATGCCGACGATGCTGACCTTGCAGGTCTTGTTGTCGCCCACGACGTCGGCAGCACCCAGCTTGGGCAGCACCTTGTCTTTGAGCAGTTCCAGCGTGCGGGCGTAATCGTTGCGGTGCACGGTGAAGCTGAAGTCGGTTTTGCCGTCTTTGCTGATGTTCTGGATGATGACATCGACCTCGATGTTGGCATCGGCCACAGCGCCCAGAATCTGGAAGGCAATGCCGGGCTTGTCGGGCACGCCCAGCACCGAGATCTTGGCCTCGTCGCGGTTGAAGGCAATGCCCGAGACAATCGCTTGTTCCATCTTTTCGTCTTCCTCAAAAGTAATCAGGGTGCCGGACGCGGCTTCTTCGGCAAGGTCAATGTCCCAAGGTGTGAAACTGCTCAGCACGCGCAGCGGCACGCGGTATTTGCCGGCAAATTCCACCGAGCGGATCTGCAGCACCTTGGAGCCCATCGAGGCCATTTCCAGCATCTCTTCAAAGCTCACTGTCTGCAGGCGGCGCGCTTCGGGCACCACGCGCGGGTCGGTGGTGTAGACGCCGTCCACGTCGGTGTAGATCAGGCACTCGTCCGCCTTCATGGCAGCGGCCACGGCCACCGCCGAGGTGTCGGAGCCGCCACGGCCCAGGGTGGTGATGTTGCCCACGTCGTCGATGCCCTGGAAGCCAGTGACGATGACGACTTTGCCCGCGTTCAGATCGGCACGCACTTTGGCGTCGTCGATGCTCTCAATGCGGGCCTTGGTGTAGGAACTGTCGGTGCGGATGGGCACTTGCCAACCGGCGTAGCTGACCGATGCCATGCCTTCGCCCTGCAGCGCAATCGCCAGCAGCGCAGACGAGGCCTGCTCGCCGGTGGCGGCCAGCATGTCCAGTTCGCGATTGTAGGCGTCCGACCCTTTGGCGGGTGCCAGCTCTTTGGCCAGACCCAGCAAGCGGTTGGTTTCGCCGCTCATGGCGCTGGGCACGACCACCATCTGGTGGCCGGCGCGCGCCCACTTGGCAACGCGTTTGGCCACGTTGCGGATGCGCTCGGTCGAGCCCATCGACGTGCCGCCGTATTTGTGAACTATCAATGCCATGGGAGTTGCAAAAAATGGGCGTCGGCAGGGGCTGACGCGGAGGGAAACCCAAAATTATACCCAGCCGCTGTAGGCCAAGTGGTCGCCCTGCCTCTCTACAAAACCTTCTGCCACCTTCAAATGGATCTGGTGGCCCCGCGTGGTGCAGGCCGCAATCTGACGCAGCAAGGCGCCCATCTGTGCGCTGCTGGGCATGGCTTTGTGGTGGGTTTTGAGCCAATGCCGCAGCAGGTTGGCCTGGCGGTTTTCCGGCAGCGACTGCAAGCGCTGAATCGCCGGTGGCTCGCCGGTGTGTGCCAGGTCCAGCAGCGCCAGCACCTGCAGCAGCTCCTGTGCCTGTGCCGCGTGCCGGGCCGAACGGGCAAAGGTGTCACGAAACTGCGGGAAAGCCGTCGCCAGCGCGGGCAGCAGCTGATGGCGAATGCGGTTCCGGGTGAAGGCGGTGTTGGTGTTGCTCGGGTCGTCCACAAACGGCAGTGCCCGGTCTTGCAGCCAGGCACGGATGTCGGCCGACGCCAGGCCAAGCCAGGGGCGGTGGAAGTGCCGGCCATGGCGCTCAAAATGCGAGGCCATCGCGGCCAAACCGGGCAAACCGGCACCGCGGCTCAGCGCCAGCAGCAGTGTTTCGGCCTGGTCGTCGGCGTGCTGGGCCAGCAGCACGTCGTGTGCGCCAGCTGTGGTGGCGAGTTCGGCCAGTGCGGTGTAGCGGGCCTTGCGGGCGGCGTCTTCCGGGCTGTCGCCCGCCGCATGGCGCGCGTTGACGTGGGCGGTGTGCAGCGGCACGCCCAAACCGTCACACACCTGCTGGCAATGCTGGGCAAAGCCGTCTGCGGCGGCCTGCAAACCGTGGTGCACGTGCAAGGCCACCACCTGGCCTGGCCAGCAGGCGTGGCTGGCGTGCAGCAGCGCGCTGGAGTCGGCACCGCCGCTGTAGGCCACAGCAACAGGCCAGCGCCAACCGGTGGCGGCTGCGCGCAAAGGGGCTTCTAAGTCGGGAGGGCTGTCTGGCGGGAGGTTTGCCATAAGGCCGCGCAACCAAGCGGGTTCAGCGCGACTCGGCCTTGGTGTCGGTGAAACGGCCGTAGCTTTGCAGGCGCTCGTAGCGGCGGTCCAGCAGTTCTTTGACCTTCAGGTCGCTGACCTGGCGGTAGGCGTCGTTCAGAGCGCGCTTGAGAAAGGCCGCCATCTGTTTGTGGTCGCGGTGCGCGCCACCCACGGGCTCGTTGACGATCTTGTCCACCAGACCGAGTGCCTTCAGGCGGTGGGCGGTGATGCCCAGCGCATCGGCGGCCTCTTGCGCCTTGTCGGAGGTTTTCCAGAGGATGGAGGCACAGCCTTCAGGGCTGATGACGGAATAGATCGAGTACTGCAGCATGACCAGCTGGTCGCCCACCGAAATCGCCAGCGCGCCGCCGGAGCCGCCTTCGCCAATGATGGTGACGATGATGGGCACTTCGAGTTGTGCCATCTCGAAGATGTTGCGGCCAATGGCTTCGGACTGGCCGCGCTCTTCGGCGTCGATGCCGGGGTAAGCGCCGGGCGTGTCGACGAAGGTGAACACCGGCAGCTTGAATTTCTCGGCCGTTTTCATCAGCCGCAGCGCCTTGCGGTAGCCCTCGGGCTTGCTCATGCCGAAGTTGCGCAGCGCGCGCTCTTTGGTGTCGCGGCCTTTCTGGTGGCCCAGCACCATGCAGGGCACGCCGTTGAAACGGGCCAGGCCGCCAACGATGCTCAGGTCGTCCGAAAAATGGCGGTCGCCGTGCAGCTCGACGAAGTCTGTGAAGATCTCGCGCACATAGTCGAGCGTGTAGGGCCGCTCGGCGTGGCGCGCGATCTTGGTGATCTGCCAGGGCGACAGCTCGCTGTAGATGGTCTTGGTGAGCTGCTGGCTCTTTTTACTGAGCTGGTCAATTTCTTCTGAAATGTCCACAGCAGACTCGGTCTGCACGTAGCGCAGTTCTTCAATTTTGCTTTCGAGTTCGGCAATCGGTTGCTCGAAGTCGAGGAATGTTCTTTTGGCCAACGTCGTTCTCCAGATGTGGCGGCGGCGGGGGTGTCAGTATTCAACCGGCACCGGGTCCAGCGATCGCCAAATATACCAAGTTGCCACGCTGCAGTACGGCGCCCAGGTGGCGGCCACCTCGCGGGCGTCGCTGCGGCTGACCGCTTCGCCCGAAAAATAGTTGTGGCTGATGCCATTGATCAGGCCCACATCGTCCAGCGGCAGCACGTTGGGCCGCAGCATGTGGAAGATCAGGAACATCTCGGCCGTCCAGCGGCCAATGCCACGGATGGCGACCAGCTCGGCAATGATGGCCTCGTCGTCCATGCCGGCCCAGGCTTCGGCGTGCACCAGGCCACCGTCGAAGTGCACCGCCAGGTCCACCAGGTACTCGACCTTGCGGGCGCTCAGGCCGGCGGCGCGCATGTCGTCCACCTTGAGCTTGAGCACGTGGGCAGGCGTCATCGCGCGGGGCAAGGCGGCAAAGCGCTCCCAGACCGTTTGGGCGGCCTTGACCGAAATCTGCTGGCCCACAATGCTGCGGGCCAGCGTGGTGAAGGCGTCACCGCGCGACTGCAGGCAAGCGTCACCAAACTGCGGGATCAGCCGCTTTAGCACCCGGTCTTTTTTGGCCAGGTGCAGGCAGGCGTCGGCCCAGTAGTTGGGCGTCAGCAAGGCTGCAGGTTTGGCTTTTGCTACTCTTTTCGTAGCTGTATCGTTAGGTTTCACTAGGGCTTACGGCACTTTTAAGCACTTTTTCTCTGAAAATCACTCGGCAGCGGCCCAGGAGGTGCCTTGGGGGGTGTCTTTGAGCACGATGCCTTGGGCCAGCAGGTGTTGGCGGATGCGGTCAGCCTCAGCAAAATCCTTGCCCGCCTTGGCGGCGCGGCGCTGCTCGATCAGCACCGCGATGGCGGCTTCGTCCAGCACCACACCGGTCTGCAAAAACGCCTGCGGGTCGCCCTGCAGCAGCCCGATGCAACCCCCCAGCGCCTGCAGCAGGCCGGCCAGTTCGGCCGAGCGGCTGCGGTTGACCTCGCCTGCCAGATCAAACAGCACGGCCACCGCTTCGGGCGTGCCGAAGTCGTCGTCCATCGCCGCCTTGAAGCGGGCGGCGTAAGGGTGCTGCCAGTCCAGTGTTGGCAGGGCCACCGGCCTCACGGCGTCCAGCGCGGTGTACAGGCGTTTCAGCGCGGCACGGGCGTCGTCCAGGTGCACGTCGCTGTAGTTCAGGGCGCTGCGGTAGTGGGCGCGGATGATGAAGAAGCGCACGGTTTCGGCGTCGTATTTCTGCAGCACCTCGCGGATGGTGAAGAAGTTGCCGAGCGATTTGGACATTTTTTCGTTGTCCACCCGCACAAAACCGTTGTGCATCCAGAATCGGGCCAGTGGCTGGCCGGTGGCGCCTTCGCTCTGCGCGATCTCGTTTTCGTGGTGCGGGAACTGCAGGTCAGCACCGCCACCGTGGATGTCGAAACGCTCGCCCAGCAACGCACAACTCATGGCCGAGCACTCGATGTGCCAGCCAGGGCGGCCGGTGCCGTAGTCGTGGCCGTTGGTGGTGCCGGGCCATTTGGCGTCGTCGGGCTCGGTGGGTTTGGCGGACTTCCACAGCACAAAGTCCAGCGGGTCGTCCTTGCCGTCCAACACCGCCACACGTTCGCCAGCACGCAGTTCGTCCAGCGACTTGCCCGACAGCTTGCCGTAACCGGTGAACTTGCGCACCGCGTAATTCACATCGCCACTGGCCGCGCGGTAGGCCAGGCCCTTGGTTTCCAGCTGGCGGATCAGGCCCAGCATCTGTGGCACGTACTCGGTGGCGCGCGGCTCGTGCGTGGGGCGCTCAATGCCCAGCGCATCGGCGTCCTGGTGCAGCGCGGCAATCATGCGGTCGGTCAGGGCGCGGATAGTTTCGCCGTTCTCCAGCGCGCGCCGGATGATCTTGTCGTCGATGTCGGTCACATTGCGCACATAGGTCACGGCGTAGCCGCTGGCCTTGAGCCAGCGCTGGGCCACGTCAAACGCCACCATGGACCGCGCATGGCCAAGGTGGCAGAGGTCGTACACCGTCATGCCACACACGTACATGCGGGCATGGCCTGGCACCAGCGGCGTGAAGTCTTCGGTGGCACGCGACAGCGTGTTGTAGATGCGCAAACTCATCGGAATCGTCGGAAAATTGCAGGCTTGGGCAACCGAATGGCGAACGAAAGTTCACACGGCGCACGGGTTATCTGGGGGGTGTTTCTGCAGTGTCGGCACGGTGCGTTTGGCACGGTACCCTCAGCTACAATCAAAGCAGTATAGCCCTGCGACGGGCTGGCATTGGCATCCATCAAGAGGCTTTATGAATCACGCGCACACCCCTACCCGCCGCCGGCTGCCCGGCATTTTCCGGCTTGCGGCACTGGCCGCCAGCCTGACATTTGGCCTGGCCCACGCCGACGAGTACAGCGATGTGAACCAGTTGCTGCGCAGTGGCAAACTGGTGGAAGCCTCGGCCAAAGCCGACCAATACCTGGCAGGCAAGCCGCGTGACCCGCAAATGCGCTTCCTGAAGGGCGTGATCCAGAGCGAATCCGGCAAACCCACAGAAGCCATCAGCACTTTCACCAAGCTGACCGAAGACTTCCCCGAGCTGCCCGAGCCCTACAACAACCTGGCCGTGCTGTACGCCGGCCAGAGCCAGTTTGACAAGGCCCGCACCGCGCTGGAAATGGCCATCCGCACCAACCCCAGCTATGCCACCGCCCACGAGAACCTGGGCGACGTCTACGCCAAACTCGCCAGCCAGGCCTACAGCAAAGCCCTGCAGCTCGACGGCAGCAACACCGCGGTGCAGCCCAAGCTGGCCCTGATCCGCGACCTGTTTGCCACCCCTGCCGCCAAGGGCGGAAAAGCACCCACCCCGGTGGCCGCTGCGCCTGCCGTGGAAACACCACCTGCCGCCACCGCGCAGGCGCCTCGCACCGTGGCCGCAACACCCCTGCCAGGTGCGGCAGAAACTCCGGCCCCCGCCGGCAACGCCGCGGCCACCACCGAAGTGGAGTCGGCCGTGCGTGCCTGGGCCGCTGCCTGGGCCGCCAAGGACATGAACGCCTACCTCGCCGCCTACAGCCCGAACTTCGCCGTGCCAGCCGGCCAGTCGCGCAAGGCCTGGGAAGCAGACCGCCGTGCCCGCATCGTCGGCAAGGCCCGCATCTCGGTCAAACTGGACAACCTCGTGGTCACCACCAACGGCAACAACGCCACCGCCAAATTCCGCCAGGAGTACAAGGCCGACGCGCTGGAACTGACCAACGGCAAGACGCTGACCCTGGTGAAGGCCGGCGACCGCTGGCAGATCGTGCGGGAAGTTTCCGGCAATTGAGCGGCCCCACCGCGCCTTTGCATCGCATGCGATGCCGTTTGTGCAACCCGTGTCTGTCTGTCGCATGAAGCCGCTGACTTGTGTGGTCACAACAGCCCTGGTGTTGGGGGCTGTGGGCAGTGTGTGGGCGCAAAAACCGCATTACCCGACCGGCCCCACCCCCCCGCGGCAAGCCGCTGCCCACACCGCACCGGCCCGGCCCACGGCGGCCAGGCCCGCCCCGGTACGCGCTGCCGAACCCCAGCTCAACGCCGAGGCACGGCTGATCGGCGTTTACCGCCTGATCGGCCAGGGCAAGAGCCGGCAGGCCCTGGCCGAGGCGCAGACACTGGTGCGCGACCACCCCAACTTCCAGCTCGCCCAGCTCATCTATGGCGACCTGCTGAGCAGCCAGATGCGCCCCTTGCGTGCGCTCGGCGACGCGCCCGACCACATTGCCAACGCCGCCGCGCCCATGCTGGCCGAACTGCGCGAAGAGTCGGCCCTGCGCCTGAAGGCGCTGCGCGAACGCCCGCCGGCGGGCACCGTGCCGTCGCAGCTGGTCGCGCTGTCGCCACGCAACAAACACGTCATTGCGGTGGACGCTTCACGCGCCCGCCTCTACCTGTTTGAAAACACGCCCCAGACCGGCTTGAAGCTGGTGGCGGACTACTACATCTCGGTCGGCAAGTCCGGCATCGAAAAGGCCGCCGAGGGCGACTTGCGCACGCCGCTGGGTGTGTATTTCATCACCAGCGCGCTGAACCGCAGTTCGCTGAAAGACTTCTACGGCGCCGGCGCGTTGCCGATCAACTACCCCAACCCGTACGACACCATCCGCGGCAAAACCGGCAGCGGCATCTGGCTGCACGGCACGCCGCCCAACCAGTTCTCGCGCGCGCCCAAGGCCACCGACGGCTGCGTGGTGCTGGCCAACCCCGACCTGGAGCGGCTGATGCGCACGGTGGAGGTACGCTCCACGCCGGTGGTGATTGCACCGTCGCTGCAGTGGGTCAACCCGGCAGTGCTGAAGACGCAGCGCACCGCGTTCGAGCAGACCCTGGGCGCCTGGCAGGCGGCACGGGTCAGCGGCAACCTGGCCAAGGTGGTGTCGTTCTACACCAGCGACTTCAGCAGCCAGGGCAAGAACTTTGACCAGTGGCTGCCCTCGCTGGAACGCGAGGTCAATGCGGTGGCCGGCCGCCAGAGCCAGACCAAAGACCTGTCGGTGCTGCACTGGAAAGACATCGCCGAGACCATGGTGGTGACATTCGCCGAACTGCCCGCCAACGCCCGCACCGCCCCCACCCGCCGCCAGTACTGGATCAAGGTCCACGGGCAGTGGAAAATTTTCTACGAAGGAATCGTTTGACATGCTGAACTCATTGCACATCCTGCGCCGCCCGCTGCTGCTGGCCGCGCTGGGCCTCACGCTCGCCGGCACCGCCCTGGCCCAGACCGCACCGCAGGTGAAACTGGCCACCTCGGTTGGCGACATCGTGCTGGAACTCGATGCGGCCAAGTCGCCCAAAACGGTCGACAACTTCCTGCAGTACGTCAAAGACAAACACTACGACGGCACCATCTTCCACCGCGTGATCGAGAACTTCATGGTCCAGGGCGGTGGTTTCACCCCCGACATGCAACAAAAGCCGACGCGCAACCCGATCGCGCTGGAAACCAGCAACGGCCTGAAGAACGACAAGTACACCGTCGCCATGGCCCGCACCAGCGACCCCAACTCCGCTACCGCGCAGTTTTTCATCAACGTCAAGGACAACAACAACCTGAACGCGCCGCAGCCCGACGGCTACGGCTACACCGTGTTCGGCAAGGTCGTCAGCGGCATGGACGTTGTCGAGAAAATCCGCACCACGCCCACTGGCTTCAAAGGGCCGCACCGCGACGTGCCCACCACCCCCATCCGCATCAACTCGGCCACCCTGGTCAAATAAATCATGAGCAACCCCCAAGTCGAACTCCACATTGCCGGCCACGGCGTCATCACGCTTGAACTCGACGCCGACAAAGCGCCCAAGTCCACCGCCAACTTCCTCGCCTATGTGGCCAGCGGCCACTACAGCAACACCGTGTTCCATCGGGTCATCCCCGGCTTCATGGTGCAGGGTGGCGGTTTCGAACCCGGCATGAAGCAAAAGTCGGTCGAAGCCCCGATCGAAAACGAGGCCAACAACGGCCTCAAGAACAACAACTACACCGTCGCCATGGCCCGCACCAGCGACCCGCATTCGGCCACCGCACAGTTCTTCATCAACGTGGCCGACAACGCCTTCCTGAACCACACCGCCCCCTCGTCGCAAGGCTGGGGCTACGCGGTGTTTGGCAAGGTGGTGGCAGGCGCCGACGTGGTGGACAAGATCAAGGCCGTCAAGACCAGCCGCAAGGGTTACCACGACGACGTGCCGGTGGACGATGTGTTGATTGAAAAGGCCGTGGCGCTCTGAGCCTGCCCACCATGACGGCCACGACCCCGCCGCCCGGTAACGGGCCGTGGCCCGAATTGCACCCGCCGCCGCATTGGCGGGTGCTGGACTTCATTTCCGACCTGCACCTGCAGGCCACCGAGCCCGCCACCTTCAGTGCCTGGCAGCGCTACATGGCCAGCACCACCGCCGACGCGGTGTTCATCCTCGGCGACCTGTTCGAGGTCTGGGTCGGCGACGATGTGCTGGCCACAACGTCTGACAACCCACCCGACAACGCCTTCGAGCAGGCCTGCGCTGCGGTCATCGCCGCCACCGCACGCACCCGGCCGGTTTACTTCATGCATGGCAACCGGGACTTTCTGGTGGGCCCCGCGCTGGCGCAGCACTGCCAGTTGCAGTTGCTGGCCGACCCCACCGTGCTGCCTTTTGGCGGCCAGCGCTGGCTGCTGGCGCATGGCGACGCGCTGTGCCTGGACGACACCGCCTACATGACCTTCCGTGCCGAAGTCCGCCAACCTGCCTGGCAACAGGCATTCCTCGCCAAACCTTTGGCCGAACGCCGGGCCATTGCCCGCGCGCTGCGCGCGCAAAGCGCGCAGGCCCAGCGCAGTGCCGCCACAGACAAGCCCTACGGCGACGTGCACCCACAAGCCGTGGCCGACCTGCTCACCGCCACCGGCACCACCACCCTGCTGCATGGGCACACCCACCTGCCCGACACCCACGACCTCGGGCATGGGCGCCAGCGCGTGGTGCTGAGCGACTGGGACGCTGCCGCCACCCCGCCCCGCGCCGAAGTGCTGCGGCTGACCGCCAGCAACACCGGCACGGCCCTGCAGGTGCAGCGCCTGCCTGTGGCCTGATCGCGCAACATGCTCGGCTTGTTGAAACGCTGGCTGCAACGCCACACCGCCGGTGCAGCGCCCTTGCCAGACACGCTGTGGCAAACCACGCTGGTGCGCTACCCGTTTCTGGCCGCCCTGCCCGCTGCGGACCGGTCCCGGCTGCGTGGCTTGGCGCAGCAGTTCATCGGCCAGAAGGAATTCCACGGGGCCAACGGGCTGGTCATCACCGACCAGATCGCGGTGGACATTGCCGCCCAGGCCTGTTTGCCGGTGCTGCACCTGGCCACCGGGCTGGCCTGGTACGAGGACTTTGTCGGCATCGTGGTGCACCCCGGCGAGGTGCTGGCGCGGCGCGAGTACCAAGACCCGGCCGGCGTGGTGCACCGCTATTCGGAAGTCATCACCGGCGAGGCCATGCACCGTGGCCCGGTGATGCTGAGCTGGCAGGACGTGGCCGTGGCCGGCGATTCGGCGCAGCAGGGCTACAACGTCGTGGTGCACGAGTTCGTCCACAAACTCGACATGCGCGACGGCGAGGTGGACGGCTGCCCGCCCTTGCCCCACGGCTTCATGGGCCACCCGGCCGCGGCAATAGCCCGCACCGCCTGGCTGGGGGCCATGCACGCGGCGTACGACCGTTTTCGGGAGCAGGTCACCATTGCCCAACGTTTTGGTGGCGAGCCGCCCTGGCTGAACGACTACGGCGCGGTCTCGGTGGTGGAGTTTTTTGCGGTGGCCTGCGAGGCCTACTTCGTCAACCGCCCGCGTTTTGCCGCCGACTTTTCTGACCTGTTGCCGCTGCTGGACGCGTTCTTCCGGCCCGGGCTGCCCGCACCTGGTTCGGCATGAAAAAAGCCGCTGCCTTGCGGCAGCGGCTTGTGTTTCAGTCCCAAGCGGGATCAGCGCTTCAGCAACACTTTCAGCACGTTTTGCACCCGGCGCGCCTGGCCCGCGTCGAAGGCGGCCGCCAGCACACGGCCGGCGTCCTGGCCCCAGGTCTGGGCCGGCGTCGGGTCGTTGCGCTTGGTCAGCAACTGCAGTTGCAGCGCGCGGCGGGCGTTGATCTGGTCGGCGGGTGTGGGCACCTCGGCGGCCATTTCCAGGCGCAACAGGGCTTCACCGGCGTCGCCATTCGGGGCAGCGGCCACGGCCTGCGACCACACGGTGCGGATGGCGGGCGACACGCGGCCACCCAGGTCCTGCGTGCTGGGCACCTGGCTGGCGTCGCGCTTCTCCCAGGCGGTGAGCAGCTGTGTCAGGGCTTCGCCGTGGGCCTGTGCGGCGAGTTTGCGCAGCGCGAAATCGGCCTTCTCCAGCGCCTCACGCTGGGCGCGAAAAGCGGCATCGCCGAGGCGTGGGCCACGGTCTTCGTAGGCCGGGCGGTCACCGTAGCGGTCGCCACCGCGCGCATCGGGGCGCGGGCCCCGGTCGTTCGGGCGGTCGCCCGTGCGGCCGTCGCGCGAGGGGCCACGCGGGCCGTCTTTGCGGTCGCCGAACTTGCCGCCGCGGCCAGCGGGCGCGGGCTCGGCTTTCTTCATGCCCGGCCGGTCGTCGCCGCGCATGGCCACCACCGGGCGCACCGGCTTGGCGGGTTTGGCGGGCGGCTCTGCGGGGGCGGCTTCTGCCACCGGCTCGGCCGCCGCGTCTGCACCGTCTCCACCGGCGTCGGCTGCAGCGGCTTCTGGCGCTTCGCTTTCTGTAGCAGGTTCACCAGCGTTGACTAGGGCTTGCGCCTCTTTTGACTCCAAATTGGCTTCGGTGGCGGCGGCCACGTCGGCCACGGCCTGTGCCTGGCCGCGCAGCGCGGCCTCAAGTGCCGCAATGGCGCTGCGGATGGTCTGCGCGTCGCCGCTGGCGTTGGCGGCATCCAGCGCTTTGGCGGCGTCCAGCACCACGCGGTCGCGGCCACTCAGCGCGGCGTCGGCTTTCTCACGCTCGGCGGTCTTGCGGTTGAAGGCGTCGTCGATCGGCTTGCGGAACGCGTCCCAAAGTTTCTGCTCATGCTTGCGGTCCAGCGGCACGCCCTGGGCCTCGGCTTGCCAGCGCTGCTGCAGGGCCTTGACGGCGTCGATGCGGAGCACCGGCGCGGCGCCCAGCACAGCGGCTTCTTCGACCATGGCCTGGCGGCGGGCCAGGCTGGTTTTTTGCAGGGTTTCCAGCGGCTCCACCGCAGTGGCAAAGGCTTCTTTCCACAGCGGCTGCAACTCGGCAAAGACTTTCTCGCCCACATGGCCGCCGTCGCGCCAGCGGTCGGCAAACTGGTGCAGGACGCGGTTGAAGCCTTTCCAGTCGTTGTCTTTGGCCACGCGGTTGTCGGCCGCCCAGGCCTTGACTTCCTCGATCAGCGCCAGCCGCTGGTTGCGGTGCTCCACCGCGTCGGCCTTGACCTTTTCCAGCCAGGCTTCCACCACTTTGTGGGCTTCGTTGCAGGCCTCGTCAAAGCGCTTCCACAGCGCGTGGTTGGGCACACCACCCTGGTCGGTGGACTTCCACTGCTCGCGCAGGGCGCGCAGGGTTTCCTGCATCTTGCGACCACCCAGGGCCTGGCCCTCGGGGCGCTTGAGCAGGGCTTCGGCCTTGCCGACGAGTTCTTCGCGCAGCTGGTCGGCGCGCCAGCGTTGCCAGCCTTCGAGTTCACCGGCGGCACCGAGCGCGGTGTGGGCGCGGGCGTCCAGCGCCTGGTCGATGAACTTGCCGTGTTCCTTCAAGGCGTTGCGCAGCGCGTTGGCGGCGCCGGCACTGGCTTTTCCATGGCCTTCGGTGGTTTCCTGTTCCAGCTTGGCGAGCACCTCGCCCACGGCGGTGGCGGCCTTGGCGCGCAGCTCTTTCAGCAGTTCCGGGTCGATCTTGGGTTTGCCGGGTTTACCGGAATTTGCGGGGGCGTCGTCGCCCGCGTCGGCGGTGCCGCGCAGCGCGCGCAGTTCACCGGCCCACATCGGCACCGGCGGCAGCGGTGCGGCGGCGTCGTTCGCAGCGGCCACGGCCTGGGCGAGTGCGCCCTGGAAGGCTTCCCACACCACCAGCAGCTGGGCTTTGGAGGCGTCGAGCTGGGGCGGGAACTTGGTGTCCACGCTGGGCCAGTTGGCGTCGTTCAGCAGCTCGGCGGCCTGGGTTTGCCAGTGGTTCACGTCGTTGTGCAGGGCTTCAAGCGCAGCCTGGGCGTCTTTCCAGCTCTTGGTGGACAGCACCTCGATGCGCTGGGCCAGCAACACGGCGGCCTCGCGCTGCACCTGCACGCGGTGCTGCAGGTCTTCGATGATGCGCACGCGTTCGGCCAGCTGCTGCTTGACCGAGGCCAGCGGCTCGCGGCTCAGCGGTGCGCCGGCCTTGGCGGCATCGCGCTGCCAGGCCAGGGCGTCGGCGATGTTGAGCTTGGACTGGCCCAGCAAGGCCTGGGCTTTCTCTGCCCATTCGGCGGCAATGACTTCCTGGCCTTTGGCGCGCTTGATCTCGTCGAGCTTTTCGCGCAGCGGGCGGGCGGCGCCTTTGTCGCGCGCGCTGAGTTCCTTGAACACCTCTTGCAACTGTTCGACCGGCGGGTTGCTGGCCAGCCAGTCGCGCACGCGGGCGGTGCGCTCGCCGGACGTGGGGGCCGTGAATGCGCCCCCGGTGAGCGTGTCGAGCGCGTGGGTGTCGTGGGGTTTGGCGGGAGCTTGCGTCATGTCAGAACTAAAAACGTCGGTTGGGCGGCAGCCTGTCAGGGGGCCTGGCGCCGTGCAAAAAAAGGCGAACCGGCGCCCATGCGGGACCGGTTCTGGCAGCGGCTATTGTCGCCGCGATTGCCGGGCGGGTGCCAGCCTGTCACCGGCAACCCGCCAGGGCCTCAGGGCAAGGCCAGGTTCAGCTCGGCCCGCGGGCGCCAGGTGGGCTCGGTCGGGCCGGTTTTGCTGGCGCCGAGGAACAGCCGTTCGCTGGGCAGTTTTTGCGCCACGAGGTAGTCGCGCACGGCGGTGGCGCGCTGGGTTGCGAGAGTTCGCACCTGGTCTTCTGCGACCGGGGTGTTGGCCAGTAACAGCGCCTCCATCTCGGCCACCGGCAGGTCTTTGGCCAGGCCCACCAGGTTGCGCGGCTTGGTCATCTCGGTGCGTTTGTAGACCTCGGCCAGCAAGGCCGGGTACTCGGCGGCGGTGACGACCATGGGCAGCGCGTCGCCCGTGCGGGTGCTGGTGCGGCGTTTTTCGGCCAGCACGCGCTGCTGCAGCTGGTCGCGCTTCAGGGCGTCGCGCTCGGCGGCCAGGCTGGCCGTGCCCACCACCGTCATGGTGAGCGAGGGCCGGTCGGCCAGCGCCTTGGCCACTTTGTCCAGCCCCTGCCGGGCCTGGGTGCCTAGCAAGGCGCTGCCGGGCAGGAAAGCCACGCTGCTCAGCTCTTCCCCACCCCCGCCCAACGCGCTGGCCAGCAGGCTGAACGGCGAGGTGACGGCCTTGACGATGAGGTTGACGATGGCCTTGAAGATGATGGGCCCGATGCTGAACTGCGGGTCGTTCAGCGAACCGCTGATCGGCAGGTTGATGTCGATCACGCCGTTGCGGTCGGCCAGCAGCGCCACGGCCAGCTTGACCGGCAGGCTGTTGGGTGCGCCCTCCACTTTCTCGCCAAACCGCAGTTGGTTCAGCACGAACTTGTTGCTGGCGGTGAGCTGGCCGCTGGGCAGCACGGTGTAGGTCACGTCCAGGCTGAGTTTGCCGCGCTCGATGCCGTAGCCCGCGTATTTGATGGCGTAGGGCGACAGGGGCGGCAGCTCCAGGTCACGCACCTTGCCGGTGATGTCCAGCGCCAGCGGCTGGGCCAGTGGGTTGAGCTTGCCGGTGACTTCCAGCGACGCCGTGCCCTCTGCGCGGCCACGCAGCTCCAGGTCGGCCAGGCCATCGCTGCCGGCAGGCGCCACCGACGAGAAGGCGCTGAGCTTGCCCGACAGCTCGCTCAGGTTGGCCGAGTAATTGGGTTTGATGAAGCGGTCTGAAAAATACACCTGCCCGTTGAGCAGGTTGACCGGGCCGATGCCGATGACCGGGGCCAATGGGTCGGCCACTTTGTCGGCTGTTTTAGGCCCATTCTGGCCATCGGCGGGCGCAGAAACGGCTGGCACAGCGCCTGTTTTTTCAGCAGTGCCCGCCTCTGCCGACGCGTTGCTGGCCGCCTTGGTGAGGTTTTGCAGGTTGATGCGGCCGCTCTCGCTGACCACGATGCGGGCAAAGTAATCGCTCAGGGTGGACTCGGCCAGGCGCACGGTGGTGGCGGTGCCGGGGGCGAGCGCCACGTCCAAGCCGCGCAGGCTGAGCGACTTCCAGCTCAGGATGTCTTCGTCCGCCGCCACGCCGGTGCCCGCCGCACTGGCCGGTGCCGCGGCAGCGGTGGCGGCGCCCACCGCACGCAGGGACTCCACCGCCGCGTCGCCCGCCACCTGCAGCGTGGGACCGGCAGGCGCGTCGCTGTAGCGCACCTGGCCCTTGAAGCTGGCGTCGGCGCGCAGCAGCTCGATGTTGAGCGCGTCGCCAAAATAAGGCTCAAAGGCGTGCAGCGGCAGCCGCGCCGCGTCCACCTGGCCCTGCACCGCCAGCGGGCTCAGTCCCAGGTTGCCGTTGTAGCTGAAGCGGCCGGGCTCGTTGCCGCCCGCCGCAATGCGCCCAGCCACCGTCAGCGGCGAGGGCTTGCTGCGGCCCGGCGGCTGGCCAACGCCGAAGTTCTTGAGTTGCAACGACAACGCCGACAGCTCAAAGGCCACGGCCTGTGGCCGGCTGCTGTCGCGGTAAGCGACGGCGCCGTCGCTCAGGCTCAGGTCGGCCAAGGCGACCGTCCAGGGTTTGGCTGCGGGCGTGGAGGCGGCGGACGCCGTGGCAGGGCTGGCCGGAACGAGCCAGCGCTCGGCCATCCAGCGGCCATCGGCCTCGCGGCTGACGCTGGCCTGCGGGCGGGCGAGCTGCAGCTTGCCGATGCGGACATCCTGCCGGGCCAGGTCCACCGCGGTGTCGGTCAGCACCAGTTGGCGCAGCGTGGCCAGCGGTTGGCCCGGGCCGTCGGCCAGCGCCACATCGCTCAATGCCAGCCGGCTGGCATTGACGTTCAGGCCAGCGGGCTGCCACTGCAGGGCCAGCTCGGCATCCAGTTGGCCGCGAACCTGCGGGCGCAGCACCGCTGCGGTATACGGTGCGGCCAAGCCCAGCGGCATGGCGCTGACATTGACCTGCACAGTGGCCAGCGCTTCGGTGGCGGTGCCGCTGAAGGCCACGCGCCCCTGGCTGGCCGCGGGCACAGGCGCCACCTGCCGTTTGGCATTGGCCGCTGGCGCTGCTTTTTGCAGCACCGGGCGGGCACCTTTGACCGGCGCCGGCGTGGCCACGGCGGGCGTGTCCAGCGCCACCGCCCCTTTGAAGCTGAGCGGCTTCAGCAGCGGCCAGGCGATCTCGGTGGCGTCCAGCGTCAGGTCGCGCAGGGCGAGCTGCGCGGCGGGCTGGGTGGTCTGGTCGCGCCAGCGCACCGCACCGTCGCTGAGGTGGAACTCGGCCACCGCCACCTGCCATGCCGCGGTCGGGGCCTTGCCAGAGGCCGCTGAAGCCCCTGAAACCGCCCCAGAAGCGGCCAGCGCAGCAGATTTAGATCCTCTTATGCCTTCAGCCTTAGTAGAACCTTGTGGTTCAGCTCTCTTTTCTGTAGCACTCTTGTTGCTCGCCAGTGCCAGATTCAGCCGGCCCGCCGCGTCGCGCTGGGCCACCAGCCGGGGCGCGGTGAGTTCAACCCGCGACAACTTCACCACCTGGGCCAGCGGCTGCACGTCGGCCAGCGTCAGCTTCAGCGCGTCAAAGGCCAGCAGTTCCTGCGCCTGCGCATCGGCCAGCCGCACGCCGCTCAGGCCCAGGCTGCCGGTGAGCTTGACGGCCAACTCGGGCGTCTGCTGGAAGGCGACCTGGATGTTGGCGTCCACCACGCCGGCCTGCAGCGTCACCGGCAGACCGGCGGGCAGGTAGCCGAGGTAAGGCGCGAGGTCGAACTGGCTGAGCTGCAGCGTGGCGTCGGTCTTGCGGGTCTGGGCAAAGGGCGTGGCTTCGGCAGCGGTGTCGAAGCGACTGCCGTTCAGCACAAACGCCACCCGGGGCGCCACCTTCACGTCGCGCTGCGAGTCGAGGTTGCTGAGGAATGGCAGTGTCAGCGTCAGGTCACGCAACTGGTGGTTGGATTTCACCGTCTCGTCGGTGAAATCCACCGAGCCGCCCTGCAGCGCCAGGTTGTACAGCGCAAAACGCACCGGGTCGCTGGCCGGTGTGTCGGGCGCGTCCGACGGGGCACTGAGTTTGGCCAGCACGTCGTCGATGTCGTAACGGCCATCGCCATGGTGGGTCAGGCGCAGCACCGGTGCTTCCAGCTGCACCGCGTCCACCACCGGCGCCAGCCGCAGCAACGATTGGAGTTCGGCGTCTATATAGATGCGCTTCACGCTCAGCTGGGGCGGGCCGCCGGCGGTGGCACCGGCCACAGACAGGTCGGTCAGCGTCACCTCCAGCGTCCAGGGCTGGAAGTCCACGGCGCCCACAGTAACCGCCCGGCCCAGCTGTTCGCTGGCGGTCGTCTGAATCAGGTGTCTGGCCAGCGGCGGCACGGCCAACCAGGCCACACCCCACAGGAGAAACAGGCCCAGCACGGCCCAGGCAGCGCGCCGCACCCAGCGGGAGGTCTTCAAGGTGTCCATCGTCGTCATGGCCCTGATTCTCTGTGACGCGGGCATGCCGTCAACCCGGACACACAACGAAATTCAAAACGCCACCACCAGGGCCCAAAAATGAATACCAAAGGACACGTTTGCCCGCCTTGCAGGAAGCTCTTTCAATCTAAAAGTACATAACGTTAAATTTTGTTATAGTTGACCTGATATTTGAAACATCTCAAAATCGCTTTATCCCGGCCCAACCCCCCGCGTTACCTGCCGGAAATTTGGCTCCATCGGTCTCCCGCGCCACCCGGCGCACCGTTGGTGTACCCACCCTGACGCAGCCCTTGGCCCGCACCACCGCTTCGCGGCCGTGCAGCCCCTGCGTCCGAGATAGGAAGTGCTCATGACAGCCCATGTCAATCTCCTGAACAGCGTGCAAGCCGCTGCCAGGAACGGTCTCCGTCTGGCCATCAAGGCCAGCCACAATGGATTTGCCCTGCTCGGGCTCGCTCTGGCCTTTGTGGTGATCGGCCTGTCGGCCCAGCCCGAACTGCGCCGCAGCCTGGAGTTCAAAGCCACCGCCTGGTTGCAACAGCGCCAGTTCGCCTTTCTGGGCATGGAAGCCCGGGCCGACGCGGTGGAACGCGCCACCGCCGTGAACCCGAAAGACCTGCCCCGCCAACAGGCCGCCGTGGCCTATTGGCTCAGCACCAAGTACCGCGTGGCGCCCGAGCCACTGGGCGCGCTGGTGGCCGAGGCCTACCAGATCGGCGAAAAAGCCGAAGTGGAACCCGTCTTGCTGCTGGCCATCATGGCCATCGAGTCCGGCTTCAACCCGTTTGCCCAAAGCCCCATGGGCGCGCAGGGCCTGATGCAGGTGATGACCAAGGTGCATGTGGACAAGTACGAAGGCTTCGGCGGTGCCCATGCCGCGTTTGACCCGGTGACCAACCTGCGCGTGGGTGCACGTGTGCTGGAAGACTGCATCAGCCGCCGGGGAGGTTCCTCAGAAGGCGGCCTGCGTTGTTATGTGGGAGCGACCAGCACCATCAGCGACGGCGGCTATGTCAGCAAGGTCATGGCCGAGTTCAACCGCCTGAAACAGGTGGCCAACGGCAAGTCGGTACCAACCGCCGCTCCCGCTGTGCAGGTCGCGGCCATCACGCCCACGCCAGTCGTCACACCGATCACGGCCGCACCGGCCGCGGTCGCCCCCCTGCCGGCTCCCAAGACGGACAAGCCTGTCGCCACACCGGCCACCCAAGAATCGCTCCCCGCCGCCAAGGCGCCGTCGCAGGCCAAAGCCGTACAAGTCGCGAGCCGCGACACCGCCAGCGAGCAAAAAGCAGCAAAGACCCAGACCAGTGGCATGAACGCCCGCGGCATCCCGGACGCGATCGCGCCGTTCATGATGATGGCCCCGGCCTCTGCAGACCCGTCCGCCAAAAACGGCATGGTCGGCGACAAGACCAAGCTGGCGACCAGCCGGATTTCCTGAGCCAACCAACGCCGCCCCGGGGATTTGGCGGGTACCAGCAGGTGCGCGCCCTGGCCTCGGCTACACTTCTGCCTGTACGCAACTGGCGATAGACGCGGCCCTTCTCAGGGTGTCGGCGTTGACGTGGGATAACCACTGGGAAGCGTGCCGCCAATGGCTTGATGCCATTCGGTGTTCAGCCGTTCGCCTGGGCAGCCCTTGTTTCACACAAGGACCACGTTCTAAAGGACTGCCGCCATGTACGACCGCACCATTCTCATCGAGCAAACCGACCCCGAAGTGTGGGCCGCCATCCAGGCCGAACACGCCCGGCAAGAGCACCACATCGAGCTGATCGCCAGCGAAAACTACGCCTCGCCGGCCGTCATGGCCGCCCAAGGCACCCAGCTCACCAACAAATACGCCGAAGGCTACCCCGGCAAGCGCTACTACGGTGGCTGCGAGCACGTGGACGTGGCCGAACAACTGGCGATCGACCGTGTCAAGCAGCTGTTTGGTGCCGATTGCGCCAACGTGCAGCCGCATTGCGGCGCCTCGGCCAACGAAGCCATCTTCCTGGCTTTTCTGAAGCCCGGCGACACCATCATGGGCATGAGCCTGGCCGAAGGCGGCCACCTGACCCACGGCATGCCGCTGAACATGAGCGGCAAGTGGTTCAACGTGGTCAGCTACGGCCTGAACGACAAAGAAGAGATCGACTACGACGCGATGGAGCGCAAGGCCCACGAGTCCAAGCCCAAGCTGATCGTGGCCGGGGCTTCGGCTTACAGCCTGCGCATCGACTTTGAGCGTTTCGCCAAGGTGGCCAAGGACGTCGGCGCCATCTTCATGGTCGACATGGCCCACTACGCCGGCTTGATCGCTGCCGGCGTCTACCCCAACCCGGTGCCGTTTGCCGACGTGGTGACCTCCACCACCCACAAGAGCCTGCGCGGCCCGCGCGGCGGCATCATCCTGATGAAGGCCCAGCATGAGAAGGCCGTCAACAGCGCCATCTTCCCCGGCCTGCAGGGCGGTCCGCTGATGCACGTGATCGCCGCCAAGGCGGTGGCCTTCAAGGAAGCGCTGACGCCCGAGTTCAAGGTCTACCAGCAGCAGGTGCTGAAAAACGCCCAGATCGTGGCGGAAACGCTGACCCAGCGCGGCCTGCGCATCGTCAGCGGCCGCACCGAAAGCCACGTGATGCTAGTGGATTTGCGCGCCAAGGGCATCACCGGCAAGGAAGCCGAAGCCGTGCTGGGCAGCGCTCACATGACCATCAACAAGAACGCCATCCCCAACGACCCCGAAAAGCCCATGGTCACCAGCGGCGTGCGCATCGGCACGCCCGCCATGACCACCCGCGGCTTCAAGGACGAGGAAGCGCGCCTGACCGCCAACCTGATCGCCGACGTGCTGGACAACCCACGCGATGCGGCCAACATCGACGCGGTGCGCGCCAAGGTCAACGCCCTGACCGCCCGCTTCCCGGTCTACCGCTAAACCACGGACTCACTGGTGTGAAGTGCCCCTTCTGTGGTCATCTGGAAACGCAGGTCGTTGAGACCCGGGAATCCGATGAGAACGACGTCATACGCCGCCGCCGCCGCTGCGGCAGCTGTGACCAGCGCTTCACCACCTACGAACGGGCGGAAGTGGCGCTGCCGCAGGTTGTCAAGAAAGACGGCAGCCGCACCGAGTTCGACACCACCAAGATCCGCGCGTCGATGGAACTGGCCCTGCGCAAACGGCCGGTCTCCATTGAGCAGATCGACAGCGCCGTGCAGCGCATCGAACACAAACTGCTCGCCAGCGGCATGCGCGAAATTGCCACCGCCAAGCTGGGCGAGCTGGTGATGCGGGAGCTGAAAAAGCTCGACAAGGTCGCCTACGTCCGCTTCGCTTCCGTCTACCGCAGCTTCGAAGACGTGGACGAGTTCCGGCAGCTGATCCGCGACATTTGACCGCAGCGCCTGCAGAGGCGCTGAACGGTCATTCCCGGCAGACGAATGGCTGGCCTGGCACTTGGCCCCGCCATCGGTGCCGCCTATCATCCAACGATGAACATGCAACCGTGTGGGCCTGCGCCATGCAATACCGTCCGCTGATCCGCCGCCCTGCTGGCCAACAGGGCTTTTCGCTGATGGAAGTGCTGGTTTCTATTGTCGTGCTGTCGTTCGGCTTGCTGGGCATGGTCGGCATGCAGGCCGCAGCGCTGCAGTCGAACCGGGAGGCACGGCTGCAATCGTCTGCCGCGCGCTACGCCCGCGAATTGGCCGAAATGATGCGCGGCAACCGCGAAACCGGCATTCTGCGCACGACAGCGACCAACCCGTACCTTGGCGACTTCACCGCCAGCAACATCCCCACCACCACCGTCAACTGCTACACCAACGCTGTCATTTGCAACTCGCCCAAGAAGATCGGCGAGTGGGAAATGCGCGAGTGGCTGACACGGCTCAACAGTGATTTGCCAGGCGCACGCGTTGTTATTTGTTTCGACAGCCTGCCGTTTGTACCGACAACTGGCTTGCCACGCTGGGCTTGCAACGACACAGGCGACGTGGCCATGGTCAAGATCGGGTGGACACGGCGGTCCACCGACACCTCCAATGTCGGTGACGCGGCGTTCGAACGTGCCACTGTGCCGTCCATCGTGGTGCCTGTGACGCCAGGCAGCAGCACATGAACCACGCCCCATCTCGCCGCAGCCCGCGCAACGAGCACCAACATGGCTTGACCATGGTTGAACTGCTGGTGGCACTGACCTTGAGCAGCCTCATCGCACTGGCGGCCATTGCCGCCCTCACCGTGGCCCGAACCGGCTTCACCTCGGTCGATGCAGCGTCCCAACTGCGCGACAACAGCCGTTTTGCCAGCGACCTGATCCAGCGGCTGGCCATGCAGGCCGGCTTCCAAGACGTGGTGCACGCCACAGCCACCAAGGTCGGCGAGATCCAGGTCAAGGTCAATATCGACAGCCCGGTGCAGCCCTTTGTGATGGGTATCAACAACGCCATTCTGCAAACCAGCCTGCTGAACAGCACGAACGACCCATTTGCCAGCAGCGTTGACCGGACGGCCGCCAACGGCGGCTGTACTTCGACCTCCGACACAGCGTGCATCAACGGCAGCGACATTTTGATCTTGCGCTACCAGAGCGGCGGTACCAATCCAAACGCCACCACAACCGACAGCACCATGATCGATTGCCAAGGCAATCCCGAAACCACGCCACCAGAGAACAGGGCCGATCAAATCACCAGTGTTTTCCATGTCGCGCGCAGCAGCGCCGGGGAACCTGCACTGATGTGCGCCACCCGCAGCAGCAGCACCGGTACATGGACCAGCCAGCCGGTGATTCAGGGCGTTGAGACTTTTCAGGTGCTCTACGGCGTCAGTGGCGCATCGGGTGCAACAGCCGGAACAGCACTGCCAGCGCTGAGCACGTCCAGTGCGCTGTACAGCAACAACTCGATTGCAGACCGCTACTTCCGGGCGGATGAACTGAAAGTCACCGCGGGTGGATCGGTGACCGCAGCAGCGGCATCTGCCGCAACGCTCGACAATTTCCGCCGTGTCCGCAGCTTGCGCATCGGTCTGTTGATGAAGGCCGCCGGCACCACCGCGCAAGACCAGGTCAGCCAGGAGTTTTACCCCCTTGGCAAGTTGCGTGACCGCAGTGCAGAAACGCGTCCGGCCGAGAATGGCCATTCATTTTTATTCACCGACAGAAGTACCGCAGCCAGCCCATCCACGTTTTCGTTTCCGCAAGATGGCCGTGTGCGCCAAACATTGACGTTCACTGTCTACCTGCGCAACGTGCAGTTGCAGTAAGTTGCCCCCATTCACCATGAGCCTGCAAATCCTGCCCGCCTCTCCCCGTCCCGCCAATGCCGTGGTCGGTGGAGCGCCACACAGCCCAACCCGCTCACAGCATGGCGCGTCCTTGATCATGGTCATGCTGATCCTGATCGTTGTGTCCATTCTGGGTGTCGGCGCGGCTCAAATCGCCATTCTGGGTGAACGCAGCGCGCGCAACGACCGCGACTACCAGGTCGCCTGGCAGTCGGCAGAAGCGGCACTGCTGGACGCGGAATTCGACATACGCGGTGACACCGGCATCACAGCCACACGCAAAGACGTTTTCACAGCCAACAACCAGATCGCCTTCGTCGAAGGCTGTGGCACCTCGGGCAACAGCAAGGGCCTGTGCCTGCCCACCGTGGTAGGCAAACCCGTCTGGCTGCAAATCGATTTCGCAGCCGCCAGCACCCCGACCGCAGAATTTGGCCAGTTCACTGGCCGCAGCTTTGACGCCGGCGGCCTGGGCGTCAAACCTGTGCGTAAGCCGCGCTACATGGTCGAAGCCATCAGCGACGCGGAGATATTCGGGGACAAGAGCGCCAAGGCCAAAAAGAAACTGGTGTACCGCGTCACCGCCATGGGATTCGGGCCGCGAGAAGACATCCAGGCTGTCATTCAGACGGTTTTCAGGAAAGAGTAACGACGATGAACCGCACCCAACGCGCTGCACGGCTGATTCAACCCCTTCGCTTCAGCCATTTAATTTGGCTTGGCGTGACGGGCGCGATTGCGCTGTCGTTTGTTGCTTTCAGCCAGGTGACGCCGCCAGCCATCCCGGCCATCAACCTGTCACCCGAGCCGTTGTACGCCTCGGGCACCCGGGCCAAACCGACCCTGTCGTTGGCGCTGTCTGTTGAATTTCCAACCGTTGGTGCGCAGTACGTCAACGCGCCCAACACCAACACCGACAACAGCTACGCACCGACCACGGAATACATCGGCTATTTCGACGCCGAAAGTTGCTACAGCTATGTCAACGACGCAGATGCGAACCTGCGCCGCTTTGACCGCACAGGCGCAGCCACCAGCAGAACCTGTGCCGGCACCGGCTTCAGCGGCAACTTCATGAACTGGGCCAGCAGCTCTGCAGTGGACGTGCTCCGCCTCGGCCTGACAGGGGGCGATCGGATTGTGGACACCGCCAGCCTCACCGTCCTGCAACGCGCTGTTTTGCCCGACGGCCGCTTCTACAACGACAACAATTTTCCATCCAAACGGCTCAGTGCAGCCTTGGTGAATGGCGCACTCCCCAGCACACTGCGGGGCACTTACACCGGGGATGTGTACGTTGCCAACTGCTTCAACCGCATCCATTTCGGAACGGCTGCAGCAGGCAGTTGTGACTCACCAGGCAACAACTCCAACCTCGGCATTGCCGCCGCCCAAGCCGTCGGGCCAGTCACATCGTTCACCAGCTTGCCGACTGGTTTCACCAACACCTGCGCGACCCGTGGACAAACCTGCAGTTTTTCTGGAACGCTTGAAGTCGCTTATGGGCGGGGCTCCAACTGGAAAGTTGCGCCCGCCTACAACGGCGTGCTGTGCAGCGAGAGCGTCTTCACAGGAGGCTCCACCAGCAGCAGTGCCCTGTGCTACACAAGACCATACACGGGGACATGGACACCACCTGGTGCGTCCAACGGAACGACGGCACTGTCCAGCGATGGCTTCTTTTACTCACGCGTCAAGGTGTGTGAAAGCAGCGGCAACACATTGCAAGACCCACGCACCGATTTTTGTTTGCGTTACCCGAGCGGCAATTACAAGCCGGTGGGCAACCTTCAAAAATTCAGTGACCGGGTACGGGTTGCAGCCTTTGGCTACCTGATTGACAACCAGCAGTCCCGCTACGGCGGGGTGTTGCGCGCGCCCATGAAGTATGTGGGGCCCAGGACCTTTGACGCCGATGGTGTTCTGTCGACCGTGGCCAACCCCAACCTGGAGTGGAGTGAGAGCACGGGCGTGTTCGCCGTCAACCCCGACCTCGCCCTGGAAGGTAAAAGCGGCGTGGTGAACTACCTGAACCAGTTCGGACGGACTGGCAGCTCTCCTGGCACCTACAAAACGTACGATCCGGTGGGTGAGTTGTACTACGAGTCCCTTCGTTACATTCAGGGCTTGTCGCCAACATCGCAAGCCACCTCTGGGTTGACCGACGACATGAAAGACGGCTTCCCTGTCTACACCACATGGGTTGATCCGCATGCAGTGGGTTCCAGCACGGGCGACTACTCATGCCTGAAAAACAACATCTTGCTGATCGGTGACGTCAACACACACAACGACAAATCCATCCCGGGCAACACCACCCGACTGGCCGATTCTGAGTTCAGCCGCACAGCCAATGCGGCCAACAACGAGCCGGACTTCACCGCCTGGACCCGGGTTGTTGACAGCTTTGAGACCAACAACGGTGTGAGCTACACCAATGGCCAAGGCACATTCACCGCAAGAAACCCCAACCTCACAGCCACCGGCACCTTGAGGGGCCTGCAAACACTGGATACGGGCGCCACCAAGGCCAGTTTTTACATGGCGGGCATGGCGTATTGGGCCAACACCAACGACATCCGGGGCACGGCGTGGAGCAACACGGCCAAGCGACGCCCCGGCATGCGCGCCACGACCTACGTGCTGGATGTGAACGAATTCGCTCAACAAAGCGTGACCAGCGCACGGCGCAACAGCCAGTTCTTTTTAACGGCCAAGTACGGCGGCTTCAAGGACCGGTCCAACCGCGGCAGCCCCTTCCTGGCGGGTGATGGCAGCACAGACAACTCCAACTGGGAAAAGCCATCTGAGCCCGGGGAAGCCAGAACCTACTTCCTCTCCAGCAGCGCGCGCGGTGTACTGACCGCTCTTGACGGCATTTTTGCCACCATCGCTGCAGAAGGGAATAGCATTGCCGGTGGTGCCATATCGACGCAAAGCTTGGCCACCAATGCCGGGTTTGTGTACCAAGCACAATTCGACTCGTCAGACTGGAGTGGTGATCTGATCGCCTACCCCATTTCAGCCAACTCATCGGGCGTCGTGACCATCGGAGACATTGCATCGGCCCAGTGGCGTGCCGCCACCAGGCTGGACGCCAAATTGCCGGACAGCCGCGCCATCTATGTTGGCCGGGTCACGCCCCAGTCCGGCAGCGCTGCAACGCCGTTTTTGTGGGGGTCGCTGGAAACCAGCTTAACCACAGCGCTGAACAAAGCGTCCCCGGCCGCCGTGGCAGACAACCTTGGGCAATCGAGGCTCAACTTCCTCCGAGGAGACCGCTCATTGGAGGGCATCCCATTCAGGCGCCGTGGCAGCGTTCTGGGCGACATCATCAACTCTGCTGTGGCCTACGCGGGCGAACCAACCGACCGCATCAGCGATGCGAGTTACAGCACCTTTGCCACCACCAACCGCAACCGGACCAAGGCGCTGTACGTCGGCTCAAACGATGGCATGCTGCATGCATTCAACGCGGCGAATGGTGACGAACTGTTCGGCTACATCCCGAGTTGGCTGGGTTCGAAGCTGTCGGCGCTGACGTCTTCCTCATACAACGTCAGCGGACACCAAAGCTATGTAGACGGGTCGCCTGAGGTGGCCGAGGCCAAAGTCGGGAACGACTGGAAAACCGTCCTGGTGTCTGGTTCGGGCGGGGGTGGACAGGGCGTGTTTGCGCTGGATGTCACCAACCCTGCGGCCTTTGATGCCAGCAAGGTGATGTGGGAGTTCTCAGACCGCGACGATCCAGACCTGGGCAACGTTGTCGGAAAACTGCAGATCCTCAAATTCCGCACCAGCGCGCCCGATGCCACACCGGCGTACAAATGGTTTGCCGTGGTGCCCGGTGGTGTCAACAACTACGTCAATGACGGCAACTTCAGCACCACAGGCACCCCCACGCTGTTCATTCTGGACCTGAGCAAACCAGCAACCACCGCCTGGAGCCTGGGCAGCAATTACTTCAAGGTGTCATTGCCATTGGTCAGCGCCACCAGCAGCACCACCGCATCGGGCCTGACGAACTTCACCGCCACCGCTGGCCTGGCCGATGAGGTCGAGTACGTCTATGCCGGGGACTTGTATGGCAACCTTTGGAAGCTGGATTTTTCGCTGCATGGCACGGCAGAATGGAACTTCAACGAGTTGAATGGTCGCACGACGCGACCGCTGTTTATCGCCAAGGACAGCCTCTCGCGGACGCAGCCCATCTCGGTCCAGCCCAAGGTTGTCAGAGCACCCAACAACGCATCCATTGTCTTGTTCGGCACCGGACGCTATTTTGAGCCCGCCGACAATGTCGTCAGTTCGTCGACCCAAACACAAAGTTTCTACGCCATTTTCGACAACAACAGCACCACACCTGACACCAGTGGTGGCCTGAGCGTGATCAACGGGCGGTCCCGTCTGCAAGCGGGTACGGCATCGTCCAGCGCCGTGACCGTTCCCGCGTTTGTGTATGGTCGCCCCTTGACCAACGCCGACGTGACACAACGTTCGGGCTGGTACTTTGATTTCCCGCGCTCCGGAGAACGCCTGATCAGCAATTTGGCCTTGTTTGGCAGCTCTGTGCTCTTTGGCAGCGTTGTCCCGCCGGAAGCGCAGGCGGGCTCGTGTGGCACCGGCAGTGGCAACCAGTACAGCGTCAGCATTGCCACCGGCAACGGCAACCTCCAGTCTTCAGAGATTGGTATTTTGGGTGAGCCACTGGTTTTTGACTTGGCTGCGTCCTTGTCTGGGGTGGACAGCACAGGGCGGCGGGTCAGGACGGAGAGGGCTGTGGCTGTTTTCCAAGGCTCTGGCGACGGGACAGGCGGGCCTGGTTTGAAGGCGTTGTCGGGTCAATTCACCAACACGGCGCAGGTGGGGCGGCTCAGCTGGCGACAAATCAGCAATTACCAGGAATTGAAGAACGCACCATGAAACAACCCTACCAACGCGGTTTCACACTGATTGAGGTGATGATTGCCGTGGCCATCATTGCGATCCTGGCGGCTGTGGCTTACCCGTCCTACCGTGATTCGGTCATCAAGGGCAAACGTGCCGAAGGCCGAACCGCGTTGAGCGAGTTGTTGCTCCAGCAGGAACGCTACAACACGCAGCGAAATTGCTACCTCGGCTTCACCACATCGGCCGCCGGGGTCGCCACACCGACAGCCCCCTCGCCGTCAACCGCCTGTGGTGGCGTCACAGCGCCTTCAGTGCCGTTCAAACCCTTTTCAGGCAGCAGTCTAGCCACATCTGCCTACCTGCTGTCGGCAGACCTTTGTCCTGCTGCCACAGGGGTGGCTGGTGCAACGCTGTCCATCGCAGAGTGCGTTCGCTTGGTGGCCACTCCGCGGGGCGGCCACGTGGACCCGGACGCCGGCGAGTTGCGCGTGACAACAACCGGTACCAGAGACTGCACTGGAACAAAAGCCTCTGTGTCCCGGTTGTGCTGGCAATGACACCCCCACCGTCAAAGCACCGATCAAACGGCTTCACCCTCATCGAGTTGATGGTGACGGTGGCTTTGGCCGCCATCCTGGCGTATGTGGCCATTCCGAACATCAGCGCCTTTGTTCGGAATGCCGAGCTGACCTCTGCCACCAATGCGTTGGTGGCGGCCATGGGCACAGCGCGCTCTGAAGCACTGAAACTCAACTACAACGCGGTGGTGGCACCAGCCAGCGGCAACACTTGGGAGAGCGGCTGGATCGTTTTTGTAGACAAGAACTTCAACAACACCTTTGACCCCGCCACCGAATCCATCGTCTCTCGCCAGGCGGCGTTGCCGGCTTACTTCACGGTCACGGCGTTGCCCGCCAGCAGCACGCCCTACGTGCTCTTCAATGCTTCCGGTTACTCGAAAAACTCAACCGGTGGCTTCGGCGCCAGCAACTTCACCATTGCACGCAACGACCTGCCCGCAGGCAGCAAAGAGTTGCTGGAGCAAACGCGCCGCACCATCATTGCGTCAACCGGCAGGGTTCGCACGTGCAAGCCCACATCGACCACCGACACCAACTGCCCCTCCTCTGGCAGTTGAACCCCGGTCGCTCCATTGGCCTGATGCTTCATGAAACCACTTCCTTGGTCTGACACCCTGGCCTTGGCGGCGCTGGCCACCGGCATTTCCGAACCGAACCCCCGTGTCGGTTGTGTGGTCACCGCCCCTGAGGGGCGCGTACTGGGCCAGGGCCACACCCAACAAGCCGGCGGCCCCCATGCCGAAGTCATGGCCTTGCGCGATGCCCAGGCAAACAACCATGACACCCGTGGCGCAACCGCCTGGGTCACCCTGGAACCCTGCTGCCATTTTGGCCGCACACCGCCATGCACAGACGCTTTGCTGGCCGCAGGCATCGCCACCGTCAACGTGGCGTTGCTGGACCCCAACCCCCTGGTGGCCGGTCAAGGCGTGGCGGCTTTGCGTGCAGCGGGCGTTGCAGTCAACGTATTGCCCGATACCCATGAGGTGGCAATTGCCGCGCGTGAAATGAACATCGGTTTTCTATCGCGCATGGCGCGCGGACGGCCTTGGGTGCGGATGAAAATTGCCGCGTCGCTGGATGGCAAGACCGCGCTGAACAACGGCAGCAGCCAATGGATCACCTCCGAGGCCGCACGGCAAGACGGCCATGCCTGGCGCGCCCGCGCGTCTGCGGTGCTCACGGGCATCGGCACCGTGCTGGAAGACGACCCGCAACTCAACGTGCGTGGCGTCACAGTCACACGCCAGCCGACGGTGGTGGTGGTGGACAGCCGGGTCGAAACACCTGTGAACGCCCGTGTTTTCACGCCAGACCGCGCGGTCTGGCTCTACAGCGCACAGCCGGAGGGCCCCAGGCATGTGGCACTGGCCGCCCGCGGTGCCACGCTGCACTGCCTGCCCGATGCCCAGGGCAAGGTCGATCTGGCCGCGATGCTGACCGACCTGGCCCAGCGCGGGGTGAACGAGTTGCACGTGGAGGCGGGGCACAAACTCAACGGTTCGCTGATCCGCGCTGGCCTGGTGGACGAGTTTCTGGTCTACCTCGCGCCTTCGCTGCTGGGTCAGGCGCGCGACATGGCCCAGTTTGGCCCCTTGACCGCGCTTTCCGAGGCGATGGCGCTGGAGTTCACCTCGGTGGACCGGGTCGGGCCGGACCTGCGCATCGTTGCCCGCCCCCCGGGGCGGGACAAGTTTTAAGCCACCGCCCGGAAGTCGTGCCGTTTCCCTGCGAAAATACGGCATGTTCACCGGAATCATCACCGGCGTGGGGCGCATCGTCGCCGTGCACGACCTGGGAAGCTCTTTAACCTACGGCAAGCGGCTGGCCATTGCCACGCCCACCGGTTACCTGAACGACGTGGGCCTGGGCGACAGCATTGCCCTCAACGGCGCCTGCATGACGGTGGTGGCCATTGACCTGCCGCAGAACCAGTTCCAGATCGACATTTCTGCCGAATCACTGGCCAAAACCACCGGATTGGCCGAGTCCAACACCGTCAACCTCGAAAAAGCCCTGCGGGCGAACGACCGGCTGGGTGGCCACATCGTGTCAGGCCATGTGGACGGCGTCGGACTTGTCAGCCATTTTGCCGAGGTCGGTGAAAGCTGGGATTTGCGCATCGAGGCACCCAAAGCCCTGGCGAAATACCTGGCATTCAAAGGTTCTGTGGTGGTCAACGGCGTCAGCCTGACCGTCAACCGCGTGACCGACACCCCCGACCACACCGAGATCAGCATCAACCTGATTCCCCACACCGTCCAGAACACCGCGCTGCAGCACCTCGCCACCGGCTCGCGGGTCAACCTCGAAATTGACCTGATCGCCCGCTACGTTGAACGCATGCTCAGCGGTGTGCACACCGCTTCTCAGGATTTGACATGACCGCCCCTGCCACCGCCTCTTTCCACGCCAACATTTCCCCGGTCGAAGACATCGTGGCCGACATGCGGGCCGGCCGCATGGTCATTCTGGTGGACGAAGAAGACCGTGAAAACGAAGGCGACCTGGTACTGGCGGCCGACCATGTGACACCCGAAGCTGTGAACTTCATGGCGCGTTTTGGGCGTGGACTGATCTGCCTGACCCTGACGCGCGAACGCTGCGAACGCCTGCAATTGCCCCCAATGGTGTCGCGCAACGGCACACGTCATGGCACCGCATTCACCGTGTCGATTGAAGCAGCCGTTGGCGTGACCACCGGCATCTCTGCCGCCGACCGGGCACGCACCGTGCAGGCGGCGGTGGCCAAAAACGCCCAAGTCAACGACCTGGTCCAGCCCGGCCACATCTTTCCCCTGCAGGCCGTTGATGGTGGTGTGCTGATGCGTGCCGGCCACACCGAAGCCGGTTGTGACCTCGCCGCAATGGCCGGCTGCTCCCCCGCCGCGGTGATCTGCGAGATCATGAAAGACGACGGCACCATGGCGCGCCTGCCCGATTTGGCGGTGTTCGCCGCCGAACATGGCTTGAAGATTGGCACCATCGCCGACCTGATCCAGCACCGCAGCCGCAACGAGTCCCTGGTCACCAAAATTGGCAGCCGCAGCATTCAGACCGCCTTTGGTGAGTTCAACGCCCATGCCTTCACCGACACCACCAGCGGCGGCGTGCACCTGGCCTTGGTCAAAGGTGCCTGGCAGCCTGAAGACACTGTGCTGGCGCGGGTGCACGAGCCGCTGTCGGTGCTGGACGCGCTCGAAATCAACCGCCCCATGCACTCCTGGAGCCTGGACGCCAGCCTGAAACACATTGCTGGTGTTGGCCAAGGCGTGGTCGTGCTGTTGAACTGCGGCGAAAGCGCCAGCCAACTCATCGCTCAGTTTGAAGGCCGTGCCCGCGCCAGCCAGGCCCCCGAGCGCGGCCCGGTGGACCTGCGCACCTATGGCGTTGGTGCGCAAATCTTGCGCGAGTGCGGTGCCTTCAAACTGACATTGCTGGGCACTCCCCGCCGCATGCCCAGCATGGCCGGTTACGGGCTCGAAATCACCGGCTACCTGGCCGCCTGAGCAACACCCCTTCACAGACCGCAACAAGGACCTCCATGTTTGGCGCAGACAAAGGCACTCCCACCCTGACCGATGGCAAAAAGCTCTACATCGGCATCGTGCAGGCACGCTTCAACGAAGGCATCACCGAGGCGTTGGCCAAAGCCTGCCTGGACGAATTGGTGGCACTGGGTGTGTCGCCCAAACACATCGACCATGTGCGCGTGCCCGGTGCGCTCGAAGTGCCACTGGCCCTGCAGGCCATGGCCGAGTTGAACCGCTACGACGCGTTGGTGGCGCTGGGCTGTATCGTGCGCGGTGAAACCTACCACTTTGAGCTGGTCGCCAACGAGTCCGGTGCCGGTGTCACCCGCATTGGGCTGGACTACCAGATCCCGATTGCCAACGCCATCCTGACCACCGAAAACATGGAACAAGCCATTGCCCGGCAAACCGACAAGGGCCGCGACGCTGCCCGTGTGGCGGTGGAAATGGCCAACCTGCTCACCGAGATCGCATGACCTTGACCAAACCCGACACCCGGCCACCGCGCCAGCCCCGCACCGGCATAACCAGCACAGGTGTTCGCAAAGCGGCTTCCAAATCCGCGCGCAGCCGCTCGCGTGAGTTTGCTGTGCAGGCGCTGTACCAGTACCTGGTGGGCCGCAACGACGCCGACGCGATTGACCGATTCACCCGCGACCTGGCCGGTTTCAACAAAGCCGATTCGGCACACTACGACGCCCTGCTCCATGGTTGCATTGCGCAAGCCATTGATCTGGATGCACTGGTGGTCCCGCTGCTGGACCGCAAGCTCGGCGAAATTTCACCGGTGGAGCACAGCATCCTGTGGATTGGCGCTTACGAGTTCAAACACTGCCTGGACGTGCCCTGGCGCGTGGTCATCAACGAATGCATCGAGTTGGCCAAGGCCTTTGGCGGTACCGACGGCCACAAGTACGTCAACGGCGTGCTGAACCAGCTCGCGTCCACCCTGCGGGCCTCCGAGGTGGCGGCAGACGGTGGCCACAAGCCTGCCCCCAACGCGGAATGAGGACCACCGAACGGGCTCGCCGCGTCGAGCCGTTCTATGTGATGGAAGTCGCCAAACGGGCGCAGGCGCTGGCCCGTGCGGCCGCCCCTGGCACCCCGCCCATGCTCTACCTGAACATGGGTGAGCCTGATTTCTCCGCCCCACCGCTGGTCCAGGCCGCTGCCGAACGTGCCATCCGTGACGGCGCCACCCAGTACACCCATGCCACCGGGCTGGACGCACTGCGCGAGCGCATCGGTGGCTGGTACGCCAGCCGTTTTGGCGTGGCGGTACCGGCACGGCGCATTGTGGTCACGGCCGGGGCGTCGGCAGCGCTGCAACTGGCCTGCCTCGCGCTCATCGAAGCCGGCGACGAAGTGCTGATGCCCGACCCAAGCTACCCCTGCAACCGCCATTTCGTCAGCGCGGCCGACGGGCGGGCGGTGCTGGTGCCCACCACCGCGGCGGAGCGTTTCCAGCTCAGCGCGGCCAAGGTCGAGGCGAACTGGGGTCCCGCCACACGCGGCGTGTTGCTTGCGTCGCCCTCCAACCCCACCGGCACGTCCATCCATCCCGACGAGTTGCGCCAGATCCACCGTTTTGTCAGTGCCCGTGGTGGCATCACCCTGGTTGACGAGATTTACCTCGGCCTGAGCCACGACGAGGCCTTTGGCAAAACCGCATTGGCCATCGACGACCAAATCATCAGCATCAACAGCTTCAGCAAGTACTTCAACATGACCGGCTGGCGGCTCGGCTGGCTGGTGGTGCCTGACGCGTTGGTGGACGTGGTGGAGCGGCTGGCACAGAACCTGTTCATTTGCCCCAGCACGGTGGCGCAGCATGCGGCACTGGCCTGCTTTGAGGCCGACAGCCTGGCCGAATACGAGCGCCGGCGCGCGGTTTTCCGGCAGCGCCGGGACATGGTCCTGCCCGCACTGCAACAGGCCGGGTTTGACATTCCGGTGGCGCCCGATGGCGCCTTCTATGTCTGGGCCGACTGCCGCCGCCTGTGCGAGCGGCTGGGCCTGCGCGACAGCTGGGACTTCGCCTTCCACCTGATGGACACCGCCCAGGTGGCCGTGGCCCCCGGGCGCGATTTCGGCCAGGCAGCGACCGCAGACTTTGTGCGCTTTTCCACCGCCAGCGGCATGGACCCGCTGCAGCAGGCCATGGCGCGCCTGCAATCGCTGCCTTCCCCAGGGGCCACGCGGTGACTTTCCAGTTCCCCGTCCGCGTGTACTGGGAAGACACCGATGCCGGCGGCATCGTGTTTTACGCCAATTACCTGAAGTTTTTTGAACGCGCACGCACCGAATGGCTGCGCAGCCGCGGGCTGGAACAGCGGGTGCTGAAGGAAACCACGGGTGGGATGTTCGTGGTCAGCGAAACCCGGGTGAAGTACCATCGGCCCGCGCGTCTGGACGATGCGCTGCTGGTTACCGTGAATTTTGCACAAAGTGGCCGTTCGTCCCTCTGGGTGGAACAGCAGGCGCTGGCGGTGTCAGAAAAAAATACGCAGTTGGTGTTGTGCGAAGGCAGCATCCGCATCGGCTGGGTGGATGCCGCCCTCATGAAGCCTGCGAGAATACCGGAAATTATTTTGAAAGCGTTGAAATGAATCAAGACATGTCGATCGTCAACCTGATCCTCAATGCCAGTTGGGTGGTTCAGGCGGTGATGTTGCTGTTGGCCGTTGTCTCGGTGGCGAGCTGGGCGGCTATTTTTGCCAAAATCGTCAGCCTCAAGCGCATCCAGGCGCACAACGCCGACTTCGAACGCAGCTTCTGGTCCGGCACCAGCCTGAACGACCTGTTCGCCGCCGCGGCGCAGACAGAAAAAAAATCGGGCCCGATGGAACGCATTTTTGCCAGCGGCATGCGCGAGTACCAAAAACTGCGTGAGCGCCGCATTGCCGACGGCACCGCGCTGCTCGAAGGCGCCCGCCGCGCCATGCGCGCCAGCTACCAGCGTGAACTGGACACGGCCGAAACCAGCCTGTCCTTCCTCGCCACCGTCGGCTCGGTGTCGCCTTACGTCGGCCTGTTCGGCACCGTCTGGGGCATCATGCACGCCTTCACCGGCCTGGCCGCGCTGGAGTCGGTGACACTGTCGGCGGTAGCCCCCGGCATTGCCGAAGCGCTGGTGGCCACTGCCATTGGCCTGTTCGCTGCCATTCCGGCGGTGGTGGCCTACAACCGTTTTTCGCACCAGGTGGACCGCGTGGCGATCAACCTGGAAACCTTCATGGAAGAGTTTTCCAACATCTTGCACCGCAACCTGGGCGCGCAATCGCCTGCCGGTCACTAAGCCCCGAGTCAGGAGACCGCCATGCCCGCCGTTGCATCCCGAGGTCGTGGAAGACGCGCCGTGTCTGAAATCAACATGGTGCCTTTCATCGACGTGATGTTGGTGCTGTTGATCATTTTCATGGTCACTGCCCCGCTCATCACCCCCAGCCTGATTGACCTGCCCAGCGTGGGCAAGGCCAACAAGCAGCCTGACACCGTGATCCAGATCCTGATCAACAAGGACGAATCACTGGAGATGAAGATCAAGAACTCCTCCACACCACTCGACAGCAAGGACGTGGCCGCCTCGGTGCGCAATGCGCAGGGTGGCAATCCGGCCACGCCGGTGGTCATCAGCGCCGACCGCACCGTGAAATACGAGTCGGTGGTGAAGGTGATGGACACGCTGCAGAAGGCGGGCATCCAGCGCGTTGGTCTGTCGGTGAAGTTGAACAACTGACCCCCGTATGTCTGCCGTAGCCGAGCGCCTCGACTTTTATCCGCCGCCAGAACACCGAACCACCCGTTCCTATGTTCTGGCGCTGGTCGCGCACGCCTTCCTGCTCGCCGCCCTGACCTGGGGTGTCAACTGGAAACGCGCGCCCGAGCCCAATGTGGTGGAGGCCGAGCTGTGGTCTACCGTCATCCAGCAGGCAGCCCCCAAGCTGCAGGAAGTGGCCCCGCCACCGCCTCCCCCACCACCGCCCAAACCACCGGAACCGGTGAAGCCCACGCCGCCGGTCAAGGTACCGGAAGCGCGCAAGCCCGAACCCGTGGCCCCAGACCCGCAGATCGCGATTGAAAAAGAGAAGAAGCGGCTGGAGAAACTCGAGCGCGAGCAGGAAAAGAAGGAACAGGAAGAGCTGAAAAAAGCCGAACTGGCCGAGAAGAAACGCATCGAGCAGGAAAAGAAAGAACAGGAACGGCTGGAGCGCGAAGAGAAGAAGCGGCTGGAAGCGCTGGAGAAAGAACGCCAGCGCGTGGAAGCCGAAGCCAAGGAACGCGCCCGACAGGAGGCCATTGCGGCCGCTGCACGGGCTGCCGAGCGTGCCAACGCACTCGCACGCATCTCCGGTATTGCCAACGCCAGCGGTGGCCCCACCTCGGTGGGCACGGCCGCACAGTCGACCGGACCGTCTTCGGGCTACGGTGCGTTGGTGAACGCGGCGGTACGCCCGAACATCGTGTACTCCGCCGATGGCGGTGACCCGGTGGCCGAGGTGCAGGTGATCACCGCTGCCGACGGCACGGTGACCTCCAGCCGCCTGGTGCGCTCCAGTGGTGTGCCCGCCTGGGACGCGGCGGTGCTGCGCGCCATTGACAAGACAGGCAAAATGCCGAAGGACCGCGACGGCCAAGTGCCGGTGGCGATCACCTCGCCGCCCGGTTTGGTGATCCGCTTCACCCGCTGACGCACGCTGCCCCAGGAAAAACGCCGACTTCGTGTCGGCGTTTTTGTTTGTGCTGCGGATGTTTACTCGTAGACGATCACCGCCTGACCACTGGCGGCCTGCGCCGTCCAGCTGGCCAATGCCGCGTCGGACGGGAAAAAGCGGGCGTCGTCGCCGAGCTGGATTTCAGCGCTCGCCTCGGCGCGCGACACGCTGAGGCGCACCGCCAGGCCGCGCACCAGCTCGCCCTGGTCTGACACCTCGCGCCGCGCCGGAAAGTCGCGCACCAGCCGCTGGATGTCAGGCGCCTTGCCGTTGACCGCCACGCGCAGGAACTTGCCAAAGCGGCAACGTGCGGCGGGCAAGTCCCAAACCTGGTTCACCGTGAGGCGGAAGCCGCCCGAGAAGCGGTCGGGTTGCAGCTTGCCCATCACCACCACCAACTCGTCGTCTTTCAGCAGGTTGCGGTGGGCGGTGAACAGCGCTTCGTCGGCGGTGGCTTCGATCACGCCAGACTTGTCGTCGAGCTTGAACAGCGCAAGCTTGCCGCGCTGGCCGTTGATGACGCGGAAGTCGCTGACGATGCCGGCCACCAGCTGCGGCTCGCGGCTGTCGCCCAGCGCGTCGATCGCCCGCTTGGCAAACTGGCGCACCTCGTGCACCACCTCGTCAAACAAGTGGCCGGAAAGGTAAAAGCCAACCGCTGTTTTCTCGTAGGTGAGGCGCTCTTTCACGCCCCAAGGCGTGGCCTCCACCAGCGCCGGTTCCTGGCTGCTGCTGCCATGGGCGTCGCCACTGTCAAACAAGCCGCTCTGGTTGGCGTTGGCCTCGGTGGCGGCGGCGAAATCAAAAGCCCGGTCCACCGACGCGAGCAGTGCGGCGCGGTTGAGTTGGAGCGCGTCGAAGGCACCGGCCTTGATGAGCGCTTCCACGGTGCGTTTGTTGATGCGGCCGCGGTCCACCCGCATGCAGAAGTCGAACAGGCTGCTGAACGGGCCACCGGCTTCGCGTGCTTTCACGATAGCCTCCACCGCCTGCTGGCCGGTGCCTTTGACAGCGCCCAGGCCGTAGCGGATCACCTTGTCGGTGACCGGTTCGAAGCGGTAGACACCCCGGTTCACATCCGGCGGTTCGAAGGCCATGCCCATCTTGATGGCGTCTTCGAACAGCACCTTGAGCTTGTCGGTGTCGTCCATTTCCACCGTCATGTTGGCGCAGAAGAACTCGGCGGTGTAGTGCACCTTGAGCCAGCCGGTGTGGTAGGCCAGCAAGGCGTAGGCGGCCGAGTGCGACTTGTTGAAGCCGTAGCCGGCGAACTTCTCCATCAGGTCAAAGACCTCGTCGGCCTTGGCCTCGCTCAGGCCGTTTTTCTCGGCGCCGGCGCGGAAGACGGCACGCTGCGCGTCCATCTCCTCTTTCTTCTTTTTGCCCATCGCACGGCGCAGCAAATCGGCGCCGCCAAGCGAATAGCCGCCCAGAATCTGCGCCATCTGCATCACCTGCTCCTGGTAGACCATGATGCCGTAGGTCTCGCTCAGGATCGCCTCGACGCGCGGGTCCGGGTACTCCACCGGCTCGCGGCCGTGTTTGCGCGCGATGTAGCTTGGGATCAGGTCCATTGGGCCTGGCCGGTAGAGCGCGTTCATCGCGATCAGGTCTTCCAGACGCGTGGGTTTGGCGTCGCGCAACATGCCCTGCATGCCCCGGCTTTCAAACTGGAACACCGCCTCGGTCTTGCCGTCGGCGAACAGCTTGTAGGTGTGCGGGTCGGTCAGTGACAGGTTCTCGAACGCGAAGTTTTCCTGGCCTTTGTGGCGGGCGCGGATGAAGTCTTTCGCTATCTCCAGAATCGTCAGCGTGGCCAGACCCAGGAAGTCGAACTTCACCAGGCCAATGGCCTCCACGTCGTCTTTGTCGAACTGGCTCACCGCCGAGTCGCTGCCGGGCTGCTGGTAGAGCGGGCAAAAGTCGGTCAGCTTGCTGGGGGCGATCAGCACGCCACCGGCGTGCATGCCAACGTTGCGGGTCAGGCCTTCGAGCTTTTGTGCCAGCGCCAGCAGGGTCTTGACGTCCTCTTCTTTTTCCAGCCGGTCGGCCAGGAGGGGCTCGACCTTCAGCGCGCCGTCGATGGTGATGTGCTGGCCGGGCTTGTTGGGGATGAGTTTGCTGATGCCGTCGCAAAAGGTGTAGCTCATGTCCAGCACCCGGCCCACATCGCGGATGGCGGCGCGCGCGGCCATGGTGCCGAAGGTGACGATCTGGCTCACCGCTTCCTTGCCGTACTTCTGCTTCACGTAGTCGATCACGCGGTCGCGGTTGCCCTGGCAGAAGTCGATGTCGAAGTCGGGCATGGACACGCGGTCCGGGTTCAGGAAACGCTCGAACAGCAGGTTGTACTGCAGCGGGTCGAGGTCGGTGATTTTCAGCGCGTAAGCCACCAGCGAGCCGGCGCCAGAACCCCGGCCTGGCCCGACCGGGCAGCCGTTGGCCTTGGCCCAGTTGATGAAGTCACCCACGATCAAAAAGTAGCCCGGGAACCCCATCTTCAGGATGGTGTTGATCTCAAACGCCAGCCGCTCCTGGTAGCGGGGACGTTCTGTTTCCCGCCGCGCCGCGTCGGGGTAGAGGTGTTGCAGCCGCTCGTCCAGCCCCTGCTGGGAGGCGTAGCGGAAATAGGCCTCCGGGGTCATCTTCTCGCCGTTGACCTCGGGCGTCGGGAACTCCGGCAGCATGGCCTTGCCGAGCACCAGCGTCAGGTTGCAGCGCCGGGCAATTTCCACCGTGTTGGCCAGCGCCGAGGGCACGTCGGCAAACAAGGCCAGCATCTCGGCCGAGGACTTGAAGTACTGGTCGCGGGTGAACCTGCGCACCCGGCGCTGGTTGCCGAGGATTTCACCCTCGGAAATGCACACCCGCGCCTCGTGCGCCTCGTAGTCGTCGGGCTCGGTGAACTGCACCGGGTGGGTGGCCACCACCGGCAGGCCGAGCCGCGCGGCGAGTTGCACGGCGGCCACCACATGGCGCTCGTCGTCGCTGCGGCCGGCCCGCTGCAGCTCAATGTAGAAGCGGTGCGGGAAGATGCCGGCCAGCTGCAGCGCCAGTTCACTGGCGCGGGTGGTGTCTTCCTGCAGCAGCGCCTGGCCCACCGGGCCGGCTTGCGCGCCGGAGAGCATCAGCAGCCCGGCATTCAGCTCTTTCAGCCAGGCGAGCTTGATGACGCCCTGCGCCTTGACCGGGTTCTGCGTCCAGCCGCGTGCCAGCAGTTCAGAGAGGTTCAGGTAGCCCTGGTGGTTTTGCACCAGCAGCATCACCCGGGTCAGGTGGCCGGGCTCCTTGCCCAGGCCTTCAAGGAAAATCTCGGCGCCGATCAGCGGCTTGACGCCCACGCCGCGCGCGGCTTTGTAGAACTTGATGGTGCCGAACAGGTTGTTCAGGTCGGTGATGGCCAGCGCGGGCTGCTGGTCGGCGGCGGCCACCTTGACGATGTCGTCGATGCGGTTGGTGCCATCGACCACCGAGAACTCGGTGTGGATGCGGAGGTGAACAAACATCCGGCCATTGTAGGAAAGGCAGGCGCTTTGGCCGGGCCAGGGACGTGCCGGCGGCGCCTGCCGGACCACAGCAGAACGGCGTGCAGCCAACCTGCAACGCTACCAATTCAATAGCTTAACCGCGAGGTTTCACTAGGGCTCAAGGCCGATTTGGCTTGAAATCTGGTGCTGGAGGCCAAAAAAAGACCTCCAGCACCCTGAAAACGGCCCAAATCAGGCCGGGAGGGGTTGTTTCGGCAGCGGGATGAACTCCGTCTCGCCCGCGATCTGCCCCATGCGCTGCGCTTCCCAGTCCTGCGCGGCCTGCACGATGCGCTCTTTGCGGCTGGAAACAAAGTTCCACCACACGAAGCGCGGCGCGTCGAGCGCGTCGCCGCCCAGCACCATCAGGCGTGCAGCGTTGGTGGCCTCGATGCGGCTGGCCGCACCGGGTGACAGCACCACCAGCCGGTGGTCGGGCACGGCCTCGCCGTTGACCACCACACCCGCGTCCACCGTGTAGAGCGCCAGTTCTTCCGCCAGGGCGGGCAGTTCCAGCACCGCACCGGCGTCGAGTTGCACATCGAGGTACACGGTGTTGGCAAAGGCCTGCACCGGCGAGGTCTGGCCAAACGCGCTGCCCACCAGCACCCGCACCTGCGCGCCGCCGGTCGCCACTTCGGGAATGGCCGACGCGGGCGTGTGCACAAAGCTCGGCTCGTCCTCTTCGTGGGCTTGTGGCAAGGCCACCCAAAGCTGGATGCCATGGTTGACCGACGTGGTCTGGCGCAGTTCGTCAGGCCGCCGTTCGGAGTGGACGATGCCGCGGCCGGCGGTCATCCAGTTGATGGCGCCGGGGGCGATGGTCTGGTTGTAGCCCAGGTTGTCGCGGTGCTGGATCGCCCCTTCAAACAGATAGGTCACCGTGGCCAGGCCAATGTGCGGGTGGGGCCGCACATCGTGGCCAGCGCCGGGGGTGACGGTGACCGGGCCGAAGTGGTCAAAGAACACGAACGGGCCGACCGCGCGACGCTTGGCGTCGGGCAGCAGGCGCCGCACCATGAAGCCACCACCGAGGTCTTTGGCGTGGCCGGCGATGTGTTGCAGGCTCATGGCCCGGCTCAACCGCGCAGCTGTTTGGCGATGGTGGCCACGCGTTCGCCAAACAGGCGCGCGGTGTCCAGGTCGCCCTGTGGCATCTCGGCGGGCGACGCGTCGGAGGGCGACTGCGCCATTGCGCCCGAGAACGAACCGACGTAGTTGATGTCGTTGCGCTTGGCGTCTTTTTTGTTGCTGGGCATCTGGCCGGTGCCAACCCAGATGCCGCTGTGCTGCATGGCCAGCGTGAACAGGTAGTGCAGCGTGGACAGCTTGTCGCCGTTCATGGTGGCACTGTTGGTGAAACCGGCAAACAGCTTGTCTTTCCAGGCCTGGGTGAACCAGGGCTTGCTGGAGGCGTCGGCAAACTTTTTGAACTGCCAGCTCACCGTGCCCATGTAGGTGGGGCTGCCCATGACGATGGCGTCGGCCGCGTTGAGCGTGTCCCAGCCGCCTTCGGGCAAATTGCCTTCGGCGTCAATCGCCAGCAAGGTGGCGCCGGCGCCGTCGGCCACGGATTGCGCCAGGCGCAGGGTGTGTCCGTAACCGGAATGAAAAACAACAACAACTTTGGCCATGGTGAACTCCTGAATGGGTCAATGAAGGAATGGGAAACGTGACGAACGAAAGATGGAAAAAGCTCAGCGGCTGCGGCGGGCGTCCAGGCTCCAGGCACCGGCGCCCCAGGCGGCCAGCGTCAGCAGGCCACCCACCACCGCGATGTTCTTGAAGAACATCAGCTGCTGCACCATTTGCTGGTCGGCCGGCAGCGCCCAGTAATTGTGGAACACCACGCTCGCTGCGAGCGTGAACAGCGCCAGGCCCAGCGCCGCGAAACGGGTGCCAAAGCCGGCGATCAGCGCCAGGCCACCGCCCACTTCCACCACGATGGCCACCAGCGCGCCCACCTCGGGCAGCGGCAGGCCTTTGGAGGCGATGTAGCCCACCGTGCCGGCGTAGCCGCCGATCTTGGCAATGCCGGCGGGCAGGAACAGCAAGGCCAGCAGCAGGCGGCCGACCAGGGACAAGGGGTTTTGCAGGGCGGTGAACATGGGGAATCTCCTCGGTTGTGACAGGGTTGGCAGGGGTTGGAAAAATCAGGGGGCCAGGTCAAACACCAGCACTTCGGCATCGCTGCCGCCGTCCAGTGTCAACCGGTCTTCGTGGGACAGCAAGGCCGCGTCACCGCCCGCCAGGCGCTGGCCATTGACGTTGAGCGTGCCGCGCACCAGGTGCACATAGGCCTTGCGGGCGGGGTCCAGCGCCAGCGTGGTGGCCTCGGTGCCGTCGAACAGGCCCGCGTACAGCCGCGCATCGGCATGGACTGTCACCGCGCCGTCGGCACCTTCGGGCGCCGCCACCAACTGCAAGCGCCCGCGCTTGTCGGCCTCGGCAAAGGTCTTTTGCTCGTAGCTGGCGGGAGTGCCGGTCACGTTGGGCTCGATCCAGATCTGCAGAAAGTGCGCAGGCTGGTCCTGGGCGTGGTTGAACTCGCTGTGCCGCACGCCATTGCCAGCGCTCATGCGCTGCACGTCGCCCGGCGGGATGACGCCCGCTGCGCCACCGGCACTGCCGTTGCCCAGGCTGTCCTTGTGCGCCAGCGCGCCGCTCAGCACGTAGCTGATGATTTCCATGTCGCGGTGGCCGTGGGTGCCAAAACCGGTGCCCGGGGCAATGCGGTCTTCGTTGATCACACGCAGGTTGCCCCAGCCCATGTGGGCCGCGTCGTGGTAACCGGCGAAAGAGAAGCTGTGGAAAGACTTCAGCCAGCCGTGGTCGGCGTAGCCCCGGTCCTGTGATGCGCGCAGTGTCAGCATGGTGGCTCCTTGTCTGGGTGGGCGGGCCGATGTGGCTTCCCGATGGCTGAACTTTAGGCCGCCCAACCCCTTTTGCAGTGCAACGGTTTTGATGGCATCATTCAAATAATTTGAATAATTGAGCGGCCAATGCCCACACCCCGCGACGCCCTGACGCCCGACGCGCTCACCATGATCCAGGCGATTGCCAGCAGCGGCAGTTTTGCCGCCGCCGCCCGCCAGGCCGGCATGGTGCCCAGCGCGCTGACCTACCGGGTGCGGCAGATCGAGGACGCGCTTGACGTGCTGCTGTTCGACCGCAGCGCCCGCCAGGCCCGCCTGACCGAAGCCGGCGCCGAACTGCTGCGCGAAGGCCAGCGCCTGCTGGCCGACATGGACGCCGTGGCCAACCGCGTCAAGCGGGTGGCCACCGGCTGGGAGCCGCAGCTCACCGTGGCGGTGGACAGCATCATTTCCCGCGACACGGTGCTGGAGCTGTGCGAGGCCTTCTTCGCGCTGAACCCGCCGACCCGCGTGCGCATCCGCAGCGAAGCGCTGTCGGGCACGCTGGAGACGCTCATCTCCGGCCAGGCCGACCTCGCCATCGGCGGCGTGCTCGCGCCCGACACCGGCAGCACCATCCTCAGCGAACCCCTGGGCAATGTGGCCTTTGTTTACGTGGTGGCCCCCCACCACCCGCTGGCCGGCGCTGCCGAGCCGATTCCCGACGCCGTGCTGCAGCAGCACCGCGCGGTGGCGGTGGCCGACTCGGTGCAGCGCGGCGGCGGCGTGACGGTGGGCCTGCTGGGCGGGCAGGACGTGTTCACCGTGCCCAGCATGACGGCCAAGCTTGAAGCCCAGCTGCGTGGCCTGGGCGGCGGTTTCCTGCCCGAATTCATGGTCCGGCCCTATGTGGCCAGTGGCCGGCTGGTGGCCAAGGCGGTGGCTCGGCCCGACCGGCAGACGCGCGTGCGCTACGCCTGGCGGCAAGCCCCCGGCACCCAGCCCGGCCGCGCACTGGGCTGGTGGCTGGCCCAACTGCAAAAACCGGCCACACGCGCCGCGCTGCTGGAGCGGCAACAGACGTTCTAGCCGGCGTCTGGCAAGTGGGCTGCGAGTGCGTGTAGAGTCCGCCTGAGCGACCATAACAACGACCAACAAAGACAACCGCATGCCCAAAGCCTCCATCCCCCCTGCCACGTTCACCCCGCGCCACTTTGCCGTCATTGGCGGTGGCATGGCTGGCATCGCCTGCGCCCGCACCTTGCTGCAGGCCGGCCACCAGGTCACCGTGTTCGAGAAAAGCGCCGGCTTCGGTGGCCGCATGGCCACCCGCCAGACGGTGTTTGGCAGCTTTGACCACGGCGCCCAGTACTTCACCGTGCGCGACGACCGCTTCGCCCAGGCGCTGGCCACCAGCCCCAAGGTGAGCAAGCCCTGGAGCGCCACCACCGTGCGCGTGCTCGACGCTTTTGGCCGCGTGGCCGCCGCCGGCCTGCCCGCCCGCGAGCCGCATTGGGTGGCCGTGCCCAGCATGAACGGGCTGGTGAAACACTGGGCACAGCCCCTGGCCAGTGCCGGCCACGTCCGTTTGCAAACCCGTGTGGTCGCCATGGAGCGCGACGCGATGAACCCGAAGCGCTGGCAACTGCGCACCGAAGACACCTCCGCCGAACCCGGCCAGCATGTGGAAGCCGGCTTTGACGCGGTGCTGCTGGCCATCCCCAGCGTGCAGGCGCACGCCCTGCTCGTCGCGTCCGACACCGCGCCCCGCATGGCCAGTGCCATCGCCAAGGTCGGCGTCGCCCCCTGCTGGACGCTGATGCTGGCCTTCCCACAGGCCTCGCAGCCCAACCTATCGCACCTTGGCCCGCAGTGGAACGCCGCCCGCAGCACGCACCACCGCATCGCCTGGGTGGCGCGCGAGTCGTCCAAGCCAGGCCGGGGCAGCGTGGAGCGCTGGACGGTGCAGGCCAGTGCCGCGTGGTCGCACGAGCACCTGGAAGACGACGCACCGCGCGTGCAGGCCAAACTGATCAAGGCCTTCTCCGAAGTCACCGGCATCCGCGCCGAACCGGCCCACGCGGCGGTGCACCGCTGGCGCTACGCGCAGACCACCCAGCCGCTGGGCGAGTCGCACCTGTGGAACGCCAAGCTGGGCATCGGCGTGTGCGGCGACTGGTGTTTGGGCCACCGGGTGGAAAACGCGTTTGTATCGGGCCTGGAACTGGCCCTCGCAGCCCTCTGAACAGGGCCCATGGGCGGGTCTGCCTACACCGGCCGCTTCGCGCCCTCGCCCACCGGCCCGCTGCACGCCGGCTCGCTGGTGGCGGCGCTGGCCAGCTGGCTGGACGCGCGGTCCCATGGCGGGCGCTGGCTGGTGCGCATCGAAGACATCGACACCCCGCGCTGCGTCACCGGCTCGGCCGGCCACATCCTGCGCCAGCTCGCCAGCTGCGGCCTGGCGCCGGACGCTGAACCGGTCTACCAGTCGGCTCGGGGGGCGTTGTACCAAGCTGCGCTGGACCAGCTGGCCGCCAGCGGGCACGCCTACCGCTGCGCCTGCTCACGCAAAGACATTGAAGACGCCCTCGCGGCCGCCGGCCGGCCGCGCCCGCGCCATGGCGAACTGGTCTACCCCGGCACCTGCCGTTGGGGCCTGCAGGGCCGCCCGGCACGCTCCTGGCGCTTCCTGACCACAGTTTTTAAGCCAAATCGGCCTCAAGCCTTAGTCGAACCTGGCGATTCAGCTCCTGTTTCAATAGCAAACCAGGCGGTTCACTGGGTGGACCGCCGGCTGGGCCCGCAGGCGCAAGACGTGTCGGCCGAGGTGGGCGACTTCGTGCTGCACCGCGCGGCCGACGGCCTCTGGGCCTACCAGCTCGCGGTGGTGGTGGACGACGCGGCACAAGGCATCACGCAGGTGGTGCGCGGGGCGGACCTGGCCGACAACACGCCCCGGCAAATCCTGCTGCAGCGCGCGCTCGGCCTGCCCACACCGGGCTATCTGCACACCCCGCTGGTCAACGGCATCGACGGCCACAAGCTCTCCAAACAGAACGGTGCTCTGCCGCTGGACACCACCACGCCGCAGGCCGTGGCCCGCACGCTGGACGCCGCCGCGCAGGCGCTGGGTTTGCCCCCGGCCGATTGGCCCAAGCGCGCCCTGAGCGCCACCGACCACGCCGATGCCCTGCAGCGCTGGGTGGCCGCCTGGCGGGGTCTCTACAATCCAACCCCGTGAACGACACCCCTTCCCTGCCGCCGGTCAACACCCCACCGGCCACCGCGCCCACCGGCATCAAGCCCGGCGTGACGCACCCCAAAACCATCAAGAGCTTTGTCCGCCGCGCCGGCCGCACCACCACCGGCCAGGCCAAGGCGTTTGAAGACCTGGGCCCGCTGTATGTGATGCCCTACGCCAGCCAACCGCTGGACCTGGCCGCCGCCTTTGGCCGCAGCGCCCCGACGGTGCTGGAAATTGGCTTTGGCATGGGCGAGGCCACGGCCCACATCGCGGCGCTGATGCCGGAGACCAACTTTCTGTGCTGCGAGGTGCACCAGCCCGGCGTGGGTGCGCTGCTCAAGCGCATTGGCGAACAGGGGCTGACCAACATCCGCATCGTCTCGCACGACGCGGTCGAGCTGATGGACCACATGCTGACGCCCGGCCAGCTCGACGGCATCCACCTGTTTTTCCCCGACCCCTGGCACAAGAAAAAACACAACAAGCGCCGCCTGATCCAGCCGCCGCTGGTCGCGCGCCTGGCCACGCGGCTCAAGCCCGGCGGCTACCTGCACTGCGCCACCGACTGGCAGCCCTATGCCCAGCAAATGCTGGCCGTGCTCTCGGCCGAGCCACTGCTGGCCAACAGCGTGGCCCCGTATGAAGGCGAGGGCTACGCCCCCAAGCCCCATTACCGGCCGCTGACCAAGTTTGAAAACCGTGGCCTGAAACTCGGTCATGGCGTGTGGGACCTGGTGTTCCTGCGCCGCTGAGCGTGCACACGCCACCGCAGCCACCACAACCGTTGCCCACCCGCGACGGCGTGGGTGCCAGCTGCGTGGCCCTGCCCCCCGGGCTGTGGCCCACGGTGGCCGCTTTCCTGACCGAGCGCTTTGGGGCCATCGCCCCGGCCGTGTGGCAGCAGCGCATGGCGCAGGGCGAGGTGGTGGACGAACACGGCGTGGCCGTCACCGCCAGCCGGCCCTACCAGCCGCACCTGCGGGTCTACTACTACCGCGCGCTGGACGTGGAGCCGCGCATCCCGTTTGACGAGTTCGTGGTGTTCCAGGACGAGCACATCGTGGTGGCCGACAAACCGCACTTTCTGCCGGTCACACCCAGTGGCCGCTACCTGCAAGAGACGCTGCTGGTGCGGCTGAAGCGCCGGCTCGGCATGGACACGCTGGCGCCCATGCACCGGCTGGACCGCGAAACCGCCGGGCTGGTGCTGTTCGCGGTGCAGCCGGCCACCCGCGGTGCCTACCATGGCGTGTTCATGCAGCACACGGTGGAGAAGCGCTACGAGGCGGTCGCCGCCTGGCGCAGCGACGTGGCGCTGCCGCTCACACGCCACAGCCGCATCGAAGAAGGCGACCGTTTTTTCTACCAGCGCGAGGTGCCGGGCGCGCCCAATGCCACCACCCACGTCGAACTGCTGGCGCGCCACGGTGCGTTGGGCCGCTACCGGCTCACGCCGGTCACCGGCAAACAGCACCAGCTGCGGGTGCACATGAACGCGCTTGGCCTGCCGCTGCTGGGCGACCGTTTCTACCCAGACGTGCAGGACATCCCGGTGGACGACTTCAGCGCCCCGCTGCAGCTGCTGGCGCGCTCACTCGCCTTCACCGACCCGGTGACCGGCCAGCCGCGCTACTTTGAGAGCACCCGGCGGCTGGCGGCCTTGCCGTGATCAGGCCTTGATTTCGCGCGCGCTGATCTGGTACTTGAAGTCGTCCGGCGCGTAAGAGTCGAACCGGCCTTCGGCGTTTTCGGCCGTGGGGTACATGAAGAAGCCGAGCTTGGGGCCGGTGGTGTGGGGCAGTGCCACGTCGTGCGCGGTGTTCCAGCCCAGCCAGTTGCCTTCCCAGCCGCCGAACAGCGCGCTGTTCACCGGTGCCACCACCGGGTGCTGGGTGGTCTTGATCCACTCCGGCGTTTCCAGGCGCATCACCTTGGCCACATCGGCCGGGTCCATCGCCACCCAGCCGTGGTCTTTCAGGAACACCTCGGCACGGCAGTGCTGCGCGCCCTTCAGGCTGGCGGGGTTGCCGCTCAGCTCCTTGTAACCAAACTCGGAACGCACCAGGCGGATGCCGTACACGTCGCGCGCCGGGATGCCGATGGAACGGCACAGGCCGACGTAAAGCGCGTTCAGGTCAGCGCACTTGCCGCCCAGGTTGCGCGTCTCCAGCATGGTCTTGATGTCGCCTTCGCCGCAGCCGCGCACCTTCGGTTCGCGGTAGGTGTTGTTCACCACCCAGTCGTACAGCGCGCGGGCCTTGTCCACGTCGGTGCGGGCGCCCTGGGTGGCGGCCAGGGCGGTCTCGCGCACGATGCCGTCGGTCGGCAGCAGCGCGGTGGCCTGGGTCCAGTAGGCGCGGTCGGCGGCGTCCAGCGTGGCCGGTTGCTTGCGCGACCAGTCCACCGCGCGGTTTTGCGTCAACACCCGGCTGGTGATTTCCACAAAAGGCTGCGCTTCCGACACGGCGAACTCGGCGTAGAGCATCTTCACGCCCTGTTTGTCGTCGTCGGTCATGCGGGCCTGGCCGTTGCTGGAGAACGCGCTTTCCAGCGACTGCTGGTAGTCGGTGTTGACCGATGGCACCGGCAACCAGACCTTGGTCACGCCCTGGGGTTTGACAATGTCCACCCGGGTGGTGACCTCAAAGGTGCGCCAGCTGCCGGGCTGGGGGGTGAAGCGGCGCTCGGCGGCGGCCGGCGTCTGCGCAAAGTGGATGGCGGGGAAAGCGGCGCCCAGCAGGGCAGCGGCGGAATTTTTGAGAAAAGCGCGGCGAACGGCGGTCATGAAGAGAGCTCCGGGTAGGGGGTAGAAGGCAGGTGTCGCGGCAAGTGAAGGTGCCCCGAGGTCGCCCACGCCAGGCCACAGGCCCGGTGCGCTGCGGATTATCGCAGCCGCGGGGTGTTGTGGCCCGCCCGCCGGGACTCAGGCGGCGTTGGCCGACGCGGGCTTGGCCGGCAGCAGCGGCTTGACCCAGGCCTGCGCTTCGGCGCCGGTCCAGTCCAGCTCGCCGCGGATGCGCCGGCTCGGCTGGCCGTCGGCCGCCACCAGCACACTGGTGGGAAACACGTTCACGTTCCAGGCTTTGGTGATGGCGCCGTCGGTGTCCAGCAGCACCGGCAGGCGCAGCCCGTTGGTCTGCACAAACCGGCTCACCTTGGCCGCCGATTCGCGCACGTTGACGCACAGCACCACCAGCCGGTCAGGGCCATGCTGCTCGGCCAGGGCCTGCATGCTGGGCAACTCGGCCAGGCAGGGCGGGCACCAGGTGGCCCAGAAATTCACCAGCACCGCGCGGCCCTGCAAACCGGCCAGGTCCCAGCTGCGCCCGGCCAGGTCATTGGCCCGCAACGCCGGCGCGGGCAAGCCTGTGGGCCAGGGCACGGCGTCGGCGCGGGCGCCCAGCGGCAGCAGGCTGGCCGTCGCCAGCGACACGGGAGCGGCAAGGAAATGGCGGCGTTGCATGCGCCATTGTGACCGGCGCCCGGGGCCTTGGTTCCACTGCGACAATGCGCCCATGGCCATCCCCCAGTCGTTCATCCAGGAGCTGCTCGCGCGCGCCGACGTGGTGGACATCGTCGGCCGCTACGTGCCGCTCAAAAAAGGCGGCGCGAATTTCATGGGGCTGTGCCCCTTCCACGGCGAAAAATCGCCGTCGTTCTCGGTCAGCCCGAGCAAGCAGTTTTTCCACTGTTTTGGCTGTGGCAAGAACGGCAATGCCATCGGTTTTCTGATGGAACACGCCGGCATGAGCTTTGTGGAGGCGGTGAAAGACCTGGCCCAGCAGTACGGCATGCAGGTGCCCGACGACGAACGCAGCCCACAAGACCGCGAGCGTGCCGCCGAGCAGCGCCAGAAACAGGCCACGCTCTCCGACGTGCTGGAGAAAGCCGGCGAGGCCTACCGCCGGCAGCTGCGTGTCTCGCCCAAGGCGGTGGACTACCTGAAGGGCCGCGGCCTCTCCGGCGACATCGCCAAACAGTTTGGCCTCGGCTACGCGCCCGAAGGCTGGCGCAGCCTGGCCAGCGTGTTCGCCAACTACGACGACCCGCTGCTGGCCGAAAGCGGCCTGGTGATCGTCAACGTGGACGAAGACAGCGGCGAGGAAAAACGCTACGACCGTTTCCGCGACCGGGTGATGTTCCCGATCCGCAATGTCAAGGGCGAGTGCATCGGTTTTGGCGGCCGGGTGCTGGGCGATGGCACGCCGAAGTACTTGAACTCGCCCGAAACCCCGGTCTTCAGCAAGGGCCGCGAACTCTACGGCCTGTTCGAAGCCCGCGCCGCGCTGCGAGAGCGGGGCTATGTGCTGGTCACCGAAGGCTACATGGACGTGGTGGCCCTGGCCCAGCTCGGCTTCCCCAACGCGGTCGCCACGCTGGGCACCGCCTGCACACCCGACCATGTGCAAAAGCTGTTCCGCTTCACCGACAAGGTGGTCTTCAGCTTCGACGGCGACGCCGCCGGCCGCCGCGCCGCCCGCAAGGCGCTGGACGGCGCCCTGCCCTACGCCACCGACGTGCGCTCGGTGAAATTCTTGTTCCTGCCGGCCGAACACGACCCCGACAGCTTTGTGCGCGAATTCGGCGCCGAGGCCTTCGAGGGCTGCATCACCGAGGCCGTGCCGCTGAGCCGCTTTTTGATCGACGCCGCCCGCGACGGCTGCGACCTCACCACCGCCGAAGGCCGGGCCCACATGGCCAGCAACGCGCGGCCCATGTGGAGCCTGCTGCCCGACGGCGCGATCAAACGCCAACTGCTCGGCGAACTGGCCGACCTGGTGCAACTCGGCAACCACGAACTGGCCGACCTGTGGGGCCTGGCCAAGCCCAGCCCGGCCGCGAGACGGGCACCGGGTAGCTATGAAAAAAATAGCAACACCGACAGGTTTGACCAAAGCTCAGGGGCTAAAACGTTCAAAAACAAGCCATCAGGTGGTTTTTCGAGCGGCTTTCAGACCCCTTTTTCAACCCCACCGCGCCGACACGCCCCCGGCCGCAGCGCCCCGCCCAGCCGCGAAGACCGGGCCCTGTGCCTGCTGTTCACCGACCCCGGCGCCTGGGGAGGTTTGTCGAACGAAGAACACGCGTTGTTGTGCAAACTGCCAGCACCCCATGGCCCGCTGTTCGTCTGGCTCGACGGCCAGAACCACGAACATGGCCCGCAAACCTGGGGCGCCTTGCAGTCGACGCTGCAAGGCGTACCCGACGCCGAATTTCTGGTTCGCAAAGTCACAGAAACCCCGTCCGACATTGAAAACGACCCCGGTGAACTTAAAAATGTGCTTCACCAGATCGCGCTGGAAACACTGCGGGCGGAGAGTGCGCGCCTGGCGGCTTTGGCCGATTCAGACCCCGAAGCCCTCGCGCGCTTCCGCGAAGTGAGGGCCAAGCACGAAGAGCTGAAGGCCAGCAAAACGGTATAATCCGATTTGCCTCGGCAAGAGCGACAGCAACACCTCCGGCCCCGACCGCCCACCTCGGTTCACACCACGGGAACAGGTCACCTCCCCGCAAGGATTGCACTCCAAATGTTCGCCCCCACATCTTGCCTATCAGGCCCTGCCTGTTTTCCCCCTGTGCGCCGGCATTGCCGTGGCGCTTTTCTGCGTTTGGTTGCTCATTTGTTAAGGTTTTTTTCATGCCTGCTCAAAAGTCCGTCCCGCCTGCAAAGCCCACACCCAAAGCCGCGGCCAAAACTGCCGTGAAAACGGTGGCCAAGCCTGTGCCCGCGGTCAAAAAAACAACCGGCACGGCCGACAAGACCTCAACGAAAGCGAAGCCTGTGACCGAGAAAATTGCGGCGAACCCCGCCGCCAAAGCCGCCCCGACGGCTGCCGAACTGAAAAAAGCCAGCGCCACGGTGGACGACACGGCCAAGAAAAAGCCAGGCCGCCCGCCCAAGGCCGCCGACGCTGCGGGCAGCAAGCCGGCCGGCGCCAAACGTGGTCCCAAGCCCAAAACCGCCAGCGCGGACGTGGAAGACGACCTGGGCGACATCGAAGCCGACCTGGTCGGTGAACCGGTGGCCACGACCGAAAAGGTCAAGCCACTGCGCATGAAGATCAGCAAGGCCAAAGAGCGCGCGCTGATGAAGGAATTCGGCCTCGACGAGACCGTGCTGTCCGAAGAAGACATGGCCAAGCGCCGCTCGCGCCTGAAAACCCTGATCAAGCTCGGCAAGACCCGTGGCTACCTGACGCACGGCGAAATCTCTGACCACCTGCCCGACAAGCTGGTCGACGCCGAGACGCTGGAAGTCGTGATCTCGATGCTCAACGACATGGGTGTGGCGGTGTACGAGCAAACGCCCGATGCCGAAACCCTGCTGCTGAACAACACCGGCCCAACCGCCGCCAGCGAAGAAGAAGCCGAAGAAGAAGCCGAAGCCGCGCTCTCGACCGTGGACAGCGAGTTCGGCCGCACCACCGACCCGGTGCGCATGTACATGCGCGAAATGGGCACGGTGGAACTGCTGACCCGCGAAGGTGAAATCGAGATCGCCAAACGCATCGAAGGCGGCCTGATGCGCATGATGGAAGCCATCAGCGCCAGCCCGGCCACCATCGCCGAAGTGTTCCGCCTGGCCGACGACATCCGCGACAACAAGGTCGTCATCTCTACCATCGTGGACGGTTTCTCAAACCCGAACGAGGCCGACGACTACGTGGCCGAAGAAGACTTTGACGAGTTCGACGAAGCCGACGACGACGACGGCAACGGTGGCTCCAAAGCGCTGACCAAGAAACTCGAAGAGCTGAAGAACGAGGCCCTGCGCCGCTTTGAAAAACTGCGCGAGCTGTTCGAGAAGGTGCACAAGGTCTACGACAAGGAAGGCTATGGCACGCCGGCCTACATGAAGGCCCAAAAGGCGCTCAGCGACGAGCTGATGACCATCCGCTTCACCGCCAAGACCATCGAAAAGCTGTGCGACATGCTGCGCGGCCAGGTGGACGACGTGCGCAAGAAAGAGCGCGAGATGCGCCGCATCATCGTCGACAAGTGCGGCATGCCACAAGACACCTTCATCAAGGAGTTCCCGGCCAACCTGCTGAACCAGAAATGGGTCGTGAAGCAGGCCGCGGCCGGCAAGCCCTGGTCGGTGGTGATGGAGCGCAACATCCCGCCGATCCAGGAACTGCAACAGAAGCTGGCCGACATCCAGGCCCGTGTGGTGGTGCCGTTGTCCGAACTGAAGGACATCAACAAACGCATGAACGAGGGCGAAGCCTCGTCGCGCCACGCCAAGAAGGAAATGATCGAGGCCAACCTGCGCCTGGTGATTTCGATTGCCAAGAAGTACACCAACCGTGGCCTGCAGTTCCTTGATTTGATCCAGGAAGGCAACATCGGCCTGATGAAGGCGGTGGACAAGTTCGAATACCGCCGCGGCTACAAGTTCTCGACCTACGCCACGTGGTGGATCCGCCAGGCCATCACCCGCTCGATCGCCGACCAGGCGCGCACCATCCGGATTCCGGTGCACATGATCGAGACCATCAACAAGATGAACCGCATCTCGCGCCAGCATCTGCAGGAGTTCGGCTTCGAGCCGGACGCCTCCATCCTGGCCGAGAAGATGGAGATCCCGGAAGACAAAATCCGCAAGATCATGAAGATCGCGAAAGAGCCGATCTCGATGGAAACCCCGATCGGCGACGACGACGACAGCCACCTGGGCGACTTCATCGAAGACAGCGCCAACACCGCGCCGATCGACGCCGCGATGCAGGCCGGCCTGCGCGACGTGGTGAAAGACATCCTCGACGGCCTGACGCCGCGCGAAGCCAAGGTGCTGCGCATGCGTTTCGGCATCGAGATGTCCACCGACCACACGCTGGAAGAAGTCGGCAAACAGTTTGACGTGACCCGCGAGCGCATCCGCCAGATCGAGGCCAAGGCGCTGCGCAAACTCAAGCACCCCAGCCGTTCCGACAAGCTGCGCAGTTTCATCGACACGCTGTAACGCGCCACAGCCCCTGCAAAGCGCCTGCGCCCGGACCTCCGGGACAGGCGCTTTTTTCATGCCCCCATGCGTTAAAAACAGACTTTACATGCCAGCAATGCAAGCGCTGGCGTGATGCGACAAAATCAAACCCATTCTCAAACGCCCCACTTTGGCCAGGACATCGCCCCAGGCGCTGGCTGAGCTGACCCACGAATAACAAAAGGACCGGTCATGGCCCCCCACAACCCACCCACCACCCTGCCACCCGCCACCCCGCGCCCGCGCATGGGCCGCCGCGGCAAAGTGATCGGCACGGTGATCGCCGTGCTGGTGCTGGCCGGCCTGGGAGGGCTGGCCTGGTACCTGGTGGCCCAGCCGCAAGCCGCTGGCGGCGCTGCGGGGGCGGCCCGGCGCGGCATTCCACCGGTCACGGTGGGCGTGGCCACGGCGGTGCGCACCGACATCCCGGTCATTCTGGAGGCCCTGGGCACCGTGACACCGGCCGCCACCGTGCGGGTCCAGGCGCAGGTCAGCGGCGTGCTCAAGGAAGTGCTGTTCAAGGAAGGGCAAATGGTCAAGACCGGCCAGCTGCTGGCCACGATTGACCCACGCCCCTTCGAGATGGCACTGCTCCAGGCCAGCGGCCAGCGCCAGCGCGACGAAGCCCAACTCGACAACGCCCGGCTGACGCTGCAGCGCTACCAGACCCTGCTCTCGCAGGACTCGATTGCACGGCAGGAAGTCGACACCCAGGCCGCGCTGGTCAAGCAGCTGGAAGGCACGATCAACACCGACCGCGCGGCCGAAGGCACGGCCCGCATCAACCTCGGCTTCACGCGCGTGGTGGCACCGATTGGTGGCCGGGTGGGCCTGCGCGTGGTGGATGCCGGCAACGTGGTCAGCGCCGGCGATGCGAACGGCCTGGCTGTGATCACGCAGGTGTCCCCGATTGACGTGGAGTTCGCCGTGCCGCAAGACCGGATTCCGGAACTGCAAACCCAGGCCCGCAGCGGTGCGGCCCTGCCGGCTTTTGCACTCGACCGCGCCCGCATCACCACGCTGGAGACCGGCAGCTTTGTGTCGCTGGACAACCAGGTGGATTTGCAAACCGGCACGGTGCGCGCCAAGGCCCGCTTCCCGAACCAGAGCCTCTCGCTGTTCCCGAGCCAGTTTGTCAACCTGCGGCTGCAGGTGCGCACCGAGAAAGACGCGGTGGTGGTGCCCATCACCGCGCTGCGCCTGGGCAGCAACGGCGACTACGTGTACGTGGTGAACGCCGACCGCACGGTTTCCAGTCGCCCGGTCAAACGCGGCCTGACCACCGCCGACAAGGTCGCGATTGCCTCGGGCCTCGCGGTGGGCGAAAGGGTCGTCACCGAAGGCGCTGACCGCCTGAAAGACGGCGCCAAGGTCACGCTCCCCGGCGAAGGCGGTGGCCGCGCGGCGGCCGCGGCCGGCGGGGCGTCCAGCCCGGATGGCCGGGTCAGCCCCCGCAAAGAAGGGGCCTCGTCCGCCACCCCGCCAGCCTCGCGCGCAGCCAGCACGCCGGTCGCGTCAGACAGCGCCGCCACCCCCCTGCCCACGCCTGAGCAGCGGCAGCGCATGCTCGATGCGGTCAAGAACGACCCGGTCCAACTGGAGCGGCGGCAGCGCTTGCTCGACGCCCTCGACCGGGGAGACCCGACAGCGCTCGAACGCTGGAAAACGGTCCGGGAGCGTCTGGGCGCTGCGCCATGAACGGCCTGCGTTTGCCTGACCCCGTGAAAGCGGCCACCGCATGAGCCCGTCCCGCGTCTTCATCCTGAGGCCGGTGGCCACCTCGTTGCTGATGGTGGCCATCGTGCTCGCCGGGCTGGTGGGCTTCAAGTGGTTGCCACTGGCGGCCCTCCCGCAGGTGGACTACCCCACCATCCAGGTGCAGACGCTGTACCCCGGTGCCAGCCCGGAGGTGATGAGCCAGAACGTCACCGCACCGCTGGAACGGCAACTCGGGCAGATGTCCGGGCTCGCACGCATGAGCTCCACCAGCGCGGCCGGTGTGTCCATCATCACCCTGCAGTTTTCGCTCGGCCTGACACTGGACGTGGCCGAGCAGGAGGTGCAGGCGGCCATCAACGCCGGTGGCTCGCTGCTGCCGGCCGATTTGCCCGCACCCCCGGTGTATGCCAAGGTCAACCCGGCCGACACCCCGGTCCTGACACTCGCCATCACCTCCGACGAATTGCCGCTGACCGAGGTGCAAAACCTCGTCAACACCCGGTTGGCGCTGAAGATCAGCCAGGTCACAGGTGTCGGGCTGGTGTCGCTCAGTGGTGGGCAGCGGCCGGCCGTGCGCATTCAGGCCGACACGCAGGTGCTGGCGTCGTATGGCCTGGGCCTGGACACGCTGCGCACCGCGATTGCCGCCGCCAATGCGAACAGCGCCAAAGGCAGCTTTGACGGCCCCACCCGGGCCTACACCATCAACGCGAACGACCAGCTGCTGACCGTGGCCGACTACGCCAACCTCATCGTTGCCTACCGCAACGGCGCGCCGGTGCGGCTGTCCAACGTGGCCAAGGTGGTCGATGGCGCCGAAAACACCCAGCTTGGGGCCTGGGCTGGCATTGGCGGGCAACTGAAGCCGGCCATTATTGTGGATGTGCAGCGCCAGCCGGGCGCCAACGTGATTGCCACCGTGGACGCGATCAAGGCGCGTCTGCCTGAGCTGCAGGCGGCGCTGCCGTCGTCATTGAAAGTCGATGTGCTGAGCGACCGGACCAGCGGCATCCGCGCCTCGGTCGAGCACGTGCAACTGGAGCTGGTGCTGGCGGTGGTGCTGGTGGTGCTGGTGATCTTTGCCTTCCTGCACAACCTGCGGGCCACCGTCATTGCCAGCATCGCGGTGCCGATTTCGCTGATTGGCACATTTGGTGCCATGTACCTGCTGGGCTACAGCCTGAACAATCTCTCGCTGATGGCCCTGACGATTGCGACAGGTTTTGTCGTGGACGACGCCATCGTGATGATCGAGAACATCGCACGGCACATAGAAGAAGGCCTGGAGCCAATGCAGGCCGCCCTGAAGGGCGCACAGGAAATCGGCTTCACCATCATCTCGCTCACCGTGTCGCTGGTGGCGGTGCTGATCCCGCTGCTGTTCATGGGCGACGTGGTGGGCCGCCTGTTCCGCGAGTTTGCCGTCACCCTGGCCATCACCATTCTGATCTCGGCGGTGGTGTCGCTGACGCTGGTGCCCATGATGGCCGCGCGCTGGCTGCAGGCCGAAGGCCCCACACCCGCCAGCCGTTTTGGCCGCGCTTTCCAGCGCTTCTTTGACAAAACCATCCAACACTACGACCGCTCGCTCACCTGGGTGCTCGCCCACCAGACCATCACCCTGGTGGTGGCGGTGCTCACACTGGCCCTGACCGCTGCGCTGTACATCGCCATCCCCAAGGGCCTGTTCCCGGTGCAGGACACTGGCCAGCTGTTGGGCCGCATTGACGCGGCCACGTCGGTGTCTTACAAACGCATGGGCGAGTTGCAGCAGGCGGCGGCACGGGCGATTCTCGAAGACCCGGCCGTGGCCTCGCTCAGCAGCTTCATTGGGGTGGACGGGGCCAACAACACCCAGCTCAACACGGGCCGCGTGCTGATCAACCTCAAAAGCCCGCGCGGCGACCCGGGCGAGACCATGGACCGGCTGCGCGAACGGGTGCGCGCCGTGGCCGGTGTCACGCTGAACCTGCAGCCCGCACAAGACCTGACCATCGACGCCGAATCTGGCCCCACGCCGTACCGGGTGTCACTGGAAGGAGCGAGCAGCGCCGTGGTGGCGCAGTGGGCCGGCAAGCTGGCGCAGGCGCTGCAGGACGAACCGTCGGTGCGCAGCGTGGTCAACGACGCCGGGGCAGTGGGGGTGTCGGCCTATGTGAAGATTGACCGCGATTCCGCCGCCCGCCTGTCGCTCTCGGCCGCCAACATCGACGACGCGCTGTACAGCGCCTTCGGCCAGCGCATCGTCTCCACCATCTTCACCGAGACCAACCAGTACCGCGTCATCATCGAAGCGCGGCCCGACCTGCTCAGCACACCGGAGTCGCTCGGCCTGCTCCATTTGCGCACCGGCTCGGGCACGCCCACACCGCTGTCGGCGGTGGCCACCATCAGCGAACGAACGGCACCACTGCAGATCACGCGGGTGGCCCAGTACCCTGCCACCACGCTGGGTTTCGATGCCGCTCCGGGTGTGTCGCTCGGCAAGGCGGTGGACGCGATCCGTGCCGCTGCGGTGCGGATCGACATGCCCGCCAGCGTGACCATGACCTTCCTCGGCGCTGCGGGCGCCTACCAGGCCTCGCTCACCAACCAGCTGTGGTTGATCCTGGCGGCCGTGGTGTGTGTCTACATCGTGCTCGGGGTGCTGTACGAGAGCTACATCCACCCCATGACCATCCTCTCCACCCTGCCCTCGGCCGGTGTGGGTGCGCTGCTGGCGCTGATGGTGAGTGGCCAGGACCTGGGGGTGATTGGCATCATCGGCATCATTCTGCTGATCGGCATCGTCAAGAAGAACGCAATCATGATGATCGACTTTGCCATCGATGCCGAACGGACCGAAGGCAAAAGCCCCCAGGAAGCCATCCACCAGGCCGCCCTGATGCGCCTGCGCCCGATCCTGATGACCACGCTGGCCGCGTTGTTTGCCGCCGTGCCGCTGATGCTGGGCTGGGGCGAAGGCGCGGAATTGCGCCGCCCGCTGGGCCTGAGCATTTTTGGCGGCCTGATCGTGAGCCAGGTGCTGACGCTGTTCACCACGCCGGTGATTTACCTGGCATTTGACCGTCTGGGGCAACGCTGGCGCAAAAAAGCCCCGCCCCGGCTGCCCGCACCCGCCGCCACCCCGGCCGGAACCGCTGGAGACCACGCCACGTGAACCTCTCAGGCCCCTTCGTCCGACGGCCAGTCGGGACGGTGTTGCTGACGCTGGGCATTGCGCTGGCCGGCATGGTGGCTTACGGCGTGTTGCCGGTGTCGCCCTTGCCCCAGGTGGACTTTCCCACCATTTCGGTCAGTGCCCGGCTGCCCGGCGCCAGCCCCGAGACCATGGCCACCAGTGTGGCCACACCACTTGAACGCCGCCTGGGCGTGATTTCCGGCGTCAATGAAATGACGTCGAGCAGCAGCAACGGCTCCACCCGCATCAACCTGCAGTTCGACCTCAACCGCAAGATCGACTCGGCGGCGCGCGAGGTCCAGGCCGCGATCAACGCTTCCCGGGCGGACCTGCCGGCCACGCTGCGCAGCAACCCCACCTACCGCAAAGCCAACCCGGCGGACTCGCCGGTGATGATCCTGGCGCTCACCTCCAACGTGCGCACACCCGGACAGGTGTACGACGAAGTGTCCAATGTGGTCCAGCAAAAACTGGCGCAGGTGCCGGGCGTGGGCGATGTTGAGCTCGGCGGTGGCTCACTGCCCGCCGTGCGGGTCGGCCTGCTGCCTTTTGCGCTCAACCGCTACGGCTTGAGCATGGAAGACGTGCGCGCCGCGATCCAGGCCGCCAATGCGAACCGGCCCAAGGGGGCGGTCGAGGTCGAAGGCCGCCGCCTGCAGATCTACACCAGCGCCAACTCCGCAGGCGCAGGCCTGAAAGCGGCCGACTACGTTGACCTGGTGGTGGCCTGGCGCAACGGTGCGGCGGTCCGGCTGGGCGACGTGGCCGAGGTCATCGACAGCGTGGAGGACACCCGCACACTGGGCCTGTTCAACGGCGAGCGGGCGGTGGTGGTCATCATCCGCAAGCAACCGGGTGCGAACGTGATCGAGACGGTGGACGGCATCCGCAACCTGCTGCCCGAACTGCAGGCGCAACTGCCGTCGGACGTGAAGTTGCAGGTGTCGTCGGACCGCACGCTGTCCATCCGCACCGCCCTGCACGAAGTCGAGTTCACCCTCGGGCTGTCGATCGTGCTGGTGGTGCTGGTGGTGAGCGCGTTCTTGCGCAGCCTGCGCGCCACCGTCATCCCCGCCGTCGCCACGGTGGTGTCGCTGCTGGGCACTTTTGTGGTGATGTATGCGCTGGGCTTCAGCCTGAACAACCTGAGCCTGATGGCGCTCACCGTGGCCACCGGCTTTGTGGTGGACGACGCCATCGTGGTGCTGGAGAACACCAGCCGCCACATGGAAGCCGGCATGGACCGCTTCACCGCCGCACTGCATGGCGCGCGCGAGGTGGGCTTCACGGTGCTGTCGATCAGCCTGTCGCTGGTGGCGGTGTTCATTCCCCTGCTGTTCATGGGCGGCCAGGTCGGGCGGCTGTTCCGGGAGTTCGCGGTCACACTGTCGGCCGCCGTGATGATCTCGCTGGTGATCTCCCTCACCACCACGCCCATGATGTGCGCCTGGTTGCTGAAGCCGGAGACCAGCCCCGCACGCCCCGGCTGGCTGGCCCGCAGGCTGGAAGCCACTTTCAACGGGCTGCAACGGGGCTACGCGGTCAGCCTGGACTGGGCCATGGCCAACCGCTGGCTGGTCATGTTGAGCCTGGTGGCGGTGGTGGCGCTGAACGGGGTGCTGTTCAAGACCATCCCGAAAGGCTTCTTCCCGCAACAGGACACCGGCCAGATCAGTGCCGGCCTGCGTGCCGACCAGAGCATTTCCTTCCAGGCGCTGCAAGACAAGCTGTCCCAGGCAGTGGACATCATCCGGCGCGACCCGGCGGTGGACACGGTGGTCGGCTTTGTCGGCGGTGCGCGGGCGGGCGGCGGCTTCATGTTCATCAGCTTGAAGCCCCTGGCACAGCGCAGCGAACGGGGCCAGGCGGTGATCGCCCGGCTGCGGCCGCAACTCGCCAAACTCACCGGTGTGAGCATCTTCCTGAACCCGGTGCAGGACCTGCGCATCGGCGGGCGCGAATCCAACGCCACCTACCAGTACGCACTCAAGAGCGACAGCATTGCCGACCTCAAACTCTGGGCCAAAAAACTGGCCGATGCGATGAAACTGCAGCCCGAGCTGGTGGACGTGGACACCGACCAGCAGGAAAACGGCGTTGAAACCTACGTCACGATTGACCGTGACAACGCGGCGCGCCTGGGCCTCACCTCGCGCGATGTGGACAACGCGCTCTACAACAGCTTTGGCCAGCGGCAGGTGGCCAACGTCTATGGCGAGCTGAACCAATACCACGTGGTGATGGAGGTGGCACCCCAGTACCGGCAAGGGCCGCTCGCTTTGAACGACGTTTATGTGCCGGCGCGCGGCAGCGTCAGCACCGGCGACACCGCGCTGAACACCGCCGCCACCCAGGCCACCAACAACGCCAGCACCACTGCAGCGAGCACGGCCAGCGTCGCGGTCAACCCCGGCTCCCGCGACCCGGCCACGGGCAGCGCGGTCAGCAGTGCGGTCACCCGCATGGTGCCTTTGACGGCTTTCACCCGCGTCTCAGAGGCCACCTCCCCCACCGCCATCAGCCACCAGGACGCCGAACTGGCCACCACGATTTCGTTCAACATCGCCGAGGGCAGCAACCTGGCCGATGCACAGGCGGCGGTGCTCGCCGCGCAAGCCAGCATTGCCATGCCACGCAATGTGCGCGGCACCTTTGAGGGGGCCGCCCGCAGTGCACAGCAATCACAAGACCAACAGCCTTTGCTGATCCTGGCCGCCATCGTGGTCATCTACCTGGTGCTGGGCATCCTGTACGAAAGCCTGATCCACCCCATCACCGTGCTGTCCACCCTGCCCTCGGCCGGCGTGGGCGCGGTGTTGGCGTTGATGCTGTTCAAGATGGACTTCTCCATCATCGCGTTGATCGGGGTGTTCCTGCTGATCGGCATCGTCAAGAAGAACGCCATCCTGATCATCGACTTTGCCATTGAGGCCGAGCGTTCGCGCGGCCTGTCGGCGGCAGAGGCGGTGCACGAGGCCTGCCTGCTGCGCTTCCGCCCGATCCTGATGACCACGCTGGCTGCCGCACTTGGCGCCCTGCCGCTGGCGATTGGTTTTGGCGAAGGTTACGAGTTGCGCCAACCCCTCGGCGTGGCCATCATTGGCGGTTTGATTGCCAGCCAGTTGCTCACCCTTCTGACCACACCGGTGGTCTACGTGCTGATGGACAAACTGCGACGGCGCGGTTCGAGCGAACACCACCTGGGCAGAAACCTGCCCGACGAAGGCCTCCCGGCAGCCCCACTTCCTGCCTCATGACACTGGTACGACCATGCACGCTTTACTGAAACCCCTTGCCTCGGCAGTGCTGATCGCCACACTGGGCGCCTGCGCCGTGGGGCCCAGCTACGAGCGCCCCACCACACCCGTGCCCGCCGCCTTCAAGGAAGCCGACGGCTGGGTGCTGGCCGTGCCCGCCGACGCGATCGACCGGGGCCCCTGGTGGGCACTGTTCAGCGACCCGGTGCTCGACACATTGGCGCCCAAGGTGGAGGTGTCCAACCAGAACGTGGCGGCCGCCACTGCCGCCTACGCCCAGGCACGTGCGCTGGTGCGCGAGCAGCGGGCCGCGCTGTTCCCTGCCGTGAACCTGACGGGCGGAGCCACCCGCTCGGGTGGAGGCAGTGGCCAGTCGGCCGACGGCGGCAACGCGCGCAGCGGCAACAACTTTCAACTGGGCATTGGTGGCAGCTGGGAACCCGACGTCTGGGGGCGGTTGGGTCGGGCAAATTCGGGCGCCGAAGCCAGTGCGCAGGCGAGCGCGGCCGACCTCGCCTCGGCCCGCCTGTCGGCGCAGGGCGAACTGGTGGCGAACTACCTGTCGCTGCGCCAGACCGATGCACAAATGAAGCTGCTGGCCGACACACTCAGCGGTTACCAGCGCGTGCTGCAAATCACGCAAAACCGCTACACCGCCGGCATCAGCCCGAAAACCGATTTGCTGCAAGCCCAGACGCAGCTCGCCAACGCACAGGCCGAGGCGCTGGGACTTTCGCAGCAGCGCGCGCAGCTGGAACACGCCATTGCGGTGCTGGTAGGCCAGACACCGGCAGATTTCACGCTGATCGCCCAGCCATGGTCGGCCACCGTGCCCGAGGTACCGGCCGGTGTGCCGTCCACACTGCTCCAGCGCCGCCCAGACATCGCCGCCGCCGAACGCCGCGTGGCCGCCGCCAACGAGCAGATCGGCATTGCCCAGGCGGCGTTCTACCCCAGCCTCAACCTCAGTGCGGCCTACGGCCTGGGCGCGAGCCGGGTGGCCGACCTGTTCAGCGCGTCCAGCAGCGCGTGGTCGCTGGGGCTCTCGGCCGCACAGGCGCTGTTCAATGCCGGCGCCACCCAGGCCCGCGTGGACGGTGCCCGCGCTGCGCAAGAGCAGTCGGTTGCACGCTACCGACAAACCGTGCTCGGTGCCTTCCAGTCGGTGGAAGACCAACTGGCCGCCACGCGCGTGCTGGCCCAGCAACAGGTCTTGCGCCAGCAGGCGTCGGCCGCGGCGGACCAGGTGGAAACACAGGTGCTGAACCGCTACAACGCCGGCCAGGTGGGCTTCACCGAAGTGGTGACCGCGCAGGTCACCGCGCTCAACGCCCGGCGGTCGCTGGTGCAGGTGCAGGTTGACCGGCAGGTGGCGGCTGTCTCTCTGATCGTGGCGCTGGGCGGCGGTTGGCAGGCTGAGGGCACCACCACGCCATGATGCGCACCGGGTCCGCCCGTCAACGTTAGTCTGGCAACCCTAACCACAGCGCCATGCGCTGGCCACAATGGGCGCCATCTCCACCCGCGTGTGCGCCGGCACACCTTGCCATGCCTCCTGTCCGTCCTGCCGCCCGACCCAAAACACAGCACCTGCGCCTGTCTGACCTGCAGGGCCTGGCCCAACTGGCCGCCCAAGGCACCGTGGGTGTGGCGAACATCGCCGAGGGTGTGCATGCCAACGTGTTGCGCACACTGGGCCTGCCGGTTGGCCAGGGCGCGGCCACCGGCCAGACGCGCGGGTTGACCGGTTTCGTCTACCGCAGCGTGCGCGGCATCGCCCGCGTGGCCGGTGCCGGCAGCCAGGCGGTTCTGTCGCTTCTGCCAGTGCCCGAGGGCGGCACGGGCTCTTCACCGCAACGCGAAGCGGCCCTGGCCGCACTGAACGGCGTGCTGGGCGACCAGCTCGCCGCGAACAGCAACCCACTGGCCACCCGCATGGGCCTGTACCAGAACGGCGAGTTGGTTGACCCGCTGCAGCCGCCGGCAGCGGTGAACGGCAAGATCCTGCTGCTGGTCCACGGTTTGTGCATGAACGACCTGCAATGGGCATCGGGTGACCAGGACCACGGTCAACAACTTGCGCAGGCACTGGGCTACACACCGCTGTACCTGCGCTACAACACCGGCCAGCATGTGTCGGACAACGGCGCCGCACTCGCCACCCTGTTGCAGCAGCTGGTGGCCCACTGGCCACAACCGGTCTCCGACATCACCGTGGTGGCCCACAGCATGGGTGGCTTGGTCATGCGCAGCGCCTGCCGGCTTGCAGAAGAAGCTGGCATGTCCTGGCGCATCCAGCTCCGCAACATTGTGTTTCTGGGCACCCCCCACCATGGCGCACCCCTTGAACAGGCTGGCCATTGGGTCGACTTGCTGCTCGACCGCACCCGCTGGACCGCGCCCTTTGCCAGGCTGGGCCACATGCGCAGCGCGGGCATCACCGACCTGCGCCATGGCCATGTGCAAGCCGCCGACCGGGCCGAACAAGACCGTTTTGGCCCCTCCCATGCCGACACCCGGCTGCCCTTGCCGCTGCCGGCGGGGGTGGCCTGTTTCGCGCTGGCGGCCACCACCGCCAGCGCGCTTCCTGCAGCGCGCCAGGACCACTGGCACCCAGCGCTGGTCGGCGATGGGCTGGTCCCGGTACGCAGTGCGCTGGGCGCGCACGACGACCCGGCCATGCAGTTGAATTTTCCTGCAGCACGGCAGTTCCTGGCCACCGGCGTCAACCACATGCAGCTGCTGAGCGACCCCGGCGTGGCACAGCAAATGCTGCACTGGCTCACAACGGCGAACACCCGGTCGGTGCAGAAATAACACATCCATACCACCGGAGCCCTCGTACATCATCACGGTACAGCTATTAAACTTGTAGCGAATGAAAAATTACGCTATATTTTGTGTAGCACCCCCGTTTTGACCCGAAGAGGAGAAGTCCGATGAGTTCCAAAGAGACCGCCGCCGTCAGCCAGTTGCTGGCCCTGCTGGAATCCCGCTACGCACTGCGTGTGCTGTGGGCGCTGAAAGACGGTCATCCGCAAACCTTCCGCCTGCTGCAAGACAGCGTTGGTGGCATCACACCCAACACGCTGAACACCCGGATCAAGGAGTTGCGCGAAGCCGGTCTGCTCAACCACGGCAGCGACGGTTATGTGGTCACCACCAGCGGTGCCGACCTGCTGAAACGCCTGAACGACGTGCAGGCCTTTGCCACCAAGTGGGTGGCCAGTCAGGCCAAGCGCCCGGCCAAATGAACGCCTGGCCACCAGGGCCACTGGCATAATTGAGGGTTGCCCGGCGGACCTTGCTTTGGCAGCATGCCAGACGCAGGCCCCCGCCCCATTCCCACCTTTTCCCTGGAACACGCCATGATCACCACCCCCTCCGGCCTGCAGTACGAAGACACCGAAGTCGGCTCCGGCAACACGGCAACCGCCGGCCAGAGCGTGGCCGTGCACTACACCGGCTGGCTCTACACCGATGGCGTCGAAGGCCGGATGTTCGACTCCAGCGTCAAGCGTGGCCCGTTTGAGTTCTCGCTTGGCGCCGGCATGGTCATCCAGGGCTGGGACGAAGGCGTGGCAGGCATGAAGGTCGGTGGCAAGCGCACCCTGATCATCCCAGCCGAGTTGGGTTATGGCGCCCGCGGCGCTGGCGGCGTGATCCCGCCGAATGCCACCCTGAAGTTCGACGTCGAACTGCTTGGCACCGCCGACTGAGGCCGCCCTCCCCGCACCAAGTGCCACCTGAAACGGCACACGGTGCACCGGCCCGGTGGTTTCCGGGCTGAAATCCCCCGAAAAATCCTGTTTTTTGGCGAAAAACCGCCTTGAAAGGCGGTGCACAGCCCCAAGCTGCGGGGCTGCGAGCACACCGTTAATGTTCCAAGCCATGACCAACCCATCTCCCAACACCCCCGAAGCCGGCCAGACCGACAACGACACGCCAGACATTGCCCAGGCCATGCTGCAAGCCGACGCCCTGGCCAATGCGCAGGCCGATCTGGCCGCGCTGCAGGCCAAAAACGCCGACCTGGCCGACCAGTACCTGCGCGCCCGCGCCGAGGCCGACAACGCCCGACGCCGTGCCGACGACGAAATCTCAAAAGCCCGCAAGTTCGCACTGGAAAGTTTTTCCGAAAGCCTGTTGCCGGTGCTCGACAGTCTGGAAGCCGGCCTGGCGATCAAGGACGTGACGCCCGAACAGCTGCGTGAAGGCGCAGAAGCCACACTGCGCCAACTCAAATCGGCACTGGAGCGCAACAAGGTGGTGGCCATTGACCCCGCTGCCGGCGCCAGGTTCGACCCACACCAGCACCAGGCCATCAGCGTCGTGCCGGTGCCGCCTGGCACCCAGCAGGACGCGAACACCATCGTCAGCGTGCTGCAAAAAGGCTACCTGATCGCCGAGCGCGTGCTGCGCCCGGCCCTGGTCACGGTGTCGGCCCCGGCCTGAGGTCTGTCACGGACCTTGAAAACACACAAGTTATCCACACGTTTAAGTCATTGAATCAACAGGGTTGTGAACAGGCTGGCGGCGGTCGCCAAGCGGTTCGGGCCTTACAGAAAAATCAGGAGTGAATCATGGGAAGAATCATCGGTATTGACCTCGGCACCACCAACAGCTGCGTGTCCGTCATGGAAGGCAACACGCCCCGCGTGATCGAAAACTCCGAGGGCGCGCGCACCACGCCGTCGATCATTGCCTACCAGGAAGACGGTGAAGTGCTGGTCGGTGCGTCGGCCAAACGCCAGGCGGTGACCAATCCCCGCAACACCCTGTACGCGGTCAAGCGCCTGATCGGCCGCAAGTTCGCCGAGAAGGAAGTGCAGAAGGACATCGACCTGATGCCCTACAAGATCGTCGCGGCCGACAACGGCGACGCCTGGGTGGAAGTGCGCGGCAAGCAGATCTCGGCCCAGCAAGTGTCGGCCGACGTGCTGCGCAAGATGAAGAAAACCGCCGAAGACTACCTTGGCGAACCCGTGACCGAAGCCGTCATCACGGTGCCAGCCTACTTCAACGACGCCCAGCGCCAGGCCACCAAAGACGCTGGCCGCATTGCCGGCCTGGAAGTCAAGCGCATCATCAACGAACCCACCGCTGCCGCACTGGCCTTTGGCCTGGACAAGCAGGAAAAGGGCGACCGCAAGATCGCGGTGTATGACCTGGGCGGCGGCACCTTCGACGTCTCCATCATCGAGATCGCCGACGTCGATGGCGAAAAGCAGTTCGAGGTGCTCTCGACCAACGGCGACACCTTCCTGGGTGGCGAAGACTTCGACCAGCGCATCATCGACCACATCATTGCCGAGTTCAAGAAAGAGCAAGGCGTTGATTTGTCCAAGGACGTGCTGGCCCTGCAGCGCCTGAAAGAAGCCGCCGAGAAAGCCAAGATCGAGCTGTCCAACAGCGCACAAACCGACATCAACCTGCCCTACATCACGGCAGATGCTTCAGGCCCGAAACACCTGAACATCAAGATGACCCGCGCCAAGCTGGAAAGCCTGGTGGACGAACTCATCGAGCGCACGATTGCGCCTTGCCGCACAGCCATCAAGGACGCTGGCGTCAGCGTCTCCGACATCCATGACGTGATCCTGGTCGGCGGCATGACCCGCATGCCCAAGGTGCAGGAGAAGGTCAAGGAGCTGTTCGGCAAGGAGCCGCGCAAGGACGTGAATCCTGACGAAGCGGTGGCCGTGGGCGCCGCGATCCAGGGCCAGGTGCTGGCCGGCGACCGCAAGGACGTGCTGCTGCTCGACGTGACCCCGCTGAGCCTGGGCATCGAAACCATGGGCGGCGTGATGACCAAGATGATTGGCAAGAACACCACCATCCCGACCAAGTTTGCACAAACCTTCTCCACCGCCGACGACAATCAGCCGGCTGTGACCATCAAGGTGTTCCAGGGCGAGCGCGAGATTGCCGCCGGCAACAAGATGCTGGGCGAGTTCAACCTAGAAGGTATCCCACCCGCCGCACGTGGCACGCCACAGATCGAAGTGTCGTTCGACATCGACGCCAACGGCATTCTGCACGTCGGCGCCAAAGACAAAGGCACGGGCAAGGAAAACAAAGTCACCATCAAAGCCAGCTCGGGCCTGAGCGAAGCAGAGATTCAGCAGATGGTGAAAGACGCCGAGCTGAATGCGGCCGACGACAAGATCAAACTTGAACTGGTGCAGGCCCGCAATGCCGCCGAAGCCAGCGCACACAGCGTCAAAAAGAGCCTGGCCGAGCACGGCGACAAGCTCGACGCCGGCGACAAAGAAAAGATCGAAGCCGCGCTGAAAGAGGTTGACGAAGCGCTCAAGGGTGACAACAAGGACGAGATCGAGGCCAAGGCCAACGCCCTGCTCACCGCCAGCCAGAAGCTGGGTGAAAAAATGTACGCGCAGGCCCAGGCGGACCAAGCCGCCGAAGCCACCGCAGCAGGCCCATCCGGCGCCGGCAATGCCAGCGCAGGCCAGTCCGAGAAAAAGGTCGATGACGACAACATCGTGGACGCCGAAGTCAAGGAAGTGAAGAAAGGTTGATGCCAGCCCCAAGCAGCCCGTCTGCCTGCCAATGACCTTGGCGCGACCCGGCGGAATTCATGCCCAGACAAGTCCTGGCATGAATTCCGCTTCGTCACTTCCAGACTGACCGCATCCAACGACCCAACACCCGATTCCCATGGCCAAACGAGACTACTACGAAGCGCTGGGCGTTCCCAAGAACGCCGGCGAAGACGAGATCAAAAAGGCGTACCGCAAGCTGGCGATGAAGTACCATCCCGACCGCAACCAGGGCGATGCGTCCAAGGCGGCCGAGGAGAAATTCAAGGAAGCCAAGGAAGCCTACGAGATGTTGTCGGACGCCCAGAAACGGGCCGCCTACGACCAGTACGGCCACGCCGGTGTGGACCCCAACATGCGCGGTGGCGGTGGCCCCGGCGCCGAAGGTTTTGGCGGCTTCTCGGAAGCCTTTGGCGACATCTTTGGCGACATTTTTGGCGGCCAGCGCGGCGGCCAGCAACGCGGTGGCCGCCAGGTCTACCGGGGTTCCGACCTCAGCTATGCGATGGAAATCACCCTCGACGACGCGGCCCGGGGCAAAGAAGCCCAGATCCGCATCCCGAGCTGGGACGAGTGCAACACCTGCCACGGCACCGGCGCCAAACCCGGCACCAGCGCCAAGACCTGCGGCACTTGCCAGGGCAGCGGCACGGTGCAGATGCGCCAGGGCTTCTTCAGTGTGCAGCAGACCTGCCCGCACTGCCGTGGCACTGGCAAGATCATTCCTGAGCCCTGCGGCACCTGCCATGGCCAGGGCAAAGTCAAAAACAACAAGACGCTGGAAGTCAAAATTCCGGCCGGCATTGACGACGGCATGCGCATCCGCAGCGCCGGCAATGGCGAACCCGGCACCAACGGCGGCCCACCCGGCGACCTGTACATCGAGATTCGCCTCAAGAAACACGACATCTTCGAGCGCGACGGCGACGACCTGCACTGCACCGTACCGGTGGGCATGCCCACCGCCGCCTTGGGCGGCGAGATTGACGTGCCCACGCTGGGTGGCAAAGCCAGCATCGACATCCCCGAAGGCACACAAAACGGCAAAACTTTCCGCCTGCGTGGCAAAGGCATCAAGGGCGTGCGCTCCAGCTACCCCGGCGACTTGTACTGCCACATCGCGGTGGAAACCCCGGTCAAGCTCAACGAGGTGCAACGCCAATTGCTGCGCGACCTGGACGAAGCGCTCAAGTCAGGCGGCATGAAACACAGCCCGAACGAAAAAGGCTGGTTTGAGAAGGCCAAGGAATTCTTCCGCTGACACACAGGCCCGGCAGCGTGGTCGGGTTACTCCGCTTTTGCTAGCAAATGCCGCAGGTTCGACAAGGGCTTGCGGCATTTTTCATTCAAAATGTTGCCCATGTCCCGCCCCGTCAAAACCTTGCTGATCGTGCTGGCCAGCGCCTTGTTGCTGGCCGGGCTCTGGCGCCTGCTGGACGACAGCGTTTACCGTTTCACCGGCTTGTCTGGCCCCACCGCCAACAGCGTGGTGCTGCCAGAAATACCCGCCGCACCGGCCACCTATGCCGGCGGCGAACCGAGCCGTTTGGCGGTGCTGCTGACAGACCGCAACTCCAGTTGGCTGGGTCTGGTGCATGGCCTCAAAGCATTTGGCGTGCCGTTCACCGTGACGGAGGATTACCAGGAGGCGCTGCGCCACCCGGTGGTCATGGTCTACCCGATCATTTCGGGCAAGGCGCTGAGCCAGCCAGCACTGGCAGCGCTGTCGGCCTATGCCAACGACGGTGGCACGCTGATTGGCAGCCACGTGCTGGGCGGGGGGCTCAATGGCCTGTTTGGTTTTGGTGACGCGGTGCCGTCCAACACCCGCCGGCAACTGCAGTTTCCCGCCGACAGCCCGCTGCCAGCGCGCTACTTTGGCACCCGTGGCCACACGCTGGTGCTGGGCAGCAGTGCGCAACCCACCGGCACCTACAGCTACAGCGCGCCCAGCGGCCAGGTGCTGGCCAGCTACGAAGACGGCAGCGCGGCAATAGTCACCCGAGCGGTGGGCAAGGGCCGCACCTACGCGCTGGGCGTGGACATTGGCGCCTTTGCCCTGCTGGGCCACAACAACCGGCAGGAAGGCATTGCCGCTCAGTATGTGAACCGCTTCCAGCCCGGCATGGACGCGCTGTTCCTGCAGCTACGCGATTGGTACGTCGCACACAACCGCAACGCGGTGCTGCTCGGCACCGTGCCGGAAGGCAAGCAGCTCTCGGTGCTTCTGACGCACGACATTGACTTCACTGAGTCCATCAACAACGCCATCCAGTACGCCGAGTACCAGCGTGCGCGTGGCATCGCTGGCACCTACTTCATCCAGACCAAGTACGTGCGCGACTGGAACGACGACGTGTTCTTCAACGCCAATGGCGCCGAGCGCACACGCCAGTTGCATGCAATGGGCATGGAAGTCGCCAGCCATTCGATTGCGCATTCCAAGGTGTTCAGCAAATTGCCACTGGGCACAGGCAACGAGCGCTACCCGGCCTACGAGCCGTTTGTCAAAAGCCAGTTCGAAACCCGCAACGCCAGCGTGCTGGGCGAGCTGCGGGTGAGCCGCTACCTGCTGGAAGCCAACGTACCCGGCCTGCAGGTAGAGAGCTTCCGCCCCGGGCATTTGGAGAACCCCGCCACGCTGCCGCAGGCGCTCGAAGCCAGCGGCTACCGCTTCAGCTCGTCGGTCACCGCCAACAACGCGCTGACCCACCTGCCCTTTCGCCTGAACCACAGCCGGGGGCCAAATGGCGAAACCGCGGTGTACGAGTTCCCGATCACGGTCGAAGACGAGCTGGAGCCCCCAATGGGCGGACGGCTGCCGCAAGCGCTGGCGATTGCCGAGCAGATCGGCCGCTACGGCGGTCTCTATGTGGTGCTGACCCACCCGAATGTGCTGGACCACAAACTCGCCTTCACCCAGGGGCTGGTCGAACAGCTCAAGCCCACCGCCTGGTACGGCACGCTGGCCGGTTTCGGCCGCTGGTGGGTGGCGCGCGACCAGGCCACGCTCGACGTGGCCGATGCCACCGTGGGCGGCCAGCCTGCCAAGGCGGTGCGGTTGCAGGCGCCCCAAGCCTTGGCCGGCCTGGCATTGGATGTGCCCGAACGCTGGCAACTGCTGGACGCGCAACCCGCATCGGCCCGGCCGGTGCGGGTGGGCCGGCAGTGGGTGTTGCCTGCCGTGTCGGGCGAGGTGGTGCTGCGGTTCTCGCCATGAGCACCGCGCGCGGCGCCTGGCCGGTGGCTGGCCTGCTGTGGCTGGGCGGTGTGGCCCACGCACAGGCACACCTGCAGGTGTGCCCTGCCACGCTCGCGCCCAGCGGGGCCGTGCAGGCCGAGATCGTGCAACCCAACGGCGCTGCGCTGCGCGCGGTGGTCACCCCCTCTGGCCCGGCAACGGCCGGCTGTGCCGCCCTGCCGCTGGCCAGCGGCAACCACCGTGTGCTGGCGTTGCGCCCCATTGCAGCCCCGGTGGCACGGGCGCTGGCCCAGGGCCTGTCGCTCTCCGGACCGTCGGTGGATGGGCAGTTCAGCATCAGCGAGGTCACGCCGCGTGTGGTGGCAGCCACCACGGCGGCCGTGCCCGCGCCATTGCCATTGCCATTGGCCACCGAACTGCTGCCCTTGTTGGCGACGCGCGCCTTTGGCGCCGAAGCACGCGCCACTGTCCAGGCCAACGACCGGGGCCTGTTGCTGCGCTGTGCGGCGGGCCGCCAACCGGCCGGCGTGGTGTTGTCGTCCGACCGACCGCTGCCACAACAGCGCAGCGGGCTGCAACTGCGCACCAGCGGCCAAGGGCAGTTTCAACTGAACAGCGTGGACGCGCGCGACGCCAGCCGCGAGGCCGGCACCCCGCTGGGCACCGTGAAGGCGACCGGCCTGCAACGGCTGACCACCCAGGTCCACCCACTCCCCGGCGATGCACGGCACCGTGCCGACTGGCGGCACTGGACGCTGGCCTGCCCCGCCGGGGCCGCACAACTCCAGCTGCACAGTGTGCGGCTGGTGGTGCCGTCGGCCCACGCGGCGGTGCCCGCCCGCGCCACCTGGGTCTGGCAGGCCACCGACTGGCGCGACCGGCCACAGGCGGTGCTGGCGCTCGCGCAGCGCCACCACATCCGAACGCTGTTTGTCACCATACCGCTGGCCAGCGGTGCGGTGATGGCCCCCACCGAGCTGCAGCGTTTCGTTCAAGGGGCCCGGTCTGCCAGCCTGGTGGTGTGGGCGGTGGACGGCGACCCGCGCATGGTGTTGCCGGGCGAACACGCCAGCGCCGCCGCACGCGCCAACGCCTACGCCCGCTACAACCAGACCGCCCCCCCCGGCGCACGCCTGGCGGGGGTGCAGTTCGACGTGGAGCCCTACCTGTTGCCCGGTTACGACCTCGCCACCGAGGCCTGGGAGCGCCACTACACCGCCCTCGTGGCGGCGCTGCACGCGGGCGCGGGCGGTTTGCCGCTGGAGATGGTGGTGCCGTTCTGGTGGGGCAACAAGCCGGCACTGCTGGACGCGGTGGCGCCGCGTGTGAGCGGCCTGACGGTGATGGCTTACCGCACCAGCGCGAACGAGATCACCCGGCTGGCCCAGCCTTTCCTCGACTGGGGCATGCGCCAGAACAAGCCCGTTCGCATCGCGCTCGAAGCCGGGCCGGTGGCGCCAGAAACACTGCGCCATTACGTGCCGCAGGCCAGCGGAGAACTCTGGCAACTGCAGCTCGCGGGGCAGGACTACCTGATGCTGCTCGCGGCGCCCGCCACCAACCCGCACGGCCCAGCGTTCCGGCAGGTGGGGAGCACCTTGCTCTCAGGCAGCGCAACCACCTTCCACGGCCAGCCGCACAAGCTGCTGGAGATGCTGCCCGAGCTGGAGGCGCAGTTCACCACCTGGCCCGCCTTTGGCGGCATGGCGTTGCACGAGATCCAGTGAGGGCACAGGCCGTTCAGGCCTTGCCGGTGGAACCGTAACCGCCCTCGCCGCGCACGGAAGCCGGAAACTCGGCCACCACGTTGAACTGCGCCTGCACCACCGGCACGATGACCAGCTGCGCGATGCGTTCCAGAGGTGCGATGGTGAACGGCACGTCGCTGCGGTTCCAGGCGCTGACCATCAACTGGCCCTGGTAGTCGCTGTCGATCAGGCCCACCAGGTTGCCCAGCACGATGCCATGCTTGTGGCCCAGGCCCGAGCGCGGCAGGATGATGGCCGCATAACCCGGGTCTTGCAGGTAGATGGCCAGCCCGGTGGGCACCAGCTGCCACTGGTTGGCCCCCAGCGTGAGCGGCGCGTCGAGGCAGGCACGCAAGTCCAGCCCGGCACTGCCCGGCGTGGCATAGGCCGGCAGCTGGCTGGCGATGCGCTGGTCGAGGATTTTGACGTCTATTTTCATCATTTTTAAGCCAAATTGGCCTCAAGCCCTAGTCCGTTCTGCAATCTCTGCTATCAATTGGCGAGCAAGCGTGAGCTTGTCTGCCAGTGGCAAGGCCTGGGTGCCGTGGGCGTCCACCAACAGCAACGCGTTGTCGTCGCGCCCGAAAGTGGCGGGCCCGATGTTGCCCACCAGCAGCGGCACACCCTTGCGCACCCGCTTGGCCTGGGCGTTGTTCAGCAGGTCCTGGCTTTCGGCCGCGAAGCCCACGCAGTAGAGCCGGCCCGATTGGGCCGATTCGCTCGCGGCCACCGTGGCCAGGATGTCGGTGGTTTCTGAAAAGGCGATGGCCGGCGGCGCCGAAACACCGTCTTTCTTGATCTTGTGCTGCGCCGGTGACGAAGGCCGCCAGTCGGCCACGGCCGCGGTGGCCACGAACACGTCCGCCAGCGCCACCTGCGGCAGCACGGCCTGCAGCATCTGCTCGGCCGAAGCGACGTCGATCCGAGTCACGCCACGCGGGGTGGCCAGGTGCACCGGGCCCGCCACCAGCGTGACCTCGGCACCGGCCTCGCGGGCGGCGCGTGCCACCGCAAAACCCATCTTGCCGCTGGAGCGGTTGGTGATGCCACGCACCGGATCGATGGCCTCGTAGGTCGGCCCTGCCGTGACCAGCACGCGCCGACCCGCCAGCAGCTTCGGCTGAAAAAAGGCCACGATGTCTTCGAGCAACTGGTCGGGCTCCAGCATGCGGCCGTCGCCGGTTTCGCCGCAGGCCTGGTAGCCGGTTCCCACGCCCAGCAGCGTGGCGCCGTCGGCCTGCAGCTGCGCCAGGTTGCGCTGGGTGGCGGGGTGTGCCCACATCTCGCGGTTCATCGCCGGGGCCACCAGCAGCGGCACCTCGGCCACAGGCCGCGCCAGGCACATCAAGCTCAGCAGGTCGTCGGCCCGGCCGTGCAGCAGCTTGGCCATGAAGTCGGCGCTGCAGGGCGCAATGACGATGGCATCCGCCTCGCGCGACAGGTTGATGTGCGGCATGTTGTTGGGTTCACGCGCGTCCCACTGCGAGCCGTACACCGGCCGGTTGGACAGCGCCTGCATCGTCACCGGGGTGATGAAATGCTCGGCCGCCTCGGTCATCACCACCTGCACCGTGGCGCCCTGTTTCACCAGCGCCCGGCAGAGCTCGGCCGCCTTGTAACAGGCAATGCCACCACTCAAGCCCAGGACGATGTGTTTGCCAGCCAAGTCAGTCATGCGCGCAATGTAGCAGACACATCTGCGACGCAAGCCCCGCCCGTTTCCAACGTTTGGCCAAGGTGGCGCGCAACTATAATCTTGCTTTACCACCTCCACGGGATCATTCCCTTCAGCCTGACATGACCAAATTCGTCTTCGTCACCGGCGGTGTGGTGTCTTCCCTGGGCAAGGGAATCGCCTCAGCCTCCCTTGCAGCGATCCTTGAATCGCGAGGCCTCAAAGTCACTTTAATCAAGCTCGATCCCTACCTCAACGTGGATCCGGGCACCATGTCCCCCTTTCAGCACGGTGAGGTTTTTGTCACCGACGACGGCGCCGAGACCGACCTCGACCTCGGCCATTACGAGCGTTTCATCGAAACGCGCATGCGCAAGGCCAACAACTTCACCACCGGCCAGATCTACAAAAGCGTGCTCGAAAAAGAGCGCCGTGGCGACTACCTCGGCAAGACCGTACAGGTCATTCCGCATGTGACCAACGAAATCCAGGATTTCGTCAAACGCGGCGCCGGTTTTGGCACCGCCGACGCGGTGGACGTGGCGATTGTGGAAATTGGCGGCACCGTGGGCGACATCGAGTCGCTGCCCTTCCTGGAAGCGGTGCGCCAGATGAGCCTGCGCCTTGGGCCCAACAACAGTGCTTTTGTGCACCTGAGTTACGTGCCGTGGATTGCCGCCGCCGGCGAGCTGAAAACCAAGCCGACCCAGCACACCGCCAAACAGCTGCGCGAGATCGGCATCCAGGCCGACGCCCTGCTGTGCCGCGCCGACCGCCCGATTCCCGCCGAAGAGCGCCAGAAAATATCGCTGTTCTCCAACGTGCCCGAATGGGGCGTGATCTCCATGTGGGACGTGGACACCATCTACAAAGTGCCGCGCATGCTGCACGAGCAAGGCCTGGACGGGCTGATCTGCGACAAGCTGCGCCTGAACACCCCACCCGCCAACCTGAAGCGCTGGGACGACCTGGTCTACGAGACCGAGCACCCCCGACACGAGGTGGCGATTGCCATGGTCGGCAAGTACGTTGACCTGTCCGACAGCTACAAGTCGCTCAACGAGGCGCTGCGCCACGCCGGCATGAAGAACCATGCCAAGGTGCGCATCGAGTACATCGACTCCGAGACCATCACGCCCGACAGCCTGTCGCGCCTGGCCAAATTCGACGCGGTGCTGGTGCCCGGTGGCTTTGGCAAGCGCGGCATTGAAGGCAAGATTTGCGCGGCCCGCTACGCCCGTGAGAACAAGGTGCCTTACCTCGGCATCTGCCTCGGCATGCAAATCGCCACCATCGAATTCGCACGCCATGTGGCCGGTCTGAAAGACGCCAACAGCACCGAATTCGAGCCGGCCACCGCCCACCCCGTGATTGCGCTGATCACCGAGTGGAAAGACGCCGACGGCACCATCAAGACGCGCGACGAAAGCTCCGACCTCGGCGGCACGATGCGCCTGGGTGCGCAAAGCTCCGACGTGGCCAAGGGCACGCTGGCCCACGAAATTTACGGCGACGTGGTGACCGAACGCCACCGCCACCGGTTTGAGGCCAATGTCAACTACCTGGATCAGCTGCGCAAGGCCGGTCTGGTGATCTCGGCGCTGACGCAGCGTGAGCAGCTGACCGAGATCGTGGAGCTGCCACGCAGCGCGCACCCCTGGTTCATTGGCGTGCAATTCCACCCCGAGTTCAAGTCCACCCCCTGGGATGGGCACCCGCTGTTCAACGCCTTCGTGAAGGCGGCGTTGCTGCGGCAGGCCCAGGCCTCCTCGCTGAAAGCCGTCGCATGAAACTGTGCAGTTTTGAAATTGGCCTGGACCGGCCGTTATTCCTGATCGCAGGCCCCTGCGTGATCGAGTCCGAACAGCTGCAGATGGACACCGCCGGCACGCTGAAAGAGATCACCAGCGCCCTGGGCATTCCCTTCATCTTCAAAAGCAGTTTCGACAAGGCCAACCGCTCGTCCGGCACCACCTACCGCGGCCCGGGCCGCGACAAGGGGCTGGAAATTCTGGCCAAGGTCAAAAAAGAACTGGGCCTGCCGGTGCTGACCGACGTGCACACCGAAGACGACATCCGCGAGGCCGCCCAGGTGGTCGACGTTTTGCAGACGCCCGCCTTCCTGTGCCGCCAGACCGACTTCATCCGCGCGGTGGCGCAGTCGGGCAAACCGGTCAACATCAAGAAGGGCCAGTTCCTCGCGCCGCACGACATGAAGAACGTGATCGACAAGGCCCGCGCCGCCGCACGCGAAGTGGGCCTGCTGGAAGACAACTTCATGGCCTGCGAACGCGGCGCCAGTTTTGGCTACAACAACCTGGTCAGCGACATGCGCTCGCTGGCCATCATGCGCGAGACCGCCGCGCCGGTGGTGTTTGACGCCACCCACAGCGTGCAGTTGCCTGGCGGCCAGGGCACATCGAGTGGCGGCCAGCGCGAGATGGTGCCGGTGCTGGCCCGTGCGGCGGTGGCGGTTGGCGTGGCAGGCCTGTTCATGGAAACCCACCCTGACCCGTCAAAAGCCCTGAGCGACGGTCCCAACGCGGTGCCGCTCAAACACATGAAAGCGCTGCTGGAAACCCTGCTGGCACTGGATGCGGTGACCAAGAAAAACGGCTTTCTGGAGAACAACTTTGCCTAAAGCCTATGTGATCGTCGACGTCACCACCACCAACGCCGAGCAGATGGCCAAGTACCGCGAATGGTCTGGCCGGGCGATGCAGGAATTCGGCGCCGAAATCCTGGTGCGCGGTGGTGCCATCGAGGTCTTTGAAGGTGATTGGCAACCGCCCCGGCTGGTGCTGCTGGGTTTTGCCAGCATGGCGCAGGCACGGGCTTTCTACCAATCGGAAACCTACACCCATGCGCGCACCCTGCGCGAAGGCGCCGGCGTCTTGCGCATGGTCGCGGTCGAAGGCGTGTGAGCGCCCGGCCCCCGAATTTCAAATCAAGCAACAGGAAGAAGAACCAATGAGTGCAATTGTTGACATCGTCGGACGCGAGATTCTGGATTCGCGCGGCAACCCCACCGTTGAATGCGACGTGCTGCTGGAGTCCGGCACCATGGGCCGCGCCTCGGTGCCGTCTGGCGCCTCGACCGGTTCGCGCGAAGCGATCGAACTGCGCGACGGCGACAAAGCCCGCTACCTCGGCAAAGGCGTGCTGCGCGCCGTCGAGTACATCAACACCGAAATCTCCGAAGCCATCCTCGGCCTCGACGCCAGCGAACAGGCTTTTCTGGACCGCACGCTGATCGAGCTGGACGGCACCGACAACAAGTCCCGCCTCGGCGCCAACGCGATGCTCGCCGTCTCCATGGCCGTGGCCCGTGCGGCCGCCGAAGAGTCTGGCCTGCCGCTGTACCGCTACTTCGGTGGCAGCGCGGCGATGCAAATGCCGGTGCCGATGATGAACGTCATCAACGGCGGCGCGCATGCCAACAACAACCTCGATTTGCAAGAGCTGATGATCATCCCCGTGGGCGCGCCAAGCTTCCGCGAAGCGCTGCGCTGGGGTGCAGAAGTGTTCCACGCACTGAAGAAAATCATCCACAACGCCGGCATGAGCGTGGCCGTGGGCGACGAAGGTGGCTTTGCCCCGAACGTCACCAGCCACGAAGCCGCGCTGCAGATGATCATGGACGCGATCGACGCCGCTGGCTACACCGCCGGTGAACAAATTGCGCTGGGCCTGGACTGCGCCGCCAGCGAGTTCTACAAGGATGGCAAGTACGAGCTGAAAGGCGAGAACCTCTCGCTCACCTCGGAAGAGTGGACCGACATGCTCGCCACCTGGGTCGACACCTACCCGATCATCAGCATCGAAGACGGCATGGCCGAAGGCGACTGGGATGGCTGGCACACCCTGACCCAGCGCCTGGGCGACAAGGTGCAGCTGGTGGGCGACGACCTGTTCGTCACCAACACCAAGATCCTGAAAGAAGGCATCGACAAGAAGATCGCCAACTCCATCCTGATCAAGATCAACCAGATCGGCACCCTGACCGAGACCTTCGCCGCCATCG
>JAZKIY010000014.1:0-102229 GCA_040384665.1 Pseudomonadota bacterium
GCATCGTCAGCGATTCGCTGGAGATGGCACGCTTTGGCCGCGACCATGCGGCGCAAACGCTGGTGGTCTCGGGTGTGCGTTTCATGGGCGAAACGGCCAAGATCCTGTCGCCCGAAAAAACCGTGCTGATGCCCGATCTGGACGCGACCTGTTCGCTCGACCTCGGTTGCCCCATCGACGAATTCAGCGCTTTCTGCGACGCCCACCCCGACCGCACCGTGGTGGTCTACGCCAACACCAGCGCGGCGGTCAAGGCCCGCTCCGACTGGCTGGTGACCTCAAGCTGCGCGCTCGACATCGTGCGCGCACTCAAGGACGCCGGCCACAAGATTCTGTGGGCACCCGACAAGCATCTGGGCGACTACATCCGCCGCCAGACCGGCGCCGACATGGTGTTCTGGAACGGCGCCTGCATCGTGCACGACGAGTTCAAGGCTTTCGAGCTGGAGGCGCTGAAAAAAGAGCACCCGAAAGCCAAGGTGCTGGTGCATCCCGAAAGCCCGGCCGACGTGATTGCGCTGGCGGACGCGGTGGGCTCGACCTCGGCCATCCTGAAAGCTGCCCACGATTTCGATGCCAGCGAATTCATCGTCGCCACCGACAACGGCATGATGCACAAGCTGCGCACCTTGAACCCCGGCAAGACTTTCATTGAAGCGCCCACCGCCGGCAACAGCGCCACCTGCAAGAGCTGCGCACACTGCCCCTGGATGGCGATGAACGGCCTCGCGGGGCTGGCCCATGTGCTGGAGAACGGGACCAATGAGGTGCATATCGACCCCAAGCTGGGCGTGCGTGCGCGCTTGCCGATTGACCGGATGCTGGCCTTCACCGCCGCGCAAAAAGCAGGCCAGCCGGTCGGCGCCCTCGTGCCGAACATCGGCGCTGCCTGAACTTTGGAAACCCTGGTTGATTTCGCGGCGCCAGACGGTGCCGCAGGCGCGCTGCGTGCGGCGTTCGGCAAACCGCGCTGTGTGCTGGCCGCGCACAGCGTTGCCGAAGTCAGGCCGCTGCTCGATGCGGTAGAGCAACATGCGCAAGCCGGCCGCTGGTGCGTGGGCTATGTGCGCTACGAAGCCGCGCCGGCCTTCGACGCCGCGCTGCAGGTGCATGCGGCCGACGGGCCATTGGCCTGGTTTGGCGTGCACGACGCGCCGCTGCCGTGGCCGCAAGAGCAGTTGCCGGCGGCGACGCTGGCTGGCCTGCAGCCACCCGACCGCGCCGCCTTCAATGCGGCGCTGGCGCAGATCCATGCTGCGATTGCTGCCGGCGAGGTCTACCAGGTCAACCACACCGCGCGACTCGAAGGCAAGCTCGAATCCGGCAGCGCACAGGCCCTTTTCCACGCACTGCAGCGCGCGCAGCCCGGCGGCTATGCGGCCTATATCGACGCGGATAGCGAGCAGGTTTTATCAGTCTCGCCCGAGCTGTTCTTCGATTGGACCCAAAGCCGGCTGCTGACCCGTCCCATGAAAGGCACGGCGCCGCGCGGCAGCACGCCGCAAGAAGACGCCGCCCGCGCCCAAGCCCTGCAGACCTCTGCCAAGGAGCGCGCCGAGAACGTGATGGTGGTCGACATGCTGCGCAACGATGTGTCGCGGGTGGCGCTGCCGCACAGCGTGCGGGTGCCGCGCCTGTTCCATCTGGAGGCGCTGCCCAGCGTCTGGCAGATGACGTCGGACGTCACCGCCACCACCCGGCCGGGCACCACGCTGGCCGATGTGTTCGCGGCGCTGTTTCCCTGCGGCTCGGTCACCGGTGCGCCCAAGGTGCGGGCGATGCAACTCATTCACGCACTGGAGGGTGGCCCACGCGGCGTCTACTGCGGCGCGGTGGGGGTGGTGCGGCCGGGTGGCGACGCCACCTTCAACGTGGCGATTCGCACCGTCACGCTGCAGGGCGGCCAGGTGGCGTGTGGCATTGGCAGCGGCATCACCGCCGATGCGTTGTCCCATGCCGAGTGGCGCGAGTGGCGCCACAAACGCGCCTTTCTGGAGCGCGCCAGCGCGCCGTATGCGCTGCTGGAAACGCTGGCGCTGGTGGACGGCGTTTGCCGCGATGCGCCACTGCACCTGGCGCGCATGGCCAGCGCGGCGGCGCACTTCGGCTACCCGTGGAACGACGGCATTGCGCTGCAAGCCGTGCACGATGTGCAACATAGCCATCCTTCGGGCCATTGGCGCGTACGCCTGCTGCTGCAGCCCGACGGCAGCGCGCAGGCACAAGCCCATGCCTTGCCTGCCACGCTGGAACCGGTGCGGCTGCAGCTTGCCGGACAGGCTTTCGAGATGGCCGACAGCGAATTCACCCGCTTCAAGACCACCCGGCGCGCGCACTACGACGCGGTGGCACCGACCGATACGACCATCTTCGACACGCTGCTGTGGAACGACAAACGCGAGATCACCGAATGCACCCGTGGCAACATCGCGCTGCTGCTCGATGGCCAATGGGTGACGCCGCCGCTGCACTGCGGGCTGTTGCCGGGCGTGGGACGCGCCAAAGCCCTGGCGGCAGGGCGCCTGCAAGAGAAAGTGGTGATGCTGGACGACCTGCCGCGGGTGGCCGCGCTGGCCTTCGTCAACAGCCTGCGCGGCTGGCTGCCGGCAACGCTCGTCAGGACTGCTGCGTAGGCACGTGGTCGCGGCTGCCGTTCTGGCGGTTCTGGCCGTCGACGAACACCAGCTTGGGCTTGTGCGCAGCCACCTGGTTCTCGGCCACCTGGGCAAAGGCCGCAATGATGATCAGGTCGCCCACCGAGGCGCGGCGTGCGGCCGAGCCATTGACCGAAATCATGCCGCTGCCGCGCGCACCCTTGATGGCGTAGGTGACGAAGCGCTCGCCGTTGTCGATGTTCCAGATGTGCACCTGCTCGTTCTCGCAGATGTCGGCGGCGTCCAGCAGGTCTTCGTCGATGGCGCACGAGCCTTCGTAGTGCAGTTCGCACTGGGTGACCTTGACGCGGTGGATCTTCGATTTGAGCAGGGTTCGCAGCATGGGGCGGATTTTAGGGCAGGCGGAGCGTGGATTGTGGCAGCCCCGGCGGCGCGGGTCTGGGGAGGCTCCCCCAGTCGGCCTGACCGGCCGCCACCGCCTGCTGCAGCGCGGCAATCGCCGCTTCGGGGTCGGCCGCTTCGGTCACCGCGGTGATCACCGCCGCCCCGGCTGCGCCCACTGCCAGCGCCTCGCGGGCGCGGGTGGGCGTCATGCCGGCGATGCCCACCACCGGCAGCGGCAGCAGCGCCGCCCAAAACGCCAGGTTGGCCGCGCCCTGCGGCAGCCAGGGCATGGCCTTGCTGTGTGTGGGGTGGATGGGCCCGCAGGCGATGGCGCTGGGCTGCAGCGCCCAGGCCCGGGCCACCTCCCAGAATGCGTGGGTGCTCACGCCCAGGCCCAGCCCGGCGCGGGCAATGGCGGCCAGGCCCTCGGGGCCGGCGGCGGCCAGGTCGTCCTGGCCCAGGTGCACCGCCACATGGGGCCGATTGGCCGCCAGCGCGATGGCTGCCTGCCAGTGGTCGTTGACGAACAGTTGCGCGCCAGCGGCTGCGGTGGCCGCCACCGCCTGCTGGATTTCTTGGCGCAGCCGCGGGTGGGCCAGGTCTTTGATGCGCAGCTGCACGGTGCGCACGCCGGCGGCCAGCACCCGGTCCACCCAGGCCGCGCTGTCCACCACCGCGTACAGGCCCATGGCCGGGTGGCGCAGCGGCGCAAAGGCCGGCGGCGGGGCCAGCAGGCTGTCGGGTTCCTGGCCGGGCAGGCCAAAGCGCGGCAGGTTGTCGCTGCGCAGCGCAAACCCGGGCTGGGGCCGCACCGGGCCCGCACCCGCGCCAGCGGGACGGCCGTGGCGCAGCGCCTCGGTGGTCGCCATCTTGGCCAGCACCACCGCCTCCATGGCCACAAAGCCGCGCGCCATCGCCGCCGCGGCACTGCTGGCAAACACACAGCCGGTGCCGTGGTGGTGTGGTGTCGCCACCCGTGGCAGCGCCAGCCAGCCGCTGGCCTGCGGCGTGCACGCGTAGTCCAGGCTGTGGGCTGCGCCCAGCCCGTCCCGTGCATCGCCCCCGGTGATGACCACGGCCTGGCAGCCCAGCGCCTGCAGGGTTTCGGCCGCTGCTTCCACATCGGCGTTGGTGGCGAGCGGTGGCCAGCCCAGCAAGGCCGCGGCCTCGGCGCGGTTGGGTGTCAGCAGCGTGGTGCGTGGCAGCAGGTGTTCGCGGTAGGCCTGCAGCAGCGCGGGGTCGGCAAAAGCCGCGCCAGTACTGGCGCGCAGCACCGGGTCCACCACCAGCGCCATGCCGGGGCGGGCGTGGCGCAGCCGGTCGACCGCCTGCGCCACGCACTGCAGGTTGGCGGCGCTGCCAAGCAGCCCGGTCTTGATGGCCGCTGGCGGCAGGTCGTCGGCCAGTGCCGCCAGCTGGGCGCCGAGCAGGTCGGTTGCGACCGCGTCGATGCGCGGCACCGCCACCGAGTTCTGCGCGGTGAGGGCGGCCACGGCGGTGCAGCCGTGCACACCCAGGGCATCGAAGGCGCGCAGGTCGGCCTGCAGGCCGGCACCGGCACCGCTGTCGCTGCCGGCGATGCTCCAGCAGACCGCCAAAGGCAGGTTTTCAGGTGTTTTCATGGTCAAAAGTGGTGTTGGCCGTCAAGAAACATGGCGATGGTGCTATGCATTCAGGAGCATTTCGGCGCACGTCACAGCACGAAAGGCCGGCCGCTCACGGGCGTGGTGGCCACCGCCATCGCCTGTTTGGCCATCACGCCGGCCTCGAACGCCATGCGGCCTGCCGCGATGCCGAGCTGGAACGCCCGGGCCATGGCCACCGGGTCGTGCGCCTGGGCCACGGCCGAGTTCAGAAGCACCGCGTCAAAGCCCAGCTCCATCGCCTGCACCGCGTCGGCCGGCGAGCCGATGCCGGCGTCCACCACCAGCGGCACCCCGGGCAGGCGCTCACGCAGCGTACGCAGCGCCCAGGGGTTGAGCAGGCCCTGGCCCGAACCAATCGGCGCACCCCAGGGCATCAGGATGCGGCAGCCGGCGTCGAGCAGGCGCTGGCAGCTCACCAGATCGTCGGTGCAGTAGGGGAACACCTCAAAACCCTCGCGCACCAGCTCGGTGGCCGCCTGCAGCAGCTCGAACGGGTCGGGCTGCAGCGTGTGCTCGTCGCCCACCACCTCGAGCTTGATCCAGTGCGTGCCGAACAGCTCGCGCGCCATCTGCGCCAGCGCCACCGCCTCGCGCGCGCTGCGGCAGCCGGCGGTGTTGGGCAGCAGCCGTGCGCCGCTGGCGCGGACAAGGGCATAGAAGTCGCCGCTGCCTGTGCCTGGCGCCTGCAACGCCAGCTGGCGTTTCAGGCCCACGGTGACGACTTCGGTGCCCGAAGCGGCAATCGCCTGCTGCAGCACGGCGGGCGAGGGGTAGCCGGCGGTGCCAAGGAAGAAGCGGCTGTTCAGGTCGGTATCGGCAATGCGGAAAACCATGGGTCAGCCCCCGGTGATGGGTTGGAAGGTGAACACCGCGTCGCCCTCGCGCAGCACGGTGTGCGCGCGCGCGCCGCGTGCGATGAAAACGCCATTGACGGCGGTGGCCACCGCTTCGGGCGCAACGCCGTGGTGGGCCAGCAGGTCGGCCACCGAGCTGCCTGCCGGCAGTGGCTGGGGCGCGCCATTGAGCGTGATGGGCATCATGCGGTGGCCTCCATCGAAAAGGGCAAAGCGGCAAGGGCCTGCTCCACCAGCGCCGGCGCCACCAGCCAGCCGTGGCGGAACAGGCCGTTGATGCGCGTCAGCCCCGGTTCGGTGTGCAGGCAGGGCCGGTTGTCAGGCAGGGCGGGGCGCAGGTTGGTTTCGGAATGCAGCACGCGGGCTTCGGCCAGCCCGGGCAGCACGCTGTGGGCGGCGGCCAGCAGTTCCACCGTGCTGCGCAGCGAGACCGGCGAGCGGTCTTCGCTCTCGATCTCGCTCGCGCCGACCACCACCACCCCGTCTGGCCGTGGCACCAGATACACCCGGTGCCGCGGGTGCAGCAACCGCAGCGGGCGGTGCAGCGCCACGCCCGGTGCGTGCAGCCAGAAGATTTCGCCACGGACGCCGCGCAGCTTGTCCGTTACAGGGTCGCCGGGTGTGCGCGCGCCCAGGCCACGCACGTCGAACACCCAGTCGAAATGCTGCGTGCCCCCGGCGGTGTGCAGCACGCCCGGGGCTACCCGCGCCACCGGCTGGCCCCAGTGCCAGCGGACGCCCTGCGCGCTGCCGGCAGCGGCCAGCGTCAGCATGGCCTGCACCGTGTGGATCTGCCCTTCGCACGGCAGCAGCCAGGCGTGCGCCGGGCCGTGCAGCGCGGGCTCCAGCGTTTGCAATTGGGCGGGGTCGAGTGCCTCGGGCGCGTGGCTGGGTGGCGCCTTCTGGCGCAGCAGGTCCAGCACCCGGCGCGCGGCGCCTTCGTCGCCCCGGTGGGCCAGCAGCAGGCTGCCGCGTTGCAGCAACTGCACCGGCTGCGGCAGCCCGGCCACGATGGCCGGCCACAGCGCCAGCGAGCGCAGGCCCAGCGCGAACACGCCGGTGTCGGCGCCTTCGAGTTCGGCCACGGGGCTCAGCATGCCGGCGGCCGTGAAGCCGGCGGCGCCCCGGCCCTGCGCGTCGGCGGCGGGGTCGAACACGTCCACCGCATGGCCGGCGCGGGCCAACGCAAACGCCAGCAGACGGCCGAGCAGACCAGCGCCGGCAATGGCGGTGCGCATGGCGTCAACCCTGGGCGATGGGGATGTAGATTTCGCTGCCGGCGGCGCGGAACTCCGCACTCTTGGCCGCCATGCCAGCCGTCTGGTCTTCCCGCGCCGCGGCGTACTCGCGCACCTCCTGGCTGATCTTCATCGAGCAGAACTTTGGCCCGCACATCGAGCAAAAATGGGCCACCTTGGCCGAGTCCTTGGGCAGGGTTTCGTCGTGGAAGTCGCGTGCGGTGTCGGGGTCCAGGCTGAGGTTGAACTGGTCGCTCCAGCGGAATTCGAAGCGGGCCTTGGACAGCGCCTCGTCGCGTGCGCCGGCACTGGGGTGGCCTTTCGCCACGTCGGCCGCGTGGGCGGCGATCTTGTAGGCAATGATGCCCTGCTTGACGTCGTCGCGGTCGGGCAGGCCCAGGTGTTCCTTGGGTGTCACGTAGCACAGCATGGCCGTGCCCATCCAGCCGATCATGGCCGCGCCGATGGCGCTGGCGATGTGGTCGTAGCCCGGCGCGATGTCGATGGTCAGCGGCCCCAGTGTGTAGAACGGCGCTTCGTGGCAGTGCTTGAGCTGTTCGGCCATGTTGGCCTGGATCAAATGCATGGGCACATGGCCCGGGCCTTCGACCATGGTCTGCACATCGTGTTTCCAGGCCACCTGGGTCAGCTCACCCAGCGTGCGCAGTTCGGCGAACTGGGCCTCGTCGTTGGCGTCGGCACCACTGCCGGGGCGCAGGCCGTCGCCGAGCGAGAAGCTGACGTCGTAGGCCTTCATGATGTCGCAGATGTCTTCGAAGTGGGTGTAGAGGAAGTTCTCTTTGTGGTGGGCGATGCACCACTTGGCCAGGATGGCGCCGCCGCGCGAGACGATGCCGGTGCGGCGCTGGGCCGTCAGGTGGATGAAGGGCAGGCGCAGGCCGGCGTGGATGGTGAAGTAGTCCACGCCCTGCTCGGCCTGTTCGATCAGGGTGTCGCGGTAGATGGCCCAGGTCAGGTCTTCGGCCACGCCGCCGACCTTTTCCAGCGCCTGGTAGATGGGCACGGTGCCAATCGGCACCGGGCTGTTGCGAACGATCCAGTCGCGGGTGGTGTGGATGTTTTTGCCGGTGGACAAATCCATCACGTTGTCGGCACCCCAGCGGATGGCCCAGACGAGTTTTTCCACCTCTTCCTCGATGCTCGAAGTGACGGCCGAGTTGCCGATGTTGGCGTTGATCTTGACCAGGAAGTTGCGGCCAATGGCCATGGGCTCCAGCTCGCCGTGGTTGATGTTGGCCGGGATGATGGCGCGGCCCCGGGCCACCTCGTCGCGCACGAACTCGGGGGTGATGGCGCGGGGCATCACCGCGCCCAGCGGGTTGCCGCGCAGGCGCTCGGCTTTGGCCGCGTTGGCCTGGTACTCGGCCATCCATTCGCGCCGGCCGTTTTCGCGCAGCGCCACGTACTCCATTTCGGGCGTGACGATGCCGCGGCGGGCGTAGTGCATTTGCGTGACGTTGCCGGTGTGGTTGGCACCGGCCTTGGCCCGGCGCGGGGTGCGTTGCAGGCCGGCGGCCTCGGCACGCAGGGCGGCCACGCGCTGGCTTTCTGCGTCACCGTGTTTGTCGCCATCGTCCAGCGCCTGCGGGCGGCGGCCGGTGTAGGCCTCGGTGTCGCCGCGGGCGTCCAGCCAGGGGCCACGCAGGTCGGGCAGGCCACGCCGCACGTCGATGGCGGCGCCGGGGTCGGTGTAGGGGCCGGAGGTGTCGTACAGGCTGACCCGCTCGCCGTTGCTCAGGGCCACTTCGCGCATGGGTACCTGCAGTTGCGGGTGCAGCTGGCCGGGCAGGTGGACTTTGCGGGAGGCGGGGAAGGGTTCACGCGACAGCGTCAGGCGCTGGGCGAAAGAGTCGGGGGCGTTCATGGGGCCATCCTTTCAACGGGGCAACGGGCAGGGTTTGCACAGGTGCTCCGGAAAGGACGGACAGCGGCCACACCACGGGGGTGAGAAAGGCTGTCGGGCTCTTCTTACGTCGGTACGAACCGAATCAAGTTCTCGGGTTTGGGACTGTCCATCTCAGCAGCATCAGCTGCACCCCGGAGCGGGGCGAATGGTACACCAAGCTGCTTTCAGGGCCGGCGTCAGGGCGTCAGCACCGTGGGTTTGGCGTCGGGCAGGAGCGCTGGGTAGTCGCGGCTGAAATGCAGGCCGCGGCTCTCGTGCCGGGCCTGGGCCGAGCGGACGATGAGGTCGGCCACCTGCACCAGGTTGCGCAGTTCCAGCAAATCACGGGTGACGTGAAAGCGGGCGTAAAACTCCTGAATTTCGCCCTGCAGCAGCGCGATGCGGTGGGCGGCCCGCTCCAGCCGCTTGTTGGTGCGCACAATGCCCACATAGCTCCACATGAAGCGGCGCAGCTCGTCCCAGTTGTGCGAAATCACCACCTGCTCGTCGGCGTCGGTGACGCGGCTCACGTCCCACTCGGGCAGTGCGACCGGGGCCGATGGTGCCTCCGTGGCAATGGCTTTGGCGGCGGCGCGGGCAAACACCATGCACTCCACCAGCGAGTTGCTGGCCAGCCGGTTGGCGCCGTGCAGGCCGGTGCAGGCGGTTTCGCCAATCGCGTACAGGCCGGCCAGGTCGGTGTGGCCGTCCAGATCGGTCAGCACGCCGCCGCAGGTGTAGTGCGCGGCCGGCACCACGGGAATGGGCTGTTTCGAAATGTCGATGCCCAGCTCCAGGCAGCGCGCGTAGATGTTGGGGAAGTGTTCCTGGATGAACGCCAGCGGCTGGTGCGAGATGTCGAGGTAGACGCAGTCGAAGCCGCCTTTTTTCATCTCGAAGTCGATCGCCCGGGCGACGATGTCGCGCGGCGCCAGTTCGGCACGCTTGTCGTGCTCGGGCATGAAGCGCCGGCCGTCGGGCAGCAGCAGCTTGCCGCCTTCGCCGCGCACGGCTTCGGTGATCAAAAACGACTTGGCCTCGGGGTGGTACAGGCAGGTCGGGTGGAACTGGATGAATTCGAGGTTGGCCGCCCGGCAGCCAGCCCGCCAGGCGGCGGCAATGCCGTCGCCGGTGGCGGTGTCGGGGTTGGTGGTGTACAGGTACACCTTGCCGGCACCGCCGGTGGCCAGAATGGTGTGCGGTGCGCGGAAGGTCACCACCTCGTCGGTGGCTTCGTCGAGCGCGTACAGGCCCAGGCAGCGTTGCGCACTGCCACCGAGCTTGCGGTCGGTGATCAGGTCGACCAGCATGTGGTGCTCGAACAGCGTGATGTTGGGCGTGCCGCGCACCTGGTTGATGAGGGTGCGCTGCACGGCCGCACCGGTGGCGTCGGTCACGTGCACGATGCGGCGCTGGCTGTGGCCGCCTTCGCGGGTGAGGTGCAGCTGGCCGTGTTCTTCGGAAAACGGCACGCCCAGGCTTTGCAGCCAGCGGATGGTGTCGGGCGCGTTTTCCACCACGAAGCGGGTGGCGTCGAGGTCGCTCAGGCCGGCGCCGGCCACCAGCGTGTCATCCACATGCGACTCGAAACTGTCGCCTTCGCCCAGCACTGCGGCAATGCCGCCCTGGGCCCAGCCGCTGGAGCCGTCGCTGACGACACGTTTGGTCAGAATGGCCACGCGGTGGGTGGGGGCCAGCGCCAGCGCGGCGCTCAGGCCCGCGAGGCCGCTGCCAACGATCAGCACATCAAAGTCGCGGGAGGCAACGCTCATGGGGTTCCGTGGAAAAGGGATGGAGGGGGCTCAGGACAGCGACGGGTCGGTGTCGTCGTTGTCCAGCACGGCCTCAATGCTGGGCGCGGCGCTGGCATAGGCCAGCCGCACGTAAATCGGGGCAAAAGCCTCGGCCTGGGTGATGTCGATCAGGGTTTCCTTGGCCAGCTCCAGCATCGCAATGAAGGTGACCACCAGCACCGGAACGCCCTTGGTGGCGTCGAACAGTTTCTCGAACTCGACGAAACGGTGGCCTTGCAGCCGCCGCAGCACGATGCTCATGTGCTCGCGCACCGACAGCTCGGCGCGGCTGATTTTGTGGTGCTGCACGAGCTTGGCGCGTTTCAGGATGTCGCGCCAGGCTTCCTGCAAATCCACCACGTTCACGTCAGGGAAACGCGGTGCGAGGGACTGTTCGATGACAACCTGTGCGCGCAGCACGTCGCGGCCGAGTTGCGGCAACTCGTTCAGCCGGGCGGCGGCGAGCTTGATTTGTTCGTACTCCTGCAGCCTGCGCACCAGCTCGGCACGCGGGTCTTCCGGCTCTTCACCGCCCACGGTCTTTTTGGGCGGCAGCAGCATGCGCGACTTGATCTCGATCAGCATCGCCGCCATCAGCAGGTACTCGGCCGCCAGCTCGAGGTTGTGGGCCCGGATTTCATCGACGTAGACCAGGTACTGGCGCGTCAGCCCGGCCATCGGGATGTCGAGGATGTTGAAGTTCTGCTTGCGGATCAGGTAGAGCAGCAGGTCCAGCGGGCCTTCAAACGCTTCCAGGAACACCTGCAACGCGTCGGGCGGGATGTAGAGGTCGTGCGGCAGTGCAAACAGTGGCTCGCCGTAGAGCCGGGCCAGCGCCACCTGGTCCACCACATCGGGCATGGCCGTCAGTGGCAGGCTGGCCGAGGCGCTGTCAGCCGCAGCAGGGGACACGCTGGCCATATTTTGCTATGTAAAAAATAGCAAACTTGCTAGGTTTCACTGGGGCTGGAGGCCGATTTGGCTTTTATTTGCCTTCGGTTTGGTAAACGTAAGGCTTTTGCGGCACTTTGGCGTCGTGGAAAGCGCTCTGCGCGCTGCGGTCCACGTTTTTGTCCCACAGCAGGGCCCGGCCCGCGCGCTGTTGCGCCTCCAGCTCGGGCTTTTGCACCTTCATCTGGTCGATGAACTGCGTGACTTCAGACTGGTAATCGGGGCGGCGAAAGAACGACATAGACTTAACCTCTTTTCACGATTTTACCGGGGATGCCATGGGCCACCGATTCTGGACCGCTGCACTCGCCATCGCCCTGCTGGCGCTGGCCGCTTGCGACCCGCAACGCATCAGCGAGCTGGAAGAGGGCGTGTCCACCGAAGCCGACGTGCGCGCCCGGTTTGGCGAGCCCGAAAAGGTCTGGGACGCGCTGGATGGCGGCCGCGTGTTCGAGTACAACCGCCAACCTGCTGGCCACCAGAACTACATGGTCACCATCGGCGCCGACGGCCGCATGGCGGCCCTGCGCCAGGTGCTCACCCCGGTGAACTTTGCCCGGGTGCAGCAGGGCATGCCGATGGAGGTGGTGCGCCAGATGCTGGGCAAGCCGATGCGCATCACGCCATACGATTTGAAGCGCGAAACCCACTACGACTGGCGCTACCTCGACGGCCCCAACGCCAGCGACGCCAAGGTCTTCACCGTGGTGTTTGACGCCGACCTGCGGGTGCTGGGCACCGGTTCGGTCATTGACCCGGACCTCACCCGCTGACGGCGGTTGACGCGGTACTGAACCGGCAGGCCGCGTCCGAGCGTTCCATCAGCGACAACGGCTGGCCGTGCAGGCCGGTGACGTGCCAGCCCAGGCCCCGCGCTGTGGCGGCGCCGTGCAGTTGCGTCAGCGCTTCCAGCCCGGTGGTGTCGAGGTAGACCAGTGTGCTGGCGTCCAGCCGCACCGTGGTGCCCAGGGGGGTGGCTTCCACCGCGGCCACCAACGCCTCCAGCTGCGCCACCGCGCCAAAAAACAGCGAGCCTTCGAGCTGGATCTGCAGCGTGCTGGCATCGGGCCGCAACAGCTCGGCCCGGAACAGCACCGCCATGCGCCGCACAAACAGCACACACGACAGCACCAGCCCGACCTGGATGCCCACCGTCAGATCAAACACGATGGTCAGCGCGAAGGTGGAAAGCATCACCAGCCGGTAATGGGTGCTGAAGCGGCGCATGCGGGCGAACTCGTGCCAATCGCCCATGTTCCACGCCACAAACAGCAGGATGCCGGCCAGCACCGCCAGCGGCACGTACAGCGCCAGCGGGGCAGCGGCCAGCACGATCACCATCAGCGTCAGCGCGTGCACGATGCCCGAGACCGGCGTGGTCGCCCCGGCGCGGATGTTGGTCACCGTGCGTGCAATGGTGCCGGTGACCGGCATGCCACCAAAAAAAGGCACCACGATGTTGGCAGCGCCTTGTGCCATCAGTTCCTGGTTCGGGTCGTGCCGGCGCGGGCCCGCTGCCGCAGGCGTGGCGGGTGAGGTCATCTGGGCCAGCGCCTGGTCGGCCATGCGGGCGCACAGCAGCGACTCCACCGCGCCCAGCAACGCAATGGTGAAGGTCGGCACCACCAGCAGCCGCACCGTTTCCCAGCTGAAGTTGGGCAGCTCGAACGCTGGCAGGCTCTGCGGGATGCTGCCAAAGCGCGTGCCAATGGTTTCCACCGGCAGGCTCAGCGCCCAGGCCACCAGCGTGAGGCTGACCAGTGCCACCATCGGCCCCGGTGTGCGCGAGGCGACGTGCCGCATGCGGCGGTCCAGGTTTGAAAACAGGGGCACCTTGCCGGTCCAGAGTTTGGGCCACAGCATCAGCCCGCCAAAACACAGCAGGCCCAGCCCCAGCGCGTAAAAGTTGGTGGTGTGGACGTGCCGGGCCAGCACGCTGAGTTGTGAAAAGAAATCCGCCGGCATGCGGGCAACGGTCAGCCCGAACAGGTCACGCAGTTGCGACACCGCCACCAGCACCGCAATGCCGTTGGTGAAGCCCACCACGATGCTGACCGGCACGTGCCGCACCAGCGAGCCCAGCCGCAGCAAGCCCATCAGCAGCAGGATGACGCCGGCGCAGGCGGTGGCAATCAACAGGTTGGGCACGCCGTAGCGCTGCACGATGTCGTAGACGATGACGATGAAGGCGCCCGCCGGTCCGCCAATCTGCACGTTGGAGCCGCCCAGCGCAGCCACCAGAAAACCGCCAATGATGGCCGTCCACAAACCGGCTTCGGGCTTCAGGCCGGAGGCCACCGCAAACGCCATCGCCAGCGGCAGCGCCACCACCCCCACCGTGATGCCCGCGCCCACGTCGCGCAGCAGGCGGGGCCGGTCGTAGCCGGGCAGGGTGTCCAGCAGACGGGGGTGGAATCGGGCGACGCGCTGGCGGAACTGGCGGCGCCAGTCTGGCCATTGACCGGAGGGCTTGATGCTCATCGTGCGCAATGGCTGCGCGTTGGCAGGCGAACAGCGCAGCGACGAACAGGGCGTGTGGGCGGTGCGAGGGGCGGCATGGCCACCCCATCGTACAGCCTGGCCCGTGCCCGGACAATTGTTTCGGCGCGCCTTCTCTTTTCAGTTGACTGCTGGCACACCTACTGGCGTGAAGCCGTACTGCGCGACGATGGCCTGCGCCTGTGGGCCCATCAGGAACAGTGCAAAACGCCAGGCCGCATCCCGGTTTTTGCCGGGTGCATTCAAGACCGACAGGCCGTAATCCGCCTTGATCTGAAGTTCTGGCGGCAACTCGACCTTGGTGTAGAAGGGGTCGGGTGTGGTCTGGCGACCGCTGCAGTACCCCAGCGTCAACTGGACACGGCCACTGGTGAACCAGTACTGCATCGCGTTTTGCCCGGCGGGCACGGGCGGGTTGTTTTTGCCACCCACGAGCTGCTGCGCCTTGGCTTCCAGCATGGCCTGCGCGCCCGGCCGCAGGCGGTCGGCCTTGGCGAACAGCAGCCAGGCGTAGTCGCCGCCAGGGTCGGCCTTTGGCGTGGAGGTGCCCAGTCCGGTGGCCGGGTCCATCAGCCGGTCAAAGAAGTTCGCAGTGGTCAAACCAAAGGCCGGCAAGGCGCTGGCGCACAGCCGGTTGCGAACAAAGACCACCGGTGGGGTGGCCTGGCCCAGGTCGGCCAGCTTTTGCGGGTGCGCCATGTTGGCCGAGGCAAAGAGATCAGGCACGTCCCCGCCCTCGATGCGCTCGCGCATCAGGCCGGCGGGGCCGAACTCGGCCTGCACCGGCTGCCCGGTCTGTGCGGTGTACACCTTGGCCACGGCGGTGAGTGCGCCCGTGAGGCTGCCTGCTGCGAAGATGCGGATCGGTGGCGGGGGTTCGCTGGCAGATGGCGCCGCGCAGGCACCCAGAACCACCGACACAGCCACGGACAGCAGGGCACAGACCGTGCGGCGTTGGAAGGGTGTGGTCATGGCCCGCCTCAGAAGTCGAACTGCGCCGTGGCCCGCACGGTGCGTGGCGTGCCCAGCGTTCCCTGACCGTTGCCAGCGCCGCTGTAACCGTTCTGCCCGCTGGGCGTGATGTTGGCCCAGTAGCGCTCGTTGGCCGCGTTGTTGATGCTCACATTGAAATTCGCTGCGTTGCCCATCAACCGGGTGCTGTAGCGCGCGCCGAGGTCGACCGTGGTGTAGCCGTCCACCGAAAAAGTGTTGGCGTTGTTGCCGGGACGGCTGGTCGCATGGTTCAGGCGGGCGCTGACAAAAAATCCAGGCAGCGCGGCGATGCGGTAGTCGAGCAACACGCTGCTGACCACGCGCGAGAGCCCCAGGATCTGCTTGCCTGACGTGGCAGCGGAGGGGGTGAACACTTTGGGGTCAAGGTAGGTCAGGCCACTGAAAATGCCCAGGTCGGGCGTCAACGCGCCGCTGGCTGTCAACTCGAGTCCCTTGTTGACCTGCTCACCCACAGTTCTGAAAATATTGGTGGCGTCGGTTGCGGCATAAGGCCGTTCTATGTGGAAGAGTGCGGCCGTCAGGTTGAGCTTGTCCACGGCCATTTTGTAGCCCAGCTCCCACTGCTGGCTGCGGAACGGCGCCAGCGGCGTGCCCCTGTTGCCCGCTGTCGAAGGTGCGATGTCGCCCTGCTGCAGGCTGTCGGCAAACGAGACATAGGCCGTCGCGTTGGGTTGCGGCTTGTAGCTCAACGTGGCGTTGGTGCTGAGGCCGTTGTCGTCGTAGGCAGAAGTCGGTACCGACGCGCCGGTGCTGTTGTAGCCACGCACCTTGATCCAGCTGTGGCTCAGGAACACGCCCAGCGCCCATTGCTCGTTGAAACCCACCGTGTCGCCCACCGTCAAGGACTGCTGCTGGGTGCTGAGCGATTTGTAGCGGTCTTTGAAGTCCGGAAATGCCGGTGCATTGAAGGTGGTGGGGTTGGCCAGATTGGACGTGCCCAGCGTGATAGCACCGGTTCTGAAGGGCTGGTAGCGGTCCCAGTCGAAACCGGTGTTGGAGAGCACCAGGTCGTGCGTCATGCCACCGGCGACCACGCGGCCATTCAGTGCCACTGTGTTGCTCAGAATGCGGTCCAGCGTGAAGGTGGTGGTGGCGGTGGTGACGGTGTAGGCGCCGCTGTTGTTGGTGAGTGTGTTGGTGGGTACCGTTGATGCCCGGTCACTGGACTGTTGCAGCAGCCCTGCCACCAGCGTCCAGCCCGGGGCGAGGCGGTGCTTGATGCGGCCACTCAGCGTGTCGGTCACGTTGTCGTCACCGCCAAAGGGTTGGCCATAGCCGACCTTTTCGGGATCGGGCGCGGCCGGGAACACCACATTGTTCCCAAGGGCAAAAGTGCCTGGCAGTCCCTTGCTGGTGAAGTGGTAGCGGCTGATGTTGGTCTCGAGCTTGGTGTCGGCCGAGAGGCGCGCGTCGAACGCCACACTGGCGAAACGGCGGCGCAGGCTGCTGCTGTCCACAAACTGTTCGCCGCCTTCACCCACCAGGTTGACGCGGTAGCCAAACCGCTGTTCTTCGCCGAAAGTGCCGCCCAGATCCACACCCAGCAACCCATCGCGATGGGTGGCATAGCCCAGCGTGACGCGGCGCAACGTGTAGTCGGTGGGCCGCTTGAGCACAAAGTTGAATGTGCCGGCCGGGTTGGCCGGGCCGTACAGCGCGCCAGCCAGGCCGTTGAGCACCTCGATCCGGTCGAACTGCTCGAGGGGGTAGTCGGTGGTGGCCGCGATGTTCATGCCGTCGATGCGCACGTTCTGCACCACCCCCGCCTGCAAGCCGCGGGTCTGCGGCCGGATGTTCTCGCCCTGCACCGACGGCAAAAAGCGAAAGGCCTCGCGCACGCTGCGGAGCTGCTGGTTGGTGATCAGGTCGGCTGGTACCACGTCAACGGCATAAGGCGTATCGATCAGCGATTTTTCACCCAGCGGGCCGACGGTGACTTTTTCGGTCCTCAGCACTGGCGTGGCCGAGCCGGACACTTCTACTTCTCCCAGCTTGCCGCTGGCCTCCTGTGCCAGTGCGCCCAAGGGTGTGGCCAAGCCGGCGGTCGCCAGTCCCATAGCGAGCAGGTTCAAGGAAGGAGATCTTTTGATTTGTTTCATTTGTTGCCCAATTCGCTATATTTATAAGTATATAGCGATGGGTGGCGCCGCTGACCGCCAGAAACAGCAACGGCGCCGAAGGGCGCCGTTGTCTGAGGAGCTTGCACGCGTCAGTGGATGCGCATGCCAGGCTGTGCACCAGGCCAAGGCTCCAGCACATGGATGCCTGGATGGGTTTTTTCATCGGCGTGGCTGGCTGCAAGCACCATGCCCTCGCTCAAGCCAAACTTCATCTTGCGTGGCGCCAGGTTGGCGACCACCACCGTGAGTTTCCCGACCAGTTGTTCCGGCTTGTAGGCACTGGCAATGCCGCTGAAAACGTTGCGGGTTTTTCCCTCGCCCACGTCCAGCGTCAGGCGCAGCAGCTTGGTTGAGCCTTCCACAGGTTCGCAGTTGACGATTTTGGCAATGCGCAGGTCGATCTTGGCGAAGTCGTCGATGGTGATGACCGGGGCTATTTCTTCACCGCCGGGGATCAGTTTTTCGGGTTCTGGGGCGGCGGGGGGCTCGAACAAAGCGTCGAGCTGTTTCACGTCGACGCGCTGCATCAGGTGTTGGTAGGCGCCGATGGCGTGGCCGGCACCCAGCAGGGTGTCGGCCGAGGCCGTGGTCAGCGGCGTGGTCTGCAAAAAAGCCTCCACCTGTGCTGCCAGCACCGGCAGCACAGGTTTCAGGTAGACGGTCAGAAGGCGGAAAGCTTCAATGCAGGTGGTGCAAACGTCGTGCAGCCGGGCGTCCATGCCTTGCTGTTTGGCCAACTCCCAAGGCTTGTTCGCGTCCACATACTCGTTCACACGGTCGGCCAGCAGCATGATCTCGCGCAGCGCCTTGCCGTACTCACGCTCGTTCCACTGCGCGAAGACCGATGCACTCTGCGTGCGCAGCAGGCCGAGCAAGGCCTGGCCATCGTCGGTCACCGTGCCGAGTTGGCCGCCAAAGCGCTTGGCAATGAACCCCGCCGCCCGGCTGGCGATGTTGATGTACTTGCCCACCAGATCGCTGTTGACTCGGGCCATGAAGTCTTCGGGGTTGAAGTCGATGTCTTCGTTGCGGGCATTGAGCTTGGCCGCCAGGTAGTAGCGCAACCATTCGGGGTTCATGCCCAGGCCCAGGTACTTCAGCGGGTCCAGGCCGGTGCCGCGGCTCTTGCTCATCTTCTCGCCGTTGTTGACCGTCAGAAAGCCGTGCACGTTGATCTTGTTCGGCACCTTGCGGCCGCTGAAGTGCAGCATGGCCGGCCAGAACAGGGTGTGGAAAGTGATGATGTCTTTGCCGATGAAATGCACCTGCTCCACATCGGGGTTGGCCATGAAGGTGTCGTAGTCGATGCCGATGCGGTCGAGGTAGTTCTTCAGCGAGGCGAGGTAGCCCACCGGGGCGTCCAGCCACACGTAAAAGTACTTGCCCGGTGCGTCGGGAATCTCGATGCCAAAGTAGGGCGCGTCGCGGCTGATGTCCCAGTCGCTTAAGCGCATCTTGCCGTCAGGGTCTGGTGTCAGCCATTCGCTGATCTTGTTCAGCACCTCGGGTTGCACCGCACCGCTGGTGGTCCAGGCCTTCAGAAAGTCCAGGCAACGCGGGTCAGACAGTTTGAAGAAGAAGTGCTCGGAGGTTTTCAGCACCGGCGTAGCGCCAGAGAGGGCCGAGTAGGGCTTGATCAGCTCGGTGGGGGCATAAACCGCGCCGCAGACCTCGCAGTTGTCGCCGTACTGGTCTTTGGCGTGGCAGTTGGGGCACTCGCCCTTGATGAAGCGGTCGGGCAGGAACATGCCCTTGTCGGGGTCGTAGAACTGCTCGATGGTCTTGCTGCTGATCAGGCCGTTGGCCTTCAGGTCGCGGTAGATCTGCTGCGCCAGTGCGTGGTTTTCCGGTGCGTCGGTGCTGTGCCAGTTGTCGAACGCGATGTGGAAACCGTCCAGGTAGGGTTTGCGGCCGGCGGCGATGTCGGCCACAAAGGCCTGCGGCGTTTTGCCAGCCTTTTCGGCGGCGATCATGATGGGCGCGCCATGGGCGTCGTCGGCGCAGACGAAGTGCACGGTGTGGCCCAACATGCGCTGGAACCGCACCCAGATGTCGGCCTGGATGTACTCCATGATGTGGCCAATGTGGAATTTGCCGTTGGCATACGGCAGGGCAGTGGTGACAAAAAGCGTGCGCTGGGCGGTCATGGGGCGGTCTCTCGGGTAACCGCTGATTTTATGGGGTGCCGCTACACTGCGCGGCAGTGACCTTTTTCTTTCTGAAAGCTTGAAGCCCCATGGCAACCCCTGAGCAACTCCTGACCGCCCTGCAGGCCGTCGTCGACCCCAACACGGGCAAAGATTTTGTCAGCACCAAAGCCCTGAAGAACCTGCAAATCACCGACGGCGACGTGTCGTTCGACGTGGTGCTGGGCTACCCCGCCAAAAGCCAGATGCCAGCGCTGCGCAAGGCCTTGGTGGCCGCCGCCAAGGGCGTGGCGGGGGTGGGCAATGTCTCGGTCAATATCAGCATGCAGGTGGTACCGCACGCGGTGCAGCGCGGTGTGCAGCTGCTGCCCAAGGTGAAAAACATCATCGCGGTGGCGTCGGGCAAGGGCGGCGTGGGCAAAAGCACCACCGCCGTCAACCTGGCGTTGGCGCTGGCGTCTGAAGGCGCCAGTGTGGGCCTGCTGGATGCCGACATCTACGGCCCCAGCGTGCCGATGATGATGGGCGTTGAAGGCCGGCCCGAGAGCGAAGACGGTCAGACCATGGAGCCGCTGGAAAACTACGGTGTGCAGGTCATGTCGATTGGTTTTCTGGTGGCAAAAGACGAAGCCATGGTCTGGCGTGGCCCGATGGCCACCCAGGCGCTGGAGCAGCTGCTGCGCCAGACCAACTGGAAAGACCTCGATTACCTGATTGTGGACATGCCCCCCGGGACCGGCGACATCCAGCTCACGCTCAGCCAACGGGTGCCCATGACCGGCGCGGTGATCGTCACCACGCCGCAGGACATTGCGCTGCTGGACGCGAAAAAAGGCATCAAGATGTTCGAAAAAGTGGGTGTGCCCATCCTCGGCATCGTCGAGAACATGGCGGTGCACGTGTGCACCAACTGCGGCCATGTGGAACACATTTTTGGCGCCGACGGCGGCAAGAACATGGCCGCCGAGTACAACATGGCCTACCTGGGCGCGTTGCCTCTGAACATGCAGATCCGGGTGCAGGCCGACAGCGGCATGCCCACCGTGGTGGCCGACCCGGAAGGTGAAGTGGCCGCGATTTACAAGGCGGTGGCGCGGCAGGTGGCCATCACCGTGGCGGCCAAGGCGAAAGACTTTTCGAACAAGTTCCCGTCGATCAAGATTTCCAAGGACACTTGAAAATATGGCCTTGTCAGCGCCATGAACCTGCTCGCCTCGCTCCGCTACCTGGTGGCCCTGGACGAGCACAAGCATTTCAGCCGCGCCGCACTGGCCTGCCACATCACGCAGCCGGCGTTGTCCAATGCCTTGCGGGCGCTGGAAGAGGAGTTTGGCACCTCCATCGTCAAGCGCGGCCGCAGCTTTGCCGGCTTCACGCCAGAGGGGGAACGCATCCTGGCCAGCGCCCAGCGCATGCTGCACGAGCACGAGTTGCTGCAGCAGGAGCTCAACAGCGCCGCTGGCCGGCCCCAAGGCACATTGACGCTGGGGGCCGTGCCCACCGCCATGCCGATTGCCGCGCGTTTTGTCGCCATGCTGCAGGCGCGCCACCCCGGCATCACGCCGGTGCTGCGCTCGATGAGTTCTCCGGAAATCGAGGTCGGTCTGGAGAGCCTGTCGGTCGACATCGGGCTGGGCTACACCGACCGGGTCAGCCAGCGCGGCATCAAGCTCACGGCCATTGCACAGTACACCGAGCGCTATTTCCTGCTGCGCCGTACCGCCCAGCCGGCCGCCGCTGGCCTGCAGATGGGGGCGCCCATGTCATGGGTTGAAGCGTCGGCGCTGCCGCTGTCCATGCTGACCCCCGAGATGCACAACCGCACCATCATCGACAGCGCCTTTGCCATGGCCGGGGTGGAGGTCAAACCGGCCATTCAGACCAATTCCATTCTCACGCTGGGCCTGAGCGTGGTGGCCGGTGCGGTCTGCAGCGTGCTGCCCGGCGCGCTGGTGGGCGTGATGCGTGGCTACCGCGAGCTGGAGGCGCTGCCGCTGGTGCACCCCGAAGTGCTGACGCCCATCGGCTTCATGATTGCCATCAATGACCGGCCCTCGCGCACGCTGGAAGCCGCCATCGAGCTGGCCAATGATGTTATTTGGCAACAGCAGGCAGAGGCCCACAGCGGGGCTCTGACACTATGAAAAAGCCTGCATACATTTCCTGTTTGTATGGTGGCATGTCCGGAATGAATTTGACCCGCTGAGCCATCGTCTCCCACACTTCGCAGCGCTCAACACATGAGCGCAAAAGAACAAGGAGACACGCATGTCATCAGTCATGGGCGGGCACCCGTCCTCTGCATCCACGGCCCCCGGTTTGCTGGACAAGGAACGCATCATCGCCGGCCCCGGTTTCAACCGCTGGCTGGTACCCCCGGCAGCGCTGGCCATCCACCTGTGCATCGGCATGGCCTACGGCTTCTCGGTGTTCTGGCTGCCGCTGTCCAAGGCGCTGGGCATCAAGGACGCCATCAAGTGCGGCCCCGATGTGGGCTTCTTTGCAGAACTGTTCACCACCACTTGCGACTGGAAAATCTCCACGCTGGGCTGGATGTACACCTTGTTCTTTGTGCTGCTGGGCATCTCGGCTGCCACCTGGGGCGGCTGGCTGGAACGTGCCGGCCCACGCAAGGCCGGTGTGGTGTCGGCCGTTTGCTGGTGTGGCGGCATGCTGATCTCGGCGTTGGGCATCCATTTGCACCAGTTCTGGCTGATGCTGCTGGGCTCGGGCGTGATTGGTGGCATTGGCCTGGGGCTGGGCTACATCTCGCCGGTGTCGACGCTGATCAAGTGGTTCCCTGACCGGCGCGGCATGGCCACCGGCATGGCGATCATGGGTTTTGGCGGCGGCGCCATGATCGGCTCGCCGCTGGCGGCCGACCTGATGAAGTACTTTGCCACCCCCACCGACGTGGGTGTGATGCAGACCTTTGTGGTGATGGCGCTGGTTTATTTCGTCTTCATGATGGCCGGTGCCTTTGGCTACCGCGTGCCCGAGACCGGCTGGAAACCGGCTGGCTGGACGCCACCGCCTGCGCAGACCAGCAACACCATGATCACCAAGCGCCATGTGCATGTGAAGCGCGTTTGGGGCATTCCCCAGTTCTGGCTGATCTGGATGGTGCTGTGCATGAACGTGAGTGCCGGCATCGGCGTGATCGGCATGGCCTCGCCGATGCTGCAAGAGGTGTTTGGGGGCTCGCTGATTGGCGTCAGCCAGAAGTTTGGCGAGCTTGACAAGGCGCAACTGGCGGCCATTGCCACGGTGGCAGCCGGCTTTACCGCGCTGCTGAGCCTGTTCAACATTGGCGGGCGTTTCTTCTGGGCCAGCATCTCTGATTTGCTGGGCCGCAAGATGACCTACATTGTGTTCTTCGTGCTCGGCGGTGTGCTGTACTTCAGCGTGCCCGGCAGCGCCGCGGCCGGCAGCATTTTGCTGTTCGTTGGTGCCTTCTGCGTGATTCTTTCGATGTACGGCGGCGGCTTTGCCACCGTGCCGGCCTACCTGGCCGACATCTTCGGCACGCAGATGGTGGGCGCCATCCACGGCCGCCTGCTCACGGCCTGGGCCACGGCCGGCATTCTGGGCCCGGTGGTGGTGAACTACATGCGCGAGTACCAGCTCAGCCTGGGCCTGCCGCGCGAGCAGGTCTACAACCAGACCATGTACATCCTGGTGGGCATGCTGGTGGTGGGCCTGATCTGCAACCTGATGGTGCGCCCGCTGGCCGACAAGTGGTTCATGACCGATGCCGAACTGGCCGAGGAAAAACGCCTGGCGCACGAGCGCATGGTGGCCTCGGAAGTGGGCACCAGCAGTGGCGCGGCCAACGACAGCCGGGTGAGCCCGGTGGTGGTCGCGCTGGCCTGGCTGGCAGTGGGCATTCCGCTGTGCTGGGGTGTGTACCGCACGCTGCTGAGCGTGGCGAAATTTTTCAGCTGACAACTTCCTGGCCCACGATTCCCTGAAAGCATGAACGACATCACCGACATCCACCAGGTCAAGACCGTTGCCCTGGCCACCGCCGACGAGATGCGCGAACGCATCCGGCGCCAAAGCAAACGCAAGGGCCGCCAGCCCGATGCGGTGTCGGTGGCCGAAGTGCGTGCGCTCGTGGGCGAGGCGCCACACCGGCGTGACCTCCTGATCGAGCACCTGCACAAGCTCAACGACGCCTGGCGTGGCCTGCACAACCGGCATTTGGTGGCGCTGGCGGTCGAGATGAACATCCCGATGGCCGAGGTGTACGAAGTCGCCACCTTCTACCACCACTTCGAGGTGCTGGAAGACAACGCGCAGGGCCCCGGCCTGACGGTGCGGGTGTGCGACGGCCTGTCGTGCCAGCTCGCCGGGGCAGACGACTTGCTGGCCCGGCTGCCGGCCTTGCTGGGCGCGGGCGAGGTGCCAGGCGGCATCCGTGTGGTGGCGGCGCCGTGCATCGGCCGCTGCGAGCAGGCCCCTGCGGTGGCCGTGGGGCAGCACGCGGTGGCCTGCGCGACCCTTGACACGGTGGTTTCAGCATCAAAATGGCCGCAAGCCATAGTGAAACCTGACGATTCAGCTATCAATTTTGATCCGTCCAGCCTGGCGGAGCAGGGCGTTTCCCCGTCGCCCAACCCCGCTGCGGTGGGCTACGACGCCTACCGCGCCCATGGCGGCTACGCGCTCGCCGCTGCGGTGGTGAATGGCGAGGAAGCCGCTGAAGCCATCGTCAAGGCGATGGAAGATTCTGGCCTGCGTGGCCTGGGCGGTGCCGGTTTTCCGGCGGGGCGCAAATGGCGCATCGTGCGCGAGCAGCCGGCGCCAAAGCTGATGGCAGTCAACATCGACGAAGGCGAGCCCGGCACCTTCAAGGACCGCACCTACCTGGAACGCGACCCGCACCGCTTTCTGGAGGGCATGTTGATCGCGGCGCAGGTCGTGGGTGTCGAGGCCTGCTACATCTACCTGCGCGACGAGTACCACGCCTGCCGCGCGCTGCTCGAACAGGCCATCGCCCACCTGCAGGCCGACCCGCCATGCCCGCTGCCAAGAATCGAACTGCGGCGCGGCGCCGGTGCCTACATCTGCGGCGAAGAGTCGGCCATGATCGAAAGCATCGAAGGCAAGCGCGGCGAGCCCCGCATGCGGCCGCCCTACATCGCGCAGGTTGGCCTCTTTGGCCGGCCCACGCTGGAGCACAACTTCGAGACGCTGTACTGGGTGCGCGACATCGTGGAAAAAGGCCCGCAGTGGTTCAGCGGCTTTGGCCGCCATGGCCGCAAGGGCCTGCGCAGCTTCAGCGTCAGCGGGCGGGTCAAATCGCCGGGTGTGAAGCTGGCGCCGGCCGGCATCACGCTGCAGGAACTGGTGGACGGGTACTGCGGCGGCATGGCCGAAGGCCACGCACTCTATGCCTACCTGCCCGGTGGCGCTTCGGGCGGCATTTTGCCGGCCAGCATGGCCAACATCCCGCTCGACTTTGACACGCTGCAACCGCACGGCTGCTTCATCGGCTCGGCCGCCGTGATTGTGCTGGGCAACCACGACAAAGCCCGCGATGCGGCGCTGAACATGATGCGGTTTTTCGAGCACGAAAGCTGCGGCCAGTGCACGCCATGCCGGGTTGGCACCGGCAAGGCCGCCACTCTGATGCAAAGCGCGCAGTGGGACAACGCGCTGCTGGAAGACCTGAACCAGGTGATGGTGGACGCGTCCATTTGTGGCCTCGGCCAGGCCGCGCCCAACCCGGTCCGCTGTGTCCAGAAATACTTTTCCCACGAGATTGGCTGAAGCATGAACGCGCCATTCAAACTCACCGAAGTCCTGCCGCAAACCGTCGCGTTCACGCTCGACGGCCAGCCGGTAGAGGCCTACGCCCACGAAACCATTTTGCAGGCCGCCAAGCGGCACGGCACCGACATTCCGCACCTTTGCTACAAGGAAGGCTACCGGCCCGACGGCAACTGCCGCGCCTGCGTCGTGGAGGTCAAGGGCGAGCGCACGCTGGCCCCCAGCTGCTGCCGCAACGCCACCGCCGGTATGGAGGTGCAGACCGCCAGCCCGCGCGCCGTCAAGAGCCAGCAGATGGTGCTGGAGATGCTGCTGTCCGACATGCCGGACGTGGGCTACAAGTGGGCCGATGGCGACGCCACACAGCAGCATGGCGAGCTGAGTGCATGGGCCGCCCGGCTGGACGTGACGGTGCGTCCGGCCTTGAAGGCCCTGCGCCGCGAACAACCCCAGGCCGACATCTCGCACCCCGCGATGGCGGTGAACCTCGACGCCTGCATCCAGTGCAACCGCTGCGTGCGCGCCTGCCGCGAAGAGCAGGTCAACGACGTGATCGGTTATGCCAAGCGCGGTTCGCACAGCGAGATCGTGTTCGACCTCGGCGACGCCATGGGCGACTCCACCTGCGTGGCCTGCGGCGAATGTGTGCAGGCCTGCCCCACCGGCGCGCTGATGCCCAAAACGCAGATCGGCTCGCAGGTCGTTGACAAGAAGGTCGATTCGGTCTGCCCGTTCTGCGGCGTCGGCTGCCTGCTGACATACAACGTCAAGGACAACAAAATCGTCAGCGTCGACGGCCGCGACGGCCCGGCCAACCACTCGCGGCTGTGCGTGAAAGGCCGCTTCGGGTTTGACTACGCACACAGCCCGCAGCGGCTGACCAAGCCGCTGATCCGCAAGGCCGGTGTGGCCAAAGACCCCGAGGCATTGCAGCACCTGAATCGGAACACGGCCGACTGGTCCGAAGTGTTCCGTGAAGCGACCTGGGAAGAAGCGCTGGCCTTCTCTGCGGGCAGCCTGAAAGCTCTGCGCGACACCCACGGCAAGAAAGCGCTGGCCGGCTTCGGTTCGGCCAAGGGCAGCAACGAAGAGGCCTACCTGTTCCAGAAGCTGGTGCGCACCGGCTTTGGCAGCAACAACGTCGACCACTGCACGCGGCTGTGCCATGCGTCCAGCGTCGCAGCCCTGCTGGAGGGCGTGGGCTCCGGCGCGGTGAGCAACCAGGTCAGCGATGTAGAGCATGCGGGGCTGATTCTGGTGATCGGCTCCAACCCCACCGCCAACCACCCGGTGGCCGCCACCTGGATGAAGAACGCGGCGAAGAACGGCACAAAAATCGTGCTGGCCGACCCGCGTATTACCGACATTGGCCGGCACGCCTGGCGCACGCTGCAGTTCAAGGCCGACAGCGACGTGGCCATGCTCAATGCGCTGATCTACACCGTGATCGACGAGGGCCTGGTGGACAGCGACTTCGTTGCAAAGCGCGCCAGCAACTTCGAGGCCTTGAAAGAAAACGTCAAGGGCTACAGCCCTGAGCTGATGGCGCCGATCTGTGGCATTCCGGCTGCCACGCTGCGCGAAGTGGCACGCGAATTCGCCACCACCAAGGCGGCGATGATTTTGTGGGGCATGGGCATCAGCCAGCACGTGCACGGCACCGACAACGCACGCTGCCTGATTGCGCTGTGCACCGTCACCGGCCAGATCGGCAAGCCGGGTTCGGGCCTGCACCCATTGCGCGGCCAGAACAACGTGCAGGGGGCCAGCGACGCTGGCTTGATACCGATGATGTTCCCCAACTACCAGCGCGTCACCAACAAGGCGGCGCACGACTGGTTCGAGAATTTCTGGGGCACCACGCTGGACGACCAGCCCGGCTACACCGTGGTCGAGATCATGCACAAGGCCTTGGCGCCCGACAGCGACCCGCACAAGGTGCGCGGCATGTACATCATGGGCGAAAACCCCGCGATGAGCGACCCCGACCTGAACCACGCGCGCCATGCACTGGCCAGCCTGCAGCACATGGTGGTGCAGGACATCTTCATGACCGAAACCGCCTGGCTCGCCGATGTGGTGCTGCCCGCCACTGCGTGGCCCGAGAAGACCGGCACGGTCAGCAACACCGACCGCATGGTGCAACTCGGCAAGCGCGCGCTGGACGCACCGGGCGATGCCAAGCCTGATTTGTGGATCATCCAGCAGATCGCCAACCGCATGGGTTTGCCCTGGAACTACCAAGGCGAAGAAAACGGCGTGGCCGCCGTTTACGACGAAATGCGCCAGGCCATGCACGCCGCCATCAACGGCATCACCTGGGAGCGGCTGGAACGCGAATCCAGCGTGACCTACCCCTGCCTGAGCGCCGAAGACCCCGGCCAGCCCATCGTTTTCATCAACAGTTTTGCCACCGACGACGGCAAGGTGCACCTGGTGCCCGCCGACATCATTCCCGCCAACGAACGGCCCGACGCCGCGTACCCCTTTGTGCTGATCACGGGGCGCCAGCTCGAACACTGGCACACCGGCAGCATGACGCGCCGCGCCAGCGTGCTGGACGCGATCGAGCCCATGGCCACCGCGTCGATGAACGGCGGCGACATTGCCGCCTTGGGCCTGCAACCCGGCGACGTCGTCACGGTGCAGTCGCGGCGGGGTGCGGTGGCACTGCACCTGCGGCGCGACGACGGCACGCCCACCGGCGCGGTGTTCATCCCCTTTGCCTACTACGAGGCCGCCGCCAACCTGATGACCAACGCCGCACTCGACCCGTTCGGCAAGATCCCCGAGTTCAAGTACTGCGCGGTGGCCATTCGTGGCGGTGGCGAGGTGGCCAAGGTACCGGGCTACGGGACGACCCTGTCCCACTGAGGGGGTCGGGTCCGGTACAGTGGTGGGCCATGTCCACCACCCGTCCCGCCATCAACGTCGCCGTTGTGATGCGCAAAACGCGCGTTGAAGGCGCGATGAGCCGCTGGCAAACCTGGTGCTGGGGCCTGGCCGACGTGATCCGGCACGACGATGGCTTTGGCACGGCGCCCCGCATGCTCTACAAAAATGAGAGTGAAGAACGCTGGCTGTACCCCGGCTTCACCGTGGAACTGTTCCGCGACGCCGCCGAAGGCTATTACCTCAACGCCACCTCGCCCCAGCCTGGCTGGTTTGTGATGTGGCGCATGGAAGAAGAGCCCGGCCTCAGCGGCGAGTGCCAGCCCTTGCCCCAGGTGGTCACCCTCAGCTACCACGACGCTGGCCGCTGGCTGGATGCGCAGGAGTCGGTGGAGCAGGTGGCCGCGTCGGCCGAGATTGTGGAATGGCTCAGCAGCTTTGTGGACGCCCATTACGAACCCGACCCCAAACGCCGCAAGCGGCCAGAGAGCTTCCGGCCACTGACCGACCGTTTCGGCAACCCGGCGTCCATCAGCACCGGCAAAAAGTATGGCGGTGGCCCAGGTGGATGAGCGCGAAGGTTTCCTCGGCCGCTGGGCCCGCCGCAAGGCCGACGTCCGGGAGGGCAAACCCCTGGTCGAGCCGGTGGTGGCGGTGCCCGCACCCGTGGCGCCAGCCCCGGTGGCCGTGGTCGCAGAAACCCCCGTCAGTGACGAACCCGCCGAAGCGGCGCCCAAGCCCGCGCTGCCGACGCTGGACGACGCGCTGGCGCTGACGCCCAGTTCGGATTTCAAACCCTTCATGGCACAGGGTGTCACGCCAGAGGTCAAGAACGCGGCCATGAAGCAGCTGTTCACCGACCCGCACTACAACGTCATGGACGGGCTGGACACCTACATCGACGACTACTCCAAGCCCGACCCGATTCCCGAATCGATGTTGCGCAACATGGTCAGCGCCCAGTTTCTGAGGCTGTTCGAGGAAGAAGAGAAAGACCCGGATGTCGCCAAGGCAACGGTGCCAGTGCGGGATGATGCTTATGACCTGGCAGCGCAATCCGTGGCACAGTCCTATGCACCCACTGACATAGCGACACCCGAGCCCGCCAACGGCACAAGCCAACATGCCAACACTGATTTGCGACTGCAACCAGACGATGCCGCTGCAGCCCCGCGCACTGGGCGCGGCGCTCAATGAAGAACTGACGCTCCATTCCACCCTGTGCCGCCGCGAGGCCGGCGCATTCCAGAAAGCCATCCAGTCGGGCGACGACGTGGTGGTGGCCTGCACCCAGGAAAAACATTTGTTTGCCGAACTGGCCGGGATGGCCGAAGGCGGCAACATCTCCCCGTTGAAGTTTGTCAACATCCGCGAGACCGGTGGCTGGGGCCGCGATGCCGCCCAGGCCAATCCCAAGATCGCCGCCCTGCTGGCCGCGGCGCACCTGCCAGACCCCGACCCCGTGGCCACGGTCACCTACAAAAGCGCCGGCCGTTTGCTGATCGTGGGCCCGCTGGAAGCCGCAGAACAAGCCGCTGCGCTGCTGGCCGATGTGCTGGACGTGACGATTTTTTCCACTGGCGGTGCCGGTGCCCAGGCGCGCCAGTTCCCGGTGCTGGCAGGGCAGGCCGAGTCGCTCGGCGGCTGGCTCGGCGCATTCACTTTCAAATGGTCGCGTAACAACCCGATCAACCTCGACCTGTGCACCCGCTGCAACGCCTGTGTCGCCGCCTGCCCGGAAGGCGCCATCGGCCTCGATTACCAGGTCGACATGGCCCAATGCCAGTCGCACCGCGCGTGCGTGAAGGCCTGCAATGCCGCCGGGGCGATCGACTTCACCCGTGACCCGGTGTCTGAAACCGAGCAGTTCGACCTGGTGCTGGACATCGGTGCCGTGCCGCTGATCACCCGCCACGCGCCACCCCAGGGCTACTTCCGTTGGGACGGCCAGTCCATGCCCACGCTGCTCAAGCTGCGCGACATGGTGGGCGAGTTCGACAAGCCCAAGTTCTTTGACTACAAACAAAAGCTCTGCGCCCACAGCCGCAACACCCAGATTGGCTGCAACGCCTGCATCGACGTCTGTTCCGCCGAAGCGGTGAAGAGCGACAAGGGCCGCCAGCAAATTGTGGTCAACCCCAACCTGTGTGTGGGTTGCGGCGCCTGCACCACCGTCTGCCCCACCGGTGCGCTCACCTACGCTTACCCGCGCGCCAGCCACCAGGGCGTCAAGCTCAAAACGCTGTTGGCCACCTATGGCAAAGCCGGTGGCCAGTCGGCCACGCTGTTGCTGCACAGCCAGGAGGCTGGGCAAGCGCTGGTGGAGTCATTGGGGCGTGCGGCCCAACTGGCCGGGCCCGTGTCCAAACGCCCGCTGTTGGGTTTTGGCCGCCAGGCGGGACCCCACACGCTGCAGGGCGTGCCGGCCAACGTCATCCCACTGGCCCTGTGGCACAGTGCCAGCACCGGTCTGGACCTGTGGCTCAGCGCCATCGCTTTCGGTGCCAGTCAGGTGGTGGTGCTGTCCACGCCCGACGACGCACCCGCTTACGTGGCGGGCCTGCAGGCCCAGATGGCGGTGGCCCAAGCCCTGCTCAATGGTCTGGGTTACACCGGCACCCATTTCAAGCTGGTGCAGACCGGCACGGCGGAGGCGCTGGACGCCGCACTGCAGTCGCTTGCCGGCACCCGCCAGGAGCTGCCCGCTGCTGCCGCGCGCTACGCCGTCACCCCCGAAAAACGCAGCACGCTCGACTTGGCGATTGACCACCTGGTGGCGCACGCGCCGCTGAAACCAGACGCCGTGGCGCTGCCCGCTGGCAGGCCTGGCACTGGCGCACCTTTTGGCACCATCGAGGTCAGCAAGGACCTCTGCACGCTGTGCCTGAGCTGTGTCAGCGTCTGCCCGGCCAGTGCCCTGCAGGACAACGCCAACGCGCCGCAATTGCGCTTCATCGAGAAAAACTGTGTGCAGTGTGGCCTGTGTGCCACCACCTGCCCGGAAGACGCCATCACGCTGGTGCCACGCCTGCTGATCGGGCCGGCCCGCAAGGAATCGCGCGTGCTGAACGAGATGCCGCCCTACAGCTGTGTGCGCTGCAACAAGCCGTTCGGCACCCTGAAGGCCATCGAGGGCATGCTGGGCAAGCTCAGCGGCCATGCGATGTTCCAGGGCGCGGCGCTGGAACGGCTGAAGATGTGCGGCGATTGCCGCGTCATCGACCTGTACTCGGCGCAGAACGAAACCAAGATCACCGACATCTGACCCATGACCCCCTCTTCAGCCACTTCCTCGGCGCTCGACGAAGAAACCGCGCGTGCCGAGCTGTACGGCCTGCTGGCCGCGTTGTACTACGCCCCGCCAGCTGCGCCCTTGCTGGCGCAGTTGCGGGTCGCGGTCACCGACGCGCCCGCGCCCGGCGGGTTTCTGGAAGAGCCCTGGCGTGCGCTCGTGTCGGTGGCCCGGCAGCTGGACGATGCGGCCATCCACCAGGAACACCATGCGCTGTTTGGTGGTGTGGGCAAGCCCGAGGTCTACCTGTACGGCTCGCACTACCTGGCCGGCTTTCTCAACGAGAAGCCCCTGGCCGCATTGCGTGGCGACCTGGCCGAACTGGGGCTGGCGCGGGATGAGGCCATGTCCGAAACCGAGGACCACATCGCCTGCCTGTGCGAGGTGATGCGTTACCTGATTGCCGGCGACGACGTGGCCGTTGCCAACCTGACCCAGCAGAAGCGCTTTTTCGGTCACCACCTGCAGCCCTGGGCGATGGCCATGTGTGACGCCATTCAGCAACACCCGCGTGCGGTTTTTTACGCGGCCATGGCCGAGTTGACACGGGCCTTCATCAGCGTGGAGTTGCAGGGTTTTGACATGCTCACGTGAGCCACATGCGTGTGGTCTGGCGTGAAAACAGCCCTCATGTGAAATTAATTCATGCAGGGCTGCAATTTATAAAACCCGACCAATTTGGTTGCACGTAATCCCCACTTGTATGTCCTGGGTCGGGTTGCTAGAGTCCATTATGAAATTCACTTCCTATGTAGAAGTTGCAATGGAGACCCCACATGAAAAAGCCTGAAAACGCCTTGTCGCGCCGTGTCCTGTTCGCAGGTGCCGGTACGGCGGGTGTGCTCGCCGCTGTTGCCAGCGTCTTGCCTTCCACACCCAAAGCGGTTGAGCCGGTGGCGGTGCCCAAGGCGGCACCCATCCGGGGCGGGGGCTACTCGGTTTCCGAGCACGTTCAGCACTACTACAAGACCACGCGCATCTGAACCATTGCGGGCGTTGGCCTGCCTTCTGTCCCCAGGTTTTTGTACCCAACGCCTCACCCACTGGAGGTTTCCATGTTGTTGACCAAAAGAACAGCCGGCGCGCGCACCGACGCGGCTTCCCGCCTTCCCTTTGTTGGCAGTTTGAAGCGTGGCCTGTCGCAGGCCTTGCCCACCATGGACCGCCGCGGCTTTTTGCGGCGCTCGGGGCTGGGGGTCGGTGTTGGCATTGCCGCGTCGCAGCTCACGCTGGTCAAAAAATCGGCGGCTGCGGCTCCTGGCTCGCCAGGGGTGGGCACCGGGAAAATCGAGGTCAAACGCACCGTCTGCACCCACTGCTCGGTGGGTTGCGCGGTGGACGCGGTGGTCGAGAACGGTGTCTGGGTGCGCCAGGAACCGGTGTTCGACTCCCCCATCAACCTCGGGGCGCATTGCGCCAAGGGCGCGTCGGTGCGCGAGCACGGCCACGGCGAGTTCCGCTTGCGCTACCCGATGAAACTGGTGAACGGCAAGTACGAGCGCATCAGCTGGGACGTGGCCTACCAGGAAATCACCGACCGCATGCTGGCCCTGCGCAAGGAAAGCGGGCCTGATTCGGTGTACGTGGTGGGTTCGTCCAAACACAACAACGAGCAGGCCTACCTGCTGCGCAAGTGGATGAGCTTCTGGGGCAGCAACAACTGCGACCACCAGGCCCGCATTTGCCACTCCACCACGGTGGCCGGTGTGGCGAACACCTGGGGCTATGGTGCGATGACCAATTCGTACAACGACATGCAGAACAGCAAGTGCGCGATGTACATCGGCTCGAATGCCGCTGAAGCGCACCCGGTGAGCCTGCTGCACATGCTGCACGCCAAGGAAACCGGCTGCAAGATGATCGTGGTCGACCCGCGCTTCACCCGCACCGCCGCCAAGGCCGACGAGTATGTCCGCATCCGTTCCGGCTCCGACATCGCCTTCCTGTACGGCATGTTGCACCACATCTTCAAGAACGGCTGGGAAGACAAGAAGTACATCAACGACCGTGTCTATGGCATGGAGAAGATCAAGGAAGAAGTCCTCACCAAGTGGACCCCGGACAAGGTCGAAGAGGTCTGCGGTGTGCCCGAAGCCGTGGTCTACAAGACCGCAGAAGCGATGGCCAAGAACCGGCCCTCCACCATCGTCTGGTGCATGGGCCAGACGCAGCACACCACCGGCAACGCCATCGTGCGGGCCTCTTGCATCTTGCAGCTGGCCTTGGGCAACGTGGGCGTGTCGGGCGGCGGCACCAACATTTTCCGTGGCCACGACAACGTGCAGGGCGCGACCGACGTCGGCCCCAACCCCGACTCGCTGCCCGGCTACTACGGTCTGGCCGAGGGGTCGTTCAAGCACTTTGCCAAGGTCTGGGGGGTTGAGTTCGACTGGATCAAGGGCCGTTACCCGGCCGGCATGATGGGCAAGCCTGGCCTGACAGTGTCACGCTGGATCGACGGTGTGCTGGAGAAGAACGAGGCCATTGACCAGGACTCCAACATCCGTGCGATGTTCTTCTGGGGCCATTCGCCCAACTCCCAGACCCGCGGTCTGGAAATGAAGCGCGCCATGGACAAGCTGGACATGCTGGTGGTGGTGGACCCTTACCCATCGGCCACCGCCGCCATGGCCGCGATGCCCGGCAAGCCGGAAGACCTGAACCCCAAGCGTGCGGTGTATTTGCTGCCGGCTGCCACGCAGTTCGAGACCAGTGGCTCCTGCACCGCGTCCAACCGCTCGCTGCAGTGGCGCGAGAAGGTCATTGAGCCGCTGTGGGAGAGCCGCACCGACCACATGATCATGCACCAGCTGGCCGAGAAGCTCGGCTTTGCCAAGGAGCTGTCCAAGAACTACAAGATGCAGAAGGTCAAGGGCATGGACGAGCCCATGCCCGAAGACATCCTGCGCGAGATCAACCGGTCGGTCTGGACCATTGGCTACACCGGCCAGAGCCCGGAGCGCCTGAAGGCGCACATGCGCAACATGAATTTGTTCGACGTCAAGACGCTGAAGGCCAAAGGCGGCAAGGACAAGGAAACCGGCTACGACTTCACCGGCGATTACTTCGGCCTGCCGTGGCCCTGCTACGGCACGCCCGAACTGAAACACCCGGGCTCGGCCAACCTGTACGACACCACCAAGCATGTGATGGACGGCGGCGGCAACTTCCGCGCGAACTTTGGCGTGGAGCGCGAAGGCGTCAGCCTGCTGGCCGAAGACGGCTCGCATTCGGTCGGTGCCGACATCACCACCGGCTACCCCGAGTTCGACCACGTGCTGCTGAAAAAGCTCGGCTGGTGGGATGAGTTGACCGACGCTGAAAAAACAGCGGCCGAAGGCAAGAACTGGAAGACCGACCCGTCGGGCGGCATCATCCGCGTGACGATGAAGAACCACGGTTGCCACCCCTTCGGCAACGCCAAGGCGCGCGCCATCGTCTGGAACTTCCCCGACGCCATTCCGGTGCACCGCGAGCCGCTGTACGGCACCCGCCCGGACCTGATGGCCAAGTACCCGACACACGACGACCGCAAGACCGCATGGCGCCTGCCCATCCTGTTCAAGTCGGTGCAGCAGAAGAACATCGCCGACAAGGCGCACGAAAAATTCCCGCTGATCATGACCTCGGGCCGTCTGGTGGAGTACGAGGGTGGTGGCGAGGAAACCCGTTCCAACCCGTGGCTGGCCGAACTGCAGCAGGACATGTTCATCGAGCTGAACCCGAAAGCCGCGGCCGACCGTGGCATCCGCAACGGCGAGCAGGTCTGGGTCAGCACACCCACTGGCGCCAAGATCAAGGTCATGGCCCTGGTCACCGAGCGCGTCGGGCCAGACACGGTGTTCATGCCATTCCACTTCTCTGGCCGTTGGCAGGGTGAAGACATGCTGCCCTACTACCCGGCAGGCGCGGCCCCGGTGGTGCGCGGCGAGGCCATCAACACCTCAACCACCTACGGTTACGACATCGTGACCATGATGCAAGAGACCAAGACGACGATTTGTAACGTCGCCAAAGCATAAGGAAACTGCCATGGCACGAATGAAATTTGTCTGCGACGCCGAGCGTTGCATTGAGTGCAACGGTTGCGTCACTGCCTGTAAGCAGGAACACGAAGTTCCTTGGGGCGTGAACCGCCGCCGTGTGGTGACACTGAACGACGGTGTGCCCGGTGAAAAATCCATCTCGGTGGCCTGCATGCACTGCAGCGACGCACCCTGCATGGCCGTTTGCCCGGTCAACTGCTTCTACCGCACCGAAGAGGGCGTGGTGCTGCACGACAAGGACGTCTGCATTGGCTGCGGCTACTGCTCTTACGCCTGCCCGTTTGGCGCGCCCCAGTTCCCTGCGCAGGGCACCTTCGGTGTGCGCGGCAAGATGGACAAGTGCACCTTCTGTGCCGGCGGTCCCGAAACCCACGGCAGCCAGGCCGAATTCGAGAAGTACGGGCGCAACCGCCTGGCCGAAGGCAAACTGCCCGCTTGTGCCGAAATGTGCTCCACCAAAGCGCTGCTGGCCGGTGACGGTGACGTGGTGGCCGACATCTTCCGCAACCGCGTGCTGACACGCGGCAAAGGCGCGGAAGTGTGGGGCTGGGGCACGGCCTATGGCACCAAGCAGGGTGGCCAGGCGCCGGCCCCTGCGGGAGCCAAATCATGAAGCGGCTCGTGGCGACCGCGTTGGTCAGCGCGCTGGTGCTGGCGGTGTCGGCCTGCGGTGAGAAGCCGCAGACACAAGGCGCCAGCAAGACCGATGCAAACCCCTACGTGGGCACCGGTTCAAATTTTGCGTCGCCAGGCTGGAAGCAGGGCGACAAGGCCAGCTGGGAGCAGCACATGCGCGCGCGCACCCAGAACACGCAAAACGAGTACACCCGCACCAACTGACAAGGAGATTCCATGCTTCGCTCCTTTTGGGTCAGCCTCGTTCTGGCAGCCGGTGCATCGGGCATGGTGTGGGCGCAGGCGCCTGCGGCAGCCCCCGCCACCGGTGGCATCCAGAGCGCCAACATCTTCGATATCAAGCCCGACGCGAACACCGACCCCAACTACCCCAAGCAGACCAACGCCGAACGCGGCGAGGTCCAGCCAGGCAACAACGCGCCGATGTGGCGCCAGGTCGGTGCGGGTGAAACGTCCAGCGCCTACAGCAGCCTGCCCACGCGCCAGGCACCGGAGGCGGCGGTGCTGGTCCAGCCGTTTGTGCAGTACCCCGGCTCGCGCCTGACCAACGGTGGCGAGGCCTGGCGGCAGGTGCGCAACCAATGGATCATTCCTTATGGCGGCGCTGTGATCTTCATCATCACCCTGGCTTTGGCGCTGTTCTACTTCACCAAGGGCACGATCAAACTGCACGGTGCGGAGTCGGGCAAGGTGATCGAGCGTTTCACCTACGTGGAACGTGCCGCGCACTGGAGCAACGCGATCGCGTTCTGCACGCTGGCCATCTCTGGTCTGGTGATGGCGTTCGGCAAGTTCATTCTGTTGCCGGTCATGGGCAGCACGCTGTTCGGATGGTTGACCTATGCGCTGAAGAACGTGCACAACTTCATGGGCCCGCTGTTCGCGGTGTCGCTGGTGGTGGTGTTCTGCGTTTTCCTGCGCGACAACTGGCCACGCAAGGAAGACTTCACCTGGATCTTCAAGGCCGGTGGCCTGTTTTCTTCGGGCGAGGTGCCTTCGCACCGCTTCAACGCGGGTGAGAAGGTGGTCTTCTGGGGCGGCGTGTTTGCTTTGGGCCTGGTGGTCGTTGCGTCGGGCCTGGTGCTGAACCAGTTGGTGCCCGGCATCGACTACCTGCGCAGCAACATGCAGGTGGCCAACATGTTCCATGGCGTGGCGGCGATGCTGATGATGGCCATGTTCATCGGCCACATCTACATGGGCACGGTGGGCATGCAGGGCGCCTACAAGGCCATGAAAACAGGCTATGTGGACGAGACCTGGGCCAAAGAGCACCACGAGCTGTGGTACGACGACATCAAGGCCGGCAAGATCCCTGCCCAGCGTACCCCAGCCACCACGGCCCCCGCCAAACCCGCGCAGGTATGAAGGAATCCGGAATGCGTAACTCTGTACTGACCCTGTGTCTGGCGCTTGCCGCCACCACCGCCTGGGCCAAACTCCCGGCGCTGAGCGACGAGGCCAAAGCCAAAGCCGCCGAGGCGGCGGCCAAAACCGCCTGGACTGGCAAGAAAGAGGCCTACCTGCTGTGCAAGTCGCAGGAGAAGGTGGCCGCCCATTACCAGAAAGCCAAGGCCAGCAAAGACGCCAAGACCGCCCCTGTGGCGTCCACCTGTGTGGACGTGGAGCCGTTTGTCTACGCCCCGGCCACCGGTGCGTCCGCCGCTGTGCCGGTGGCGGTGGCCGCACCTGCGGGCGCCAAGCCTGCGGTTGCAGCACCTGCCGCCAGCCCCGCGCCTGCAGCGTCCAAGCCTGCCGCGCCGTCGGCTGCGATGGCACCGGCCCCCAAGCCCGCAGTGACCGCGGCCAAACCGGCGCCTGTGGCCAAGGTCGCGCCAGCCACCAAGCCGTCCCCCACACCAGACAGCAAACCTGCCCCCGAAGCGGTGGCCAAACCCGCTGCCCCAGAAGCCCCACCGCCGGCCGTGGCACCTGCTGTGGCCCCCACGCCTGAACCGGCAGCGCCGGTGGCCGCCCCGTCTCCCCCAGCGGCACCGGTTGCGCCTGCCGCCGAAGACAAGAAGTCCTGAGACACCGCTGGTTGCAGCGCCAACCCCCGCCAAGGGCCGGATGATTTCCGGCCCTTTGTCATGGCCTTGACCGACTGGCCCTATGCTTGCCACATGCCGCTTCCCACCCTGACCCAGGCCCGCGCGCCGCTCACCCACGAGATCACCGCCATCAACGAGTTTGGCGAAGCCGACCCGATTTCGATCCCGGCTGAGCGCCCGCTGACGGTGTACGTGGACAAGCGCGAACTGGTCACGCTGATGACGCTGGGCGCAGCACCAGAGCTGCTGGTGCTGGGCTTTCTGCGCAACCAGCGGCTGGTCAAGTCGGTGGACGCCATCGCGTCCATCACGGTGGACTGGGAGGTGGGCGCGGCGGCCGTGGTCACCCACCATGGCATTGAAAACATCGAGGCCAAAACCGCCAAGAAAGTGGTCACCACCGGCTGTGGCCAGGGCAGCGTGTTCGGGGGGCTGATGGACGAGGTGGACGCCATTGTGCTGCCCGAAGCCACGCTGATGCAGGCACAGCTTTACGGGCTGGTGAATGCGGTCCGCCTCCAGGAGAGCACCTACAAGTCCAGCGGCTCGGTGCACGGCTGCGCGCTGTTCCGTGGCGAGGAGATGCTGACCTTTGTCGAAGACGTGGGCCGCCACAACGCGATCGACACCATCGCCGGCTGGATGTGGCTGAACAGTGACGCGGCCACGCCCGGCACGGCGATGCACAGCGCCGACAAAATTTTCTACACCACCGGCCGCCTGACCAGCGAGATGGTCATCAAGTCGGCGCAAATGGGCGTGCCCATCGTTGTGTCGCGCAGCGGCATCACGCAAATGGGCCAGCAGGTGGCCGCGCAGCTGGGGCTGTGCACCATCGGCCGGGCCACCAACAAGCGCTTTCTTTGCTACAGCGCACCGCACCGGTTACTGCTGCAGCCTGAACTCGCGGGCAGCCCGCTGCGGCCATCGGCCGCAGAGGGTGCACACGGTGTCAGGGCATCGAAAACCGCGTAAGGTTCGCGCATGAACACAAGCTTCTGGGCATTGGGCTGGCGCAGCCTGTGGCGTGACCTGCGCGCGGGCGAGCTGCGGCTGCTGATGGTGGCGGTCACGCTGGCGGTGGCGGCGGTCACGGCGGTGAGTTTTTTTGCCGACCGGCTGCAAGGCGGCCTGCAGCGCGATGCCAAACAACTGCTCGGTGGCGACGCCGTGGTCGCCAGCGACAACGCCACGCCGCCGGCCTTTCTGGCCAAGGCCCAGGCCTTGGGCCTGCAGGCCAGCAGCACGCTGGGCTTTCCCACCATGGGCCGGGCACCCGAGGCGCAGGGCGGCGCCACCCGGCTGGTGGCATTGAAGGCGGTGGACGTTGGCTACCCCCTGCGTGGCACCCTCAAGGTGGCCAGCCAGCCCGACGCGCCCGAGCAGGCCACGCGCGACATCCCACAACCCGGCGAGGCCTGGGTGGACGCCGCCGTGCTCGACAGCCTGGGCCTGAAGGTGGGCGACCCGTTGCTGCTGGGCGATGCGCAGCTGCGCATTGCCCGCATCATCGTCATCGAGCCCGACCGGGGCGGTGGCTTCGTCAACTTTTCTCCCCGCGTGATGGTCAACCAGGCCGACATTGCCGCCACTGGCCTGGTGCAGCCGGCCAGCCGCCTGACCTACCGGCTGGCGGTGGCCGGCACACCGACGCAGGTGAAGGCCTTCACCGACTGGGCCGCCGAGGCCACCCAGTCGCCTGCGTTGCGCGGTGTGCGCGTCGAGTCGCTGGACAGTGGCCGGCCCGAGATGCGGCAAACGCTGGCCCGCGCCGAACAGTTTCTGAGCCTGGTGGCACTGCTGGCCGCGCTGCTGAGCGCGGTGGCGGTGGCGCTGGCCGCGCGCGCCTTTGCCGCCAGCCACCTGAACGACTGCGCGATGCTGCGGGTGCTGGGTCTGCGCCAGCGCACCATGGCGCTCGGCTACGCGTTCGAGTTCGCGCTGGTGGGGGTGTTTGCCAGTGGCGCCGGGCTGCTGCTGGGTTTTGGGGTGCACTACGGTTTCGTGGCGCTGTTGGCCGGGCTGGTGGCTGCGGCGCTGCCGCCACCGACGCTGTGGCCGGTGTTCTTCGGTTTCGGCATGGGGCTGACGCTGCTGGCCGCGTTTGGCCTGCCGCCGGTGCTGCAGCTGGCCAGCGTGCCACCGCTCAGGGTGATCCGGCGCGACGTGGGCAACCTCAAGCCCGCGTCGCTGGGGGTGTTGGCGCTCGGCGTGCTCGGTTTTGCCGCGTTGCTGATGGCCGTCAGCAGCGACTGGTTGCTGGGCCTGATCGCGGTGGGTGGTTTTGCCGGTGCGGTGGCGCTGTTTGCGGCCTTGAGCTGGCTGGCGGTGCGCCTGCTGCGCGCCAGCGTGCACGAGGCCACCGCGCCGCGCTGGCTGGTGCTGGCCACGCGGCAGCTGTCGGCCCGGCCGGCGTTTGCGGTGGTGCAGGTCAGCGCGCTGGCGGTAGGCATGCTGGCGCTGGTGCTGCTGGTGCTGCTGCGCACCGACCTGGTCAGCAGCTGGCGCAAGGCCACCCCGCCCGACGCGCCCAACCGCTTCGTCATCAACATCCAGCCCGAACAGGGTGACGCGTTCCGCCAGACCCTGCGCGACGCGGGCGTGACCCAGTTCGACTGGTACCCGATGATCCGCGGCCGGCTGGTCGCCATCAACGGCGCACCGACCTCGCCCGATGCCTTCACCGACGAGCGCGCCAAGCGGTTGGTGGACCGCGAGTTCAACCTCTCGCACGCCGCCGAGCAGCCACCGCACAACACAGTAGTGGGCGGGCGCTGGGCCAACGAGGAGCGTGGCGCCATCAGCCTGGAAGAGGGCATTGCCAAGACGCTCAAGCTCAAGCTCGGCGACGAGATGAAGTTCGACATTGGCGGCATTGAAACCAGCGCACGTGTCACCTCGCTGCGCAAGGTGGACTGGGGCTCGCTGCACGCCAACTTTTTTGTGCTCTACCCGGTGAGCCGGCTGGACGATGTGCCCAGCACCTACATGACCGCCTTCCGCGCGCCCGCCACCCCCGGCTTTGACAACCGGCTGGTGCAGGCCTACCCCAACATCACCAACGTCGACATGAGCGCCACCATCAACCAGATCCAGCGCGTGCTGGACCAGGTGATCCGTGCGGTGGAGTTCTTGTTCGGCTTCACGCTGGCCGCCGGGCTGGTGGTGCTGTTTGCCGCAGTGACGGCCACCCGCGAGGAGCGGGTGCGCGAGTTCGCCATCATGCGGGCGGTGGGTGCCAGCAGCGGGCTGCTGCGCCAGGTGCAGCGCGCCGAGCTGGCGGGGGTGGGCCTGCTGGCGGGCTTTCTGGCGTCGCTGGTGGCCTCGGTCGTGGGTTGGGCCCTGGCGCGCTTTGTGTTCGAGTTCGAGTGGACGGTCTCCCTCTGGGTGCCGCTGGTGGGCGCACTGGCCGGTGCGGCGCTGGCACTGGCTGCTGGCTGGTGGGGCCTGCGCGAGGTGGTTCAGCGGCCAGTGATGGACGCGCTGCGCCGCGCGCCGCAGTGAGCGGTTGCGTTTAAAATGCTCCTCTTTAGATAGCTGAATCGCTAGATTCCACTAAGGCTCAGGGCCGATTTGATGACAAACAACACCGAAGAAGCCGCGCCAGACACGCTGTACGCCCTGTTGGGCGGTGAAACGCAGGTCAGGGCGCTGGTCGACGCTTTCTACGACCTGATGGACCTGGAGCCGCGCTACGCCGTGCTGCGCGCGGTGCACGGCAACACGCTGGAAAACGCGCGCCAGCGGCTGTTCTGGTACCTCTGCGGTTGGCTGGGCGGCCCGCCGCACTACACCGACCGCTTTGGCCACCCGCGCCTGCGCGCCCGCCACCTGCCGCAGCAGATTGGTGGCCACAGCATCGGCGTTCAGGAGCGCGACCAGTGGCTCGCCTGCATGGACGAGGCCATGGGCCAGGTGGCGGTGCACGAGGCCCTGCGCGCCCACCTGCGCCAGGTGTTTTTTGACACCGCCGACTGGATGCGCAACCGGCCCGAATGAGCGCCCCCTCCCGCCGTGCCGGCGGGTGTGTGTGGGCTTTTGGCCTACACGGGTGGCCGTGTTCTGGCTGACAGCGCATCACGCGCTGGGCCGATGCCAGGCCCGGGGTGCCTTGCCTACGATGGAACTGCGGTGCCATCCAGCAATTGTGTGGTGGCCACTGCCCAACCACATAACAAGGAACCTCCACCATGAACCGACGCCACCTGCTGCTCTCCAGCGCCGCCCTGTCTTCCATCGCACTCAGCGCCCACGCGGCCAACCCCACCGCCCCGGTGGTCAGCAAACCAGAGGTGCTGAAAGGTGCCGAGAACACCGCCAAGGCCCAACCACCCTTGCCGTATGCGCAAAGCGCACTGGCCCCGGTGATTGGCAGCACCACGGTGGGTTTGCACTACGGCAAACACCACAAGAAATACTTTGAAGAACTGGCCAAGCTGTTGCCAGCCGCCACGCTGGAGTCGGACTCGCTGGAAAGCATCGTCCGCGCTGCCACGCCCGGCCCGATCGCCAACAACGCCGGCCAGGCCTGGAACCACAACTTCTACTGGCGCTCGATCGCCCCCAAGAGCGGTGGCAAGCCACCACAGGCCGTGCGCGTGGCGCTCGAAGAGTCGTTTGGCTCGGTAGACGCCTTCAACAAAGAATTCACCAAGACCGCGAGCGAGCATTTCGGCAGTGGCTGGGCCTGGCTGTGCAAAAACCAGCAAAACGGCAAGCTGGTGGTGGTGGGCACGCACGACGCGGCCTCGCCCCTGACCATGGCCAGCCTCAAGCCGCTGCTGGTGTTGGACGTGTGGGAACACGCGTACTACAAGGACTACAGCAACGAGCGCGAAAAGTACGTCACCGCGGTGATGGAGAAGTTGCTGAACTGGCGCTTTGTGGAAGCCAACCTGGCCACCTGAACGGCGGTGCGGTTCAGCCCTGCGGCCCCGCAGGTTTGAGCAGCACCACCAGTGCGCCCGCGCCGCCTTCCGACGGCTTGGCCAGCACAAAGGCCAGCACTTCGGTTTTCTGGATCAGCCAGCCCAGCACCTTGCTTTTGAGCACCGGTGTTTTGCCGGGTGAGCCCAGACCTTTGCCGTGCACCACCCGCACGCAGCGGATGCCATCGCGGTATGCGGTGCGAATGAATGCCGACAGGCGTTCTCTCGCTTCTTCGCGGCGCAGGCCGTGCAGGTCCAGTTCACGCTGGATGCTCCAGTCCCCCTTGCGCAGCTTGCGCGTCACGTCGGTGCCCACACCAGGCCGGCGGTAGCTGAGCGCGTCGTCGGTGTCGAGCAGGGTGCTCACATCGAACCCGTCGCTGATGGCCTCGCGCAGCACCGCTTCTTCGTCCAGCAGCAGCTGCAGTGCAATTGGCGCGGGTGGGTCGGGCGGCAGCAGCACAGTGCGTTTGTCGGGCAGCGGTTTCACCGGCCCCACAGCGCGGGCAAACAGCTCTTTTTCGGCCAGCGCGCGGCGCTCGGCCTCGCGCCGGGCTTTCTCCAGCGCGGCGGCGCGCGCCTTGTGCTCGGCGATGGTTTTCTGGATCGGTCCGAGGTCTTGCAGCGAATGCACTTTCACAGCAACCCCCGTTCGGCCATGGACAAGGCGGCGCCCGGCGCCACGATGACATGGTCCAGTACCCGCACGTCCACCAGCGCCAGCGCGGCTTTCAGGGTCTGCGTCAGCGCCTCGTCGGCGCGCGACGGTTCGGCCACGCCCGAAGGGTGGTTGTGCGCCAGCACCACGGCGCCGGCCTGGTGGTGCAGCGCGCGCAACACCACCTCGCGCGGGTAGACGCTGGTCTGTGTGAGTGTGCCGCGGAACAGCTCTTCCATCGCCAGCAGGCGGTGTTGTGCGTCCAGAAACAGCACCGCAAACACCTCGTGCGGGCGGGCGGCCAGCTGCAGTTGCAGGTAATGTTTCACCGCGTCGGGCGAGTCGAACACGGTGCGGCTTTTCAGCTGCTGCGCCAGCGCGCGGCGGGCCAGTTCCAGCACCGCCACCAGCTCGGCACGTTTGGCCGGGCCGCCCAGGCCCTTGATGCGTTTGAGGTCTTCCGCGCCGGTGTTCAGCAGCCCGGCGATGCCGCCGAACGTGTCGAGCAGTTCCTGCGCCAGGGCCAGCACATTTTTGCCGGCCATGCCGGTGCGCAAAAGCAGCGCCAGCAGCTCCGCGTCGCCCAGTGCGGCAGGGCCGCGTGCCAGCAGCTTTTCGCGCGGGCGGGCGTCGGGCGGCAGGTCTTTGAGGATCATGGGCAGTGGGAGAGGGCGGGGACATCGCCTGGGCGTTCAGCCCGTGTCGCGGCGAGTTTCTACAATACAGCCAGTTTATCGACAGTTCGCCACAGAGGTCCCATGTCCCCAGACACCCCGCGCATTCAGGCCGGCTCGTTCCTGACGCTGCACTACCGGCTGGCAGGCCCCAACGGTGACATCATCAATACCTTCAGCGGCCCACCGGCCACGCTGTCGCTTGGCACCGGTGCCCTGTCGCCGGTGGTGGAGCAGCGTTTGATCGGCCTGCCCGAGGGCACCCGCACCGCGTTTGAGATTCCTGCAGGTGAAGCCTTTGGTGAACGCAACCCCGAAATGACGCAGTGGGTGTCCAAGAAGCTGCTGCGCGATTTGGGCGAGGCCGACACCGACTACGCCGTGGGCGACGTGGTGCAGTTCCCCACGCCCGACGGCCGCGCCTCGTACGCCGGTGCGGTGCAGCAGGTGCGCCGCAACCCGGCAGACAACAGCGTGGAAGCGATCCAGCTCGACTTCAACCACCCGCTGGCCAGCCAGCCGGTGACGTTTGAAGTGCATGTGATTGGCGTGTTGTGAGCAGCGGCCCGAAAGACATCGTCCTCGCCGAACCGCGGGGCTTTTGCGCCGGCGTGGACCGCGCGATCGAGATCGTCGAGCGTGCGCTGGAGAAATTCGGTGCGCCCATCTACGTGCGCCACGAGATCGTGCACAACACCTATGTGGTGAACGACCTCAAGGCCAAAGGCGCGCGTTTCATCGAAGACCTGGACGAGGTGCCTCCGGGCGCGACGCTGGTGTTCTCGGCCCACGGCGTGAGCCAGGCGGTGCAGCGCGAGGCCGAAGCACGTGGTTTCCAGGTGTTTGACGCCACCTGCCCGCTGGTGACCAAGGTGCATGTGGAAGTGGCCAAGCTCGCCAAAGAGGGCTACGAATTCCTGATGATTGGCCACAAGGGCCACCCCGAGGTGGAAGGCACGATGGGCCAGCTCGACGATGGCATCCACCTGGTGGAAGACCTGGCCGACGTGGCGCGGGTGCAGCCGGCACAGACGACCAAGCTGGCGATGGTGACGCAAACCACCTTGAGCGTGGACGACACCACCCACATCGTGAACGCGCTGCGTGCGCGTTTTCCCCTGCTGCGCGAACCCAAGCAGCAGGACATCTGCTACGCCACCCAGAACCGGCAAGACGCGGTGAAGCTGCTCAGCCCGCAGGTGGACCTGGTGATCGTGGTCGGCAGCCCGACCAGTTCCAACAGCAACCGCCTGCGCGAAGTGGCCGAAAAGCTCGGCACCGAGAGCTACATGATCGACGACGCCAGCGAACTGCAGGCGGCGTGGTTTGAAGGCAAGCAGCGCATCGGCCTCACTGCGGGGGCCTCGGCGCCTGAGATTCTGGTGAAGCAGGTGATCGACCGCATCAAGGCGCTGGGTGCGGTGTCGGTGCAGCGGTTGCCCGGCACGCCCGAGACCATGAAGTTCCCGATGCCAAAAGGCCTGCGCATCGACCACCCGTGAGGCGGTATTGCTATTTATTCAATAGCAGTACTGCAAGGTTTCACTAGGGCTTGGTGCCAATTTGGCTTGAAAATGGCCCGGACGGGCCTGCTGGCAGGCCCTGGAACGCCTCAACGGGCCTTCAAGGCGCCTCGCCGGTCTCGCAGTTCACCATCCAGCTGACACCAAATTTGTCCACCAGCATGCCGAAGTGGGCGCCCCAGAAGGTTTTGGCAAACGGCATGGTCACCATGCCACCGGTGGCCAGGGCCTTGAACACCGCTTCGCCCCGCACCGCGTCCAGCGGCAGGTTGACCGACATCGAAAACCCCGCGTGGCCGGCAAACGGCTGGCCCGGCATCCGGTCGCTGGCCATGAAGCGCTGGCCGTCCACCGCCAGCGCCGCGTGCATCACCTTCTGGTGCCATTCGGGTGCCAGGTGCTCGGCCTCGGGCGATTCGGCGTAGCGGTGCATGGCCACCAGTTCACCGCCCAGGCAGTGCTGGTAAAAGCCCAGCGCGGTTTCGCAGTTGCCGTCAAAAAACAAATAAGGTTCGATGCGCATGGCACAGGGTCACTAAGAAATTAGTTCTCATGGTAACGGCGAAACAGCGGCTGTAAAAGGTGGCGAACCCGCACCCCCTAAAATTGCCGCATGCTCGACATCCTTCTGCTCCGTAAAGACCTCGCCGCTGCGCTCGCACGCCTGGAAACCCGCAAAAAACCACAAGCCTTCCTGAACGAAGCCGCCTTCAGCACGCTGGAGACCGAGCGCAAAGCCATCCAGTCCCGCACCGAAGCGCTGCAGGCGCAGCGCAACAGCCTGTCCAAGCAGATCGGCCAACTCAAAGGCAAGGGCGAAAGCACCGACGCGGTGATGGCCGAAGTGGGCGCCCTCAAGGCCGAACTCGACAGCTCCGCCGCCCGGCTGGAGCAGGTGCAGGCCGAACTCAACGCCCTGTTGCTGGCGGTGCCCAACCTGCCCCACGCCAGCGTGCCGGTGGGGTCAGACGAAAGCGGCAACGTGGTGGTGCGCCAGTGGAGCCCGGACGGCACCGCGCCGCGCGCACTCGGTTTTGCGCCAAAAGACCATGTGGACGTGGGCGCCCCGCTGGGGCTGGACTTTGACACCGGCACCAAGCTCTCCGGCTCGCGTTTTGCGGTCATGAAAGGCCCGATGGCCCGGCTGCACCGTGCACTGGCCGCTTTCATGCTCGATGTGCAGACGCAAGCGCACGGCTACACCGAGTGCTATGTGCCCTACATCGTCAACGCCGACAGCCTGTTGGGCACCGGCCAGTTGCCCAAGTTCGAGGGCGACCTGTTTGCCGCCAAAAAAGGCGGACAGGACGGCGAGGCCGTGCCCGACAACGCCGCGCTCTACCTGATTCCCACCTCTGAAGTGCCATTGACCAACTTCGTGCGCAACGAGATCGTTGCCGAGGCGGATTTGCCCATCAAGCTCACCGCCCACACGCCGTGTTTCCGCTCCGAAGCGGGCAGCTATGGCCGCGACACCCGTGGTCTGATCCGCCAGCACCAGTTCGACAAGGTCGAGATGGTGCAGATCGTCCACCCCGAGAAGAGCTACGACGCGCTGGAAGAAATGACCGGCCACGCCGAAGCCATTCTGCAAAAGCTGGGCTTGCCTTACCGGGTGATGAGCCTGTGCACCGGCGACATGGGTTTTGGTGCCGCCAAGACCTACGACCTGGAAGTCTGGCTGCCGGCGCAGAACACCTACCGCGAGATCAGCTCGGTCTCCAACTGCGAGGCTTTTCAGGCGCGGCGCCTGCAGGCACGCTTCAAGAACGCGCAAGGCAAAAACGAACTGGTGCACACCCTCAACGGTTCTGGCCTGGCGGTGGGCCGCACCTTGGTGGCGGTGCTGGAAAACTACCAGAACGAAGACGGCACGGTGACCGTGCCCGAGGTGCTGCGCCCCTACCTGGGTGGCCTCACGCAGCTCGGCTGAACGGCCTTACTTGATATAGACCGTGCCAGTGAAGCTGGAGACCAAGGCGGTCTCTCCCGCCGCGTTGGTGCGCGTCACGTCCACCCGGTAAATCGCCAGCCGGCGGCTGCGGCTCACCTCGTGCGCCTTGGCTTCCAGCACGTCGCCAAACCGGGCGGCGGCCTGGTAGGTGATGTGGGCGTCAATGCCGACCGCCATCACCCCATAGGCATTGGCTGCCATGCCGAAAGCGGTGTCGGCCAGGCTGAAGATCGCGCCACCGTGGCAGGCCCTGTGGAAGTTCATGTGTTGTTCCGCCACGCGCATGCACAGTGTGGCCCGGCCCAGGCCAATGTCCACCAGCTCAATGCCCAGCGCTTCGCAGTGGCCGTCGGCGGTGCGGTAGCTGCGCGCGCGCTCAAACGCGGCGGCGTCGGTTTGCTCGGGCAGGGGGTCGTTGCGGCCGGCTTGCAACACAGCAGCGGCGGTGGCGGGGTGGGAAAGACCAGACAAATACAACTCCTTGAACGCCCAGGACAAGCAAGGTGCCGCCCCAAAGAAAAACCCCGGTGCTATTGTTCATAACAACGGGGTTGGTCTGCGAGAAAATTTTAAACGAGTTTCTGAACGGCCAGACGGATTGCCTGGCAAGGCGCCCGGGCTTCAGCGTGGGCCGATGGCATGCACCAGAAGAATGTGGTGGGCGTTGGCAGAGGCGCGCTGAAATGAACCCCAGGAAATGCCGCCGAACTCACAGGGCCATCAACTCACGCACGACCATGTGCAGGCCCAGCGCGGCCAGGCTGATGAACAGGCAGTTCCGAAACACCGGTGGCGATACCCGCTGCCGCAGCCACTGCCCCACAGCCATGCCAGCCAATGCCGGCAACAACATCAGCACCGATGTGCCGAGGTCTGCACCCGAGTAGCGTGCATTGAGGTGAAGGCCAACGGCCAGCGCCAATGTCGAGACGGTGAAGGAGATGCCCATGGCCTGAACCAGCGCGTCGCGTTGCAACCCCAGTGCCTGCAGGTAGGGGACTGCAGGGACCACGAAGACCCCGGTGGCGGCAGTAACCAAGCCGGTGATGGCGCCTGCCAACGGTCCCAGCCAACGCTCGGTGGCCGGTGGCATGGCCAATGTGGCCCCGGCAATGCCCCAGACCGCATAGCCCACCAATGCGACGCCGAGCGATACCGCGGCCCAAGTACCCGCTGGTGCGCCAAAGAGCCATGCACCCCCCAGCGTTCCCACCCCAATGCCAACCTGCATGGGACCGATCCGCTTGAGCATGGCCTCCAATGCCGCCAGCGGGCCGATTTGCCAGAGGTTGGTCACCAACGACGGCACGATCAGCAAAGCCGCCGCTTCGGCGGGCGCCATCAGCATCCCGAGCAGCGCCATGGACACCGTGGGCAGGCCGAGCCCCACCACACCTTTGACCAGCCCCGCCACCACAAACACCCCCGCGACCAAGATCAACCAGGAAGGTGGGTGGGTGCTGAGTGATTCGAGCAAGGGCATGTCGGTTCTCCATTGGCAGGCGGAGGTCCCGCACTGTGCCGTGGGCCAATTCTGGTGAACGGCCCACCTCTTGAAAATTCGGAATGCACGTACGCAGCCTCAGGTGCAGCCAGAGGCTCCATGTGCTACCTTGGCATGCATGCGGTTTGATTTGACCGATTTAAGGCTGTTTCTGAACGTCCACGAGGCGGGCACCATCACGGGCGGCGCGCACAGCAGCCACATGACGCTGGCATCTGCGAGCGAACGCATCCGTGCGATGGAAGACGCGTTGGGCGTGCCCCTGTTGCAAAGGGATCGGCGTGGTGTGCAGGTAACGCCCGCAGGCCGCACGGTGGTTCACCACGCCCGCTTGGTGCTGCAGCAGATCGAGCGCATGCAGGGCGATTTGGGCGACTATGGCGCAGGTCTCAAAGGCCATGTGCGCCTGCTGTGCAACACCTCGGCGCTGAGCGAACATTTGCCGCAGGTGCTGGGTGATTTCCTGGCCAGCCATCCGGGCATTTCTGTCGATCTGGAGGAGCGGCCCAGTCAAGAGATCGTCGATGCCGTGCGAAACCAGGCCTGCGACATCGGGATGGCCTCTGACTCGGTGGACCTCCGTGGTTTGGAACACTTCGTCTTTCGACTCGACCCTTTGGACCTGGTGGTACCCCGCGACCATGCACTGGCGCAGCACGCGGTGGTCCGCTTTGCGGATGTGGTGGACTGCGAATTTGTGGGGCTGGTCGAGGGCAGTGCGCTGCAGGCGCATCTGGCGCAGCATGCGAGACACTTGGGAAAACGGCTGAATTACCGCATTCGTTTGCGCAGTTTCGAATCGGTCTGCCGGGTGGTGGGTACAGGCATTGGTGTGGGCATCGTGCCCCGTGCGGTGGCCCTGCGCTGGGGCCGTTCAGCCAAGGTCAAACGGATCGTCTTGACCGATCCGTGGGCGACGCGGAGCTTGGTGTTGTGTGTCCGCCAGTTGGAAGCGTTGCCCGTCTATGCGCAGCAACTGGTACAGCATGTGCTTCTTTCGGGGCACGGTCGCGGCTTGACGCCTGCCCCCTGAATGACCTGCGTTGGGTCGAAAAAAAGCCCCTGTCAGCAGGGGCTTTGACTCATTGGCGGAGAGGGTGGGATTCGAACCCACGGTACCTTGCGGTACGCCTGATTTCGAGTCAGGTACATTCGGCCACTCTGCCACCTCTCCACTCGATTCAGCCCGCTATTCTAGCAGTCGCTTGGCGACTGCCTTGCGCTGTTGCGGAAAATCAGCCGAGCAGGCCGTAGGTGCGGGCGTAGTGCAGGGTCTGGGTGCGGCTCTTGACGTTGAGGCGGCGGAACAAACGCCACAGGTGCACCTTGACGGTGTGTTCGCTGATGCCGAGTTCTTCGGCGATCTCGCGGTTGCTGAGGCCACGGTCGAGCATGATGATGAGCTGCTTCTGGCGTTTGGACAGTTTCTCGTCCACCGCTTCGAGTTGCTCGAACCCGGCGTCGGCGGTCAGCAGGGCACGCAGCGCGGCACCGATCTCGCTCACGCCAGCGGATTTTTCAATGTAGACGTCGGCACCACATTCGATGCACAGTTCTTCAAAGTCCTCGGCAGGGGAGCCGGAAATCACCGCCATGGGCACGTTGGCGTAGCGGGAGGTGAGTTCGCGCACACCGGAGACGCCACGCGCATCCGGCAGGTTCAGGTCGAGGCAGATCAGGGTGGGTTCGCCGTGTTTGGTCACGGCAGGTTCCAGCGCACCGACGCTTTCGAGTTCGACCACTTCGGTGCCGGGGCGCAATCGGCGCAGCACGGTGGAGATCGCGTCGCGCATCAGGGGATGGTCGTCAATAACGTACAGGCTCACAGCGGTTCTACCTTCGGTAAGGGTGTGGTCGGAGACTATAGGCTCTGCCACACCATCAATCAATGGGGCCATTTTGCACCCGTATGCAGTAACCCTATCGGCAGAAAACCGCCCTGATTTCGGTCTTTAGTAGTCGATGCCCATGGCCGTGCGCACCTCGGCCATGGTGTTTCGGGCGGTGGCGCGGGCGCGGTCGGTGCCCGCGTCAATGATGTCGCGCACGATTTTGGGGTTGCTGATGTAGGGTTCGGCCCTGGCCAGCATCGGTTGCTGCTCTTCCAGAATGGCGTCGATCACCGGCTGTTTGCACTCCAGGCAGCCAATGCCGGCGGTTGTGCACCCTTGCGACGCCCAGGCCTGGGTCGTGGCGTCGGAGTAGACCTTGTGGAACTGCCACACCGGGCATTTGTTGGGGTCGCCCACGTCGGTGCGTTTGACGCGCGCGGGGTCGGTCGGCATGCGGCGGACCTTGTGCTCAATGCTGGCCTTGTCTTCGCGCATGGCAATCGAATTGCCATAGCTTTTGCTCATCTTCTGGCCGTCCAGCCCGGGCAATTTGCTGGCTTCGGTCAGCAGCGCCTGGGGTTCGACCAGCACGGCCTTGCCGGTGCCCTTGAACCAACCAGCCAGCCGGTCGCGCTCGTCGTTGTCCAGCAGCGGGGTGCTGGCCACAAAACCGAGTGCACCTTCCATGGCCTTGGCGTCGCCGGCTTCCTGAAAAGCCTTGCGCGACTTCTCCAGCCGCTTGGCGGCGTCTTTGCCGAGCTTGGTGAGGCTGGCCTGCACGCGGGCTTCAAAGTCGGTCTCGCGGCCGTACAGGTGGTTGAAGCGGCGGGCGGCTTCGCGTGTCAGCTCGACATGGCTGGCCTGGTCTTCGCCCACCGGCACCCACTTGGCTTTGTAGATCAGAATATCGGCCGCTTGCAGCAAGGGGTAGCCGAGGAAGCCGTAGGTGGACAGGTCTTTGTCTTTGAGCTTTTCCTGCTGGTCCTTGTAGGTGGGCACACGTTCCAGCCAGCCGATGGGCGTGCCCATGGCCAGCAGGGTGAACAGCTCGGCGTGTTCGGGAATGCGGCTTTGCAGGAACAAGGTGCACTGGTTCGGGTCCAGCCCAGCGGCCAGCCAGTCGATCACCATCTCAAAGACGTTTTTGGCGATGACCTCGCGGCTCTCGTAGTGCGTGGTCAGCGCGTGCCAGTCGGCCACGAAGTAGTAGCACGACATCTCGGACTGCAGGCGCACCCAGTTTTTCAGCGCGCCGTGGTAATGGCCGAGGTGGAGTGCGCCCGTCGGGCGCATGCCCGACAACACACGCTCTTGTGTGGGGGTGGGGTTGTTGTCCATCAGCTGATCAGCAGTCGCAGGGGTGAAAGGACGACCTCCAGCAGGCCGTAGGTCAGGCCCATCAGCGGCGACATCCAGAGTTTGTTGATGATGCCGGCGAGGATCAGGCCCATCACGATGAAAAAGCCGTAGGGTTCGACGCGCGACACCAGTTCGGCCGCGCGGTAGGGCAGCAGGCCGACCAGGATGCGCCCACCGTCCAGCGGCGGCAGCGGGAACAGGTTGAAGACGAACATCACCACGTTGACCAAGAGGCCGGCGCGGCACATCTTCAGAAAGAAATCTTCGGTGACGCCACTGGCTTGCAGCACATAAAACAGCACGCCCCACAGCACCGCCTGGAACAAATTGGACGCCGGGCCGGCCAGCGCCACCCAGACCATGTCGCGTTTCGGGTTGCGCAGGGCGCCAAAACGCACCGGCACCGGCTTGGCGTAACCAAACAGAAAGGTGCCCGCGGTGGCGAAGTACAGCACCAGCGGCATGACGATGGTGCCGATCGGGTCGATGTGCTTGATCGGGTTCAGCGTGACCCGGCCGAGCGCCCAGGCGGTGTTGTCGCCAAAGTGTTTGGCCACATAGCCGTGCGCGGCCTCGTGCAGGGTGATGGCAAAAAGCACCGGGAGGGCGTAGACCGCGACGGTCTGGATGATGTTGGCAATGTCCACAGGGTGATTGTCTCAGAGCGGGCGGGCGCCCCGGTTCACAGGCCCAGCCGGGCCACGTCGCCCCGGCCTTCGCGCACCACCACCGGCGTGCCGTCGCTGAGGTCGACCACGGTGGTGGGGGAGAGCGGGCAAGCGCCGGCGTCGATCACCGCGTCGATCAGGTGTTCAAAACGGCTGCGGATGTCTTCCGGGTCGTTCAACGCCTCGGTCTCGCCCGGTGGAATGAGCGTGGTGGCAATCAGCGGCGCGCCGTGTTGTTCCAGCAGGCTTTGCAGTGCGTGGTGTTCCGGCACGCGCAGGCCAATGGTCTTGCGCGACGGGTGGCTGAGCCGGCGCGGCACCTCTTTGGTGGCTTCCAGGATGAAGGTGTATGGCCCTGGCGTGACCGACTTCAGCAGCCGGTACTGGGCGTTGTCCACCCGGGCGTAGTTGGCGAGTTCGCTCAGGTCGCGGCACAGCAGGGTGAGGTGGTGTTTGTCGTCCACCCCGCGCAGGCGGCGCAGCCGGTCGGCGGCGGCCTTGTCGTCGAGGTGGCAGGCCAGCGCGTAGCTGGAGTCGGTTGGCACCGCGACAATGCCGCCCTTGGCCAGCACCGCCACCGCCTGTTTCAGCAGCCGGGCTTGGGGGTTGTCGGGGTGGACGGTGAGGTACTGGGCCATGGTGTGTGTGGTGTCGGGGTGGCGGGCAGTGTAGTGCAGCTGTCAGCGCACGATGGCGGTTGCGCGCCGGCGGGCGCTGGCGGTTTCCTGCAGGGTGAGCAGGCCACTGGTCACGCCGCAGGTGGCAATCACCGCAATGCCGGCCCAGGCCCAGCCGTCGGGGGTGTGGTTGAAAGCCAGCCAGCCGGCCAGCGTGGCAAAGCCGATTTGGGCGTAGAGGTAGGGCGAGAGTGTGGCCGCTGGCGCGCGCCGGTAGGCCAGGATCAGCAACCAGTGGCCAAACGTGCCGGCGGCACCCAGCAGAACGAACCACGGCCAGTGCGCCAGCAGGGCGGCGGTGTCCCAGTGCCAGATGGCCACCGGCAACATCACCACCGTGCCGACCAGCCCGGTGTACATGTGGGTGGTGTACGGGTTCTCGTGGGTGCTCATGCGGCTGGTGAGGATCTGGAAGCCGGCATAGGCCAGCACCAGCACGAGGGGAAACACCAGCGCCCAGCCAAACACCTGGCCGCCCGGGCGGATCACCAGCAGCGCACCGGCAAAACCACCAATGAGCAGCGCCCAGCGCCGGGCCGAGACGCGTTCTTTCAGCACCCAGGCCGCCAGGGCGGTGACGGCCAGTGGGGCCAGCATCACCATGGCGGTGAACTCGCCCACCGGCAAATGCTGCAGGCCAATGAAAGAGCACAGGCTGGTCACCATCAGCAGGCCGCCGCGCAGCAATTGAAAACGCGGGCTGCCCGTGCGCAGCACACCCAGGCCTTGCACCGGCAGCCGCAGTGCGAAGGTGACGAGCGCCTGGAAGGCGTAGCGGAACCAGAGCAACAGCATCACCGGGGCCAGGCTGCCGGCGTGTTTGGTGGACGTGTCGAGCACCACAAAACAGGCGGTGGCCAGCACGATGAGGGCGATGCCGGCACCGGGGGCGGTGCTGGGCGAACTCATCCGGCCGCGCTGGGGGTGGGCGCCCGGTGGATGCGGTGGTCGAGCAGTTCCCACACGGGCGTCAGGCCGCCGGGCAGCCAGGGCAGGGTGCCGAGGTCGGTGTGGCTCTCGTCGGGGCTGTGGAAGTCGCTGCCGCGCGAGGCGGCCAGGCCGAACTCGCGTGCCATGTCGGCGTACTTCACGTACTCGGGCGGGGTGTGGCTGCCAGTCACCACCTCCACCGCACGGCCACCGTGGGCCTTGAATTCGCTGAACAGCGCGTACTCTTCGTTGGCGGTGAACTTGTAGCGGGCGGGGTGGGCAATCACCGCCTCGCCACCGGCTTCGGTGATCCAGTGCACCGCGTCGCGCAGCGTGGCCCAGCGGTGCGGCACGAAGCCGGGTTTGTTGTCGGTCAGGTACTTGCGGAACACCTCGTTGGTGTCTTTGCAGACGCCACTCTCCACCAGAAAGCGGGCGAAGTGGGTGCGCGAGATCAGTTCGGGGTTGCCCACGTATTTCAGCGCGCCGTCGTAAGCGCCGTGGATGCCGACCTTGGCAAGCCCGTCGGACATGTCCATCGCCCGCTGGCCACGGCCACCCCGGGTGTTGTGCAGGCCTTGCCGGAGTTGCCCGTTGTCGGGGTCGAACCCGAGGCCGACGATGTGCACCGTGGCGCTGGCAAAGGTGATGGAGATTTCGGTGCCACACAGGTAATGCAGGCCGTTGGCGTGGGCTGCTGCGATGGCGCGGTGCTGGCCGCCGATTTCGTCGTGGTCGGTCAGCGCCCAGAGCTCCACACCGTTGGCCTTGGCGCGTTCGGCCAGCGCCTCGGGGGTGAGGGTGCCGTCAGAGACGACAGAGTGGCAGTGCAGGTCGGCGTTGAGTATCTGGGTCACGCACCCATTCTAGGTCGTAGGGGTTCACCCTGCTGTCCCATGGCTGACGGGCCATTTGGGGCCTCCCAAATGCCGCGCAGGGCCGTCCGGCCGGCCTACAGGCAAGATTCTGAATCAAATCGGCCTTGAGCCCTAGTAGAACCTTGCGATTCAGCTATTGAAACTGTAGCGTTCACGCTTTGGCCTTGTCGGCCTCGGTGGTGAACGAGTCGGCGTAGAACTCTTCTTCCGGCAGACCGCACTGCGTGGTGTAGTCGGCCTTGGCCGAGTCCACCACGATGGGCGCGCCGCAGGCGTAGACCTGGTGGCCGGAGAGGTCGGGGAAGTCTTGCATCACCGCTTGGTGGACGAAGCCGGTGCGGCCGGTCCAGTGGTCTTCCGGCAGGGCGTTGGAGACCACCGGCACAAAGGTCAGGTTGGGCATTTCGGCGCACTTGGTCTTGACCCAGTGGTCCATGTAGATGTCTTCCGGCCGGCGGCCGCCCCAGTACAGCGTGGCCGGGCGCGACACGCCCTTGAACTGCATGTGCTCGATCACCGCCTTGATGGGTGCAAAACCGGTGCCCGACGCCAGCAGCACGATGGGCTTGAGCGATTCCTCGCGCAGGTAAAAGCTGCCAAACGGGCCTTCTACCCGCAGGATTTCTTTTTCCTTCATCGTGGTGAACACGTGGTCGGTGAACTTGCCGCCGGGCATGTGGCGCAGGTGCAGTTCGATGCCGGCCGTTTGCAGGTGCGGCGCGTTGGCCATCGAGTACGCGCGGCGGCTGCCGTCACGCAGGATGAACTCGACGTACTGGCCGGCGTGGAACTGGAAGGTGTCGTTCGCCGGGGTTTGCAGCAGCAGCTGCATCACGTCGTGCGACAGCTTCTGCAGCGCCGTCACGCGGGTGGGCATTTTTTTGATCGGGAAGGCCCCGGCCAGCGACACCTGGCGCGACTCCAGCACCACGTCGGTCTGGGGGGTGGCGCAGCAGGTCAGCACAAAGCCGTTGGCTTCTTCCTCGGCCGACAGTGCCTTGCTCTGGTGCGGGCCATGCGTCACCGTGCCGGAGAGTTTTTTGCACTTGCAGGAGCCACAGGCGCCGTCTTTGCAGCCATAGGGCAGCGCGATGCCAGTGCGGATGCCAGCGGCCAGAATGGTTTCTTCCGCGTGGGCGGTGAAGGTGCGGCCGCTGGGCTGCACGGTGATGCTCAGGTTCATGGGGTCGTTATCCTAGGCGTTTTGCCGAGACCACGATTTTGCCCTCAAACCAGAACCCCCTTGGTGCGCTCCCTGCCCGCTTCCGCCGCGAGCGTTTGCTGGTGGTGGGCTGTGGCGACGTGGGCCTGCGGGTGGTGCGGCAACTGGCGGGCCGGGTGCGTGTGCTCGCGCTGACCTCGTCGCCCGACCGTGCGCCCCTGTTGCGCCAGGCCGGGGCGGTGCCGCTGCGGGGCAACCTGGACCAGCCCGACAGCCTGCGCCGCCTGGCCGGCCTTGCCACCCGGGTGCTGCACTTGGCGCCCCCGCCCGGCACTGGCGCCGGGGACCCGCGCACCCGCGCCTTGACCCGCGCCTTGCGCCTGCGCTCGTCGGCCAGCAGTTGGGTCTATGGCTCCACCAGCGGCGTGTACGGCGACTGTCAAGGCCAATGGGTGAGTGAAACCCGCGCCGCCAGCGCCACCACCGCCCGTGCCCAGCGCCGCACCGACGCCGAAGCTGCTCTGCGCTTCCATGGCCGCAGCGTGGTGACCCAGGGGCCGGTGCGGGTGAGCATTTTGCGCATTCCCGGCATTTACGCGCCCGACCGCGCCGGCGGCACACCGCGCGAGCGGCTGACAAGGGGCGCGCCGGTGCTGGTGGCGGCCGACGACGTGTTCACCAACCACATCCACGCCGACGACCTCGCCCGCGCCTGCATGGCGGCGCTGTGGCGCGGCAGGCCACAGCGCATCTACAACGCCAACGACAGCTCGGATTTGAAGATGGGCGACTACTTCGACCTCGCCGCCGATGTGTACGGCCTGCCGCGCCCGCCGCGCATCACACGCGCTGAAGCCACGGTGCAATTGCCGCCAATGCAGCTGAGCTTCATGAGCGAGTCGCGCCGCATGGACAACACCCGCTTGCGGCGCGAGCTGCGGTTGCGGCTGCGCTACCCCACGGTGGCCACCGGCCTGCTGGGCGGTTAAATCAGCCCCGGGGCACCTGGGCTTCGAGTTCGCGCTTCAGCCCGTCGGGCAGCTTGAGCTGGCGGGCCAGTTCGTCCAGGTAGGCGCGTTCCATGAAGCTGGTGTTGTCCACCACCAGCAGGCTGACCAGGTACATCTCGGAAGCAATTTCCGGTGTGCTGGCCGCTTTGGCCACGGCGGCCGGGTCGAGCGGCTGGCTCAGCTGTGTGCCGTACCACTGGCGCAGGGCCGGGTCGGCTTCCAGCCGGTTCAGTTCGGCCTCGGCCAGCCCCTGTTCGCGCGCGTCCAGGTGGCCGTCCGCCTTGGCGGCGGCGATCATCGCCAGCAGCATCGCGCGGCTGTGGGATTCCACTTCTGGCGCCGGCAGGCGGTCCACCGTTTGTGGCAGCGGGGCGGCCAGCGGCGCGCCTTGGGTGGGGGCACCCTGCGCCTGGTTTTTTTGCCACTCGCTGTAGGCCTTGAACGCCACCGCGCCCAGTGCCGCCACGCTGCCGTACTGCAGCGCCTTGCCGCCAAAGCCACGGCCCCGCTTGCTGCCGAGCAGCAGGCCCAAGGCGCCGCCGGTCACCGCACCACCTGCGAACTTGCCCCAGCCCTCGCCACCTTGCTGTGGTGTGCCGGCCGATGCGCCGCCTTTCAGCAGCGGGTCGAGCAGGGCGCCGCCCGACTTGAGCAACTGGTCCAGCAGGGACTGTGCGCTCACTGTTTCACCACCGTCAGGAGTTTCACGTCAATCTCGGGCGACTTCACAAAGCTTGTTTCAACCTCACCGCGAATTTCCACAAGCGTGCTGTCCGAGATCGTCTGGCCACGAAAATCTTTCAGGTCAATCTCGACCCGGATTTCGCCACTGCTGTCGGCAAAGCGGTACTTGTCCTTGCTCAGCTTCTCCAGAATCCGCCCGCGCAACACCACCTCCTGGTCGTCCACCGGCGCTTTCAACACCTCGGCCACGGTGGCGGGGGACTTGGCGGTGCTGGGACCGACGTACTGGGCCTGGGCAGCGGTCAAAGCAGCGCCGAGCAGCACGGCCAAGCCGATGGTGCGAATGGAAGAGCGGGGAGCGGTCATGCGGGTTCCTTTGCATCAATGAAGCTGAACCTTCATGCTAAGTCGCACCGAAAGGCCGTGCCTGGGCACGGTTTCTTGTACAGCGCGCTGTGCTGGCGCGGCTCTGGGAGTGCCCAAAGAAAAAGGCCGGAAGCTTGTGGAAGCTTCCGGCCTTGTCCGTGGTGCCCGGGGCCGGAATCGAACCGGCACGCCTTGCGGCGGGGGATTTTGAGTCCCCTGCGTCTACCAATTTCACCACCCGGGCAGGTAAACAGTGCAGCCCGAAATTATGGCACAGTGCGGGCTATGAATTACCCGACGATTGAAGACGCGATTGGCAAAACGCCGCTGGTGGCCTTGCAGCGCATTGGTGCAGCCGACAACGCCACGCGTGGCAATGTGCTGCTGGGCAAGCTGGAAGGCAACAACCCGGCGGGTTCTGTGAAAGACCGGCCGGCGCTGTCGATGATCCAGCGCGCCGAGGAGCGTGGCGACATCCACGCCGGTGACACGCTGATCGAGGCCACCTCGGGCAACACCGGCATTGCGCTGGCGATGGCCGCGGCCATCAAGGGCTACCGCATGGTGCTGGTGATGCCGGAGGACCTGAGCATCGAGCGGGCGCAAACCATGAAGGCGTTTGGTGCCGAGCTGATCCTGACGCCCAAGAGCGGCGGCATGGAGTACGCGCGCGACCTGGCCGAAAACATGCAGCGCGAGGGCAAGGGCCGGGTGCTGGACCAGTTTGCCAACCCCGACAACCCGCGCATCCACTACGAGACCACCGGCCCGGAAATCTGGGAACAGACCGGCGGGCGCATCACCCATTTCGTGAGCGCGATGGGCACCACCGGCACCATCACCGGGGTGTCGCGGTTTCTGAAAGAGAAGAACCCGGCCGTCAAGGTCATTGGTGCGCAGCCGAGCGAGGGCTCGCGCATTCCCGGCATCCGCAAATGGCCCGAGGCCTACATGCCGAAGATTTACGATGCCACGCACGTGGACGACACCGTGCTGGTGAGCCAGGACGATGCCGAAGAAATGTGCCGCCGCATGGCACGGGAAGAGGGCATTTTTGCCGGCATTTCCGCGGCGGGCGCCTGCTGGGTGGCGCTGGAGATCGCCAAACGCGAGACCAACGCGACGGTGGTGTTCGTTGTGTGCGACCGGGGCGACCGTTATCTGTCCACTGGCGTTTTCCCAGCCTGATTTTTAAAAGAATTGGCCTCCAGCCTAAGTGAAATCTAGCGGTTAAGCTACATCTTCCATAGCACCATGTCCCACGAATTCAGGTTTTGCCCGAACTGTGCCACGCCGCTGGAGTGGCTGGCCCAGCTGGAAGACGGCGGCGCCAAAGAGCGCCTGCGTTGCGTGGCCTGTGGCTACACCCACTGGAACAACCCGACACCGGTGCTGGCGGCGGTGGTGGAGTACGGCGGGCAGATTCTGCTGGCCCGCAACGCGGCCTGGAGCGGGCGGGTGTTTGCGCTGATCACCGGCTTCATGGAGGCGGGCGAGACGGCGCAAGAAGGCATCGCGCGCGAGGTGAAGGAAGAAACCAACCTCGACGTCACGGCGCTGAACCTGATTGGCGTGTACGACTTCCAGCGCATGAACCAGGTGATCATTGCCTTCCATGTGGTGGCCGAGGGCGAGGTGGTGTTGTCGCCCGAACTGGCGGAGTACAAGCTGTACACGCCCGAGGCGGTGAAGTGCTGGCCCGCCGGCACCGGCTATGCGCTGGCCGACTGGCTGCGTTCGCGCGGGCATGAGCCGCAATTCATTGAATTCAACAAGCGCGAATAAAATCCGCTCTCACGCCACGCACCAGAGACAAGCCGCCATGCACATCGACAAGGAAATCGACACCCGGGGCCTGAACTGCCCGCTGCCCATCCTGAAGGCCAAGAAGGCGCTGACCGACATGGCCAGTGGCCAGCTGCTGAAGGTGGTGTCAACCGATGCGGGCTCGGTCCGCGACTTCATGGCCTTTGCCAAGCAGACTGGCAACGAGCTGGTGGAACAGCAGACCGTGGGCAGCGACTTCATCCACTTCCTGCGCCGCCGCTGATTACAGCTTCAGTGTCTGCAGGTAGTTGCGGAAAGCAGCGCCCACCTCGGGGTGCTGCAGGGCCAGCTCCACTGTCGCTTCCAGAAACCCCTGTTTGCTGCCGCAGTCGTAGCGTTTGCCGGCATAGGGAAATGCCAACACCCGTTCCTGGCTGAGCAAGCCGGCAATGCCGTCGGTGAGCTGGATTTCGCCGCCCGCACCACGTGGCTGGTTGCGGATCTGGGCGAACACACCGGGCGTGAGGATGTAGCGGCCGGCCACGCCGAGCCGTGACGGCGCTTCTTCCGGGCTGGGTTTTTCCACCATGCGGCGCACGTCCATCAGGCCGTTGCCGAGCATGTCGCCGGCGACGATGCCGTAGCGGCGCACATGCTCCAGCGGCACTTCCTGCACCGCCAGCAGCGAGCAGCGTTCGCGGGCAAACACCTGCGCCATCTGCGCCAGCACCGGCTGGCCGCCGGGCGGGCCCACCATCAGGTCGTCGGCCAGCAGCACCGCAAAGGGCTCGTCGCCCACCAGGTGCTCGGCGCACAGCACCGCGTGGCCCAGGCCCAGCGAGCGGGGCTGGCGCACGTAGGAGCAGTCCATGTCGTCGGGCTGCACCGAGCGCACCAGTTCCAGCAGGGCCTGTTTGCCGGCGGTTTCCAGCTCGTTTTCCAGCTCGTAGGCGGTGTCAAAGTGGTCTTCGATGGCGCGCTTGGCGCGGCCGGTGACGAAGATCATGTGGCGGATGCCGGCCGAATACGCTTCTTCCACCGCGTACTGGATCAGTGGTTTGTCGACCACCGGCAGCATCTCTTTGGGCGAGGCCTTGGTGGCGGGCAGGAACCGGGTGCCGAGGCCGGCCACGGGGAAAACGGCTTTGGTCAGTCGCGTGGTGTAGGCCATGGTGGTGCGGTGGGTGTGAAAGGGGTCAGGCCAGGCGCGCGAGCTGGTCGCGCAGCTTGGCCAGGGTGGCGGTGAAGTCGGCCACACGCTGGCGCTCTTGCGCAATCACGGCCGGTGGGGCTTTGGCCACAAAGGCCTCGTTGGCCAGCTTGCCGTGGGCTTTGGTGATCTCGCCTTCGAGGCGGTCGGCTTCCTTGCCCAGGCGGGCTTTCTCGGCCACCACGTCAATTTCCATGAACAGGCACAAACGCGCCGCGCCCACCACCGCCACGGGCGCGGCCTGCGCGGCGGCGGCCCAGGCGGCTTCGTCGTCAAACACCTTGACCTCGTTCAGCTTGGCGAGTGACTGCAACACGGGGGCGACCTGGCGCATGAAGGAGGCGTCACCCACCACGAAGAGCGGCAAGCGGGTGGCGGGGGAGACGTTCATCTCGCCGCGCAAATTGCGGCAGGCGTCGACCAAGGTCTTGAGCTTGGTGACATGGGCTTCGGCGGCTTCGTCAATCCGTTCGGGCTGGCTCACCGGGTAGGCGCTGATGCTGACCGATTCGCCGGCGCGGTCGGCGACTTTGGACACGATTTGCCAGAGCTCTTCGGTGATGAAGGGAATGATGGGGTGGGCCAGCCGCAAAATGGTTTCCAGCGTGCGGATCAGCGTGCGGCGGGTGGCGCGTTGCACGGCGGCGTCGCCGGTCTGGATCTGCACTTTGGCAATTTCCAGGTACCAGTCGCAGAACTCGTCCCACACAAAGCGGTAGATGGCGTTGGCCACGTTGTCGAGCCGGTACTCGGCAAAGCCCTTGGCCACTTCGGCCTCGGTGCGCTGCAGGGCCGAGACGATCCAGCGGTCGGCGGGGCCGAAATCGAGGTAACCGCCGGGCACACATTCTTCGGCACCATGGGGCTTGAAGCCGCAGTCCTGGCCTTCGCAGTTCATCAGCACAAAGCGGGTGGCGTTCCACAGTTTGTTGCAGAAGTTGCGGTAGCCCTCGCAGCGTTTGCTGTCGAAGTTGATGCTGCGGCCCAGCGAGGCCAGCGAGGCGAAGGTGAAGCGCAGCGCGTCGGCACCGTAAGCGGGAATGCCGTCGGGAAATTCTTTTTCGGTCTCTTTGCGCACCTTGGGGGCGGTCTCGGGCTTGCGCAGGCCGGTGGTGCGTTTGTCGAGCAGCGGCGCCAGGGTGATGCCGTCGATCAAATCGACCGGGTCGAGCACGTTGCCTTCGGACTTGCTCATCTTCTTGCCCTGCGCGTCGCGCACCAGGCCGTGGATGTAGACGTGTTTGAAGGGCACGCGGCCGGTGAAGTGCGTGGTCATCATGATCATCCGGGCGACCCAGAAGAAGATGATGTCGTAGCCGGTGACCAGCACGGTGCTGGGGAGGTAGAGGTCGTAGTCGGTGAGTGCTGCGGCGCCGCTTCGGAGTCCGGGCTCGCCGGCCTGGCTCATATTTGCTGCGCTCGCCAAATCGCCGGTTCCGGCAAGCCCGGACCCCTGCGCTACGGCTTCGGGCCAGCCCATGGTGCTGAAGGGGACCAACGCTGAGGAGTACCAGGTGTCGAGCACGTCTTCGTCGCGGGTCAGCGTTTTGCCTGGCGCCTTGGCCTGCGCTTCGGCTTCGTTGCGGGCGACGATGACGTTGCCGTCCTGGTCGTACCAGGCCGGAATCTGGTGGCCCCACCAGAGCTGGCGGCTGATGCACCAGTCCTGGATGTTGTTCATCCACTGGTTGTAGGTGTTGACCCAGTTCTCGGGCACGAACTTCACGTCGCCGCTGGCCACGGCGTCGATGGCTTTTTGCGCGATGCTTTTGCCGGTCTCGTCGTTTTTGCTCATCGCCACAAACCACTGGTCGGTCAGCATGGGCTCGACGATCTGGCCGGTGCGGGTGCAGCGCGGCACCATCAGCTTGTGTTTCTTCACCTCAACCAGCGCGCCCAGCGCGTCGAGGTCAGCCACGATTTTCTTACGGGCGACGAAGCGGTCCAGGCCTTGGTAGGGTGCGGGGGCTTGCGCGTTGATTTTGGCGTCCAGCGTCAGCACGCCGATCATCGGTAGGCTGTGGCGCTGGCCCACCGCGTAGTCGTTGGGGTCGTGGGCGGGCGTGACCTTGACCACGCCGGTGCCGAAGGCTTTGTCCACATAGTCGTCGGCAATCACCGGAATCTCGCGGTCGCACAGCGGCAGCTTGACCAGTTGGCCGATCAGGTGGGCGTAGCGTTCGTCTTCCGGGTGCACCATCACCGCCACGTCGCCCAGCATGGTTTCGGGGCGGGTGGTGGCCACCGTGAGCGAGCCCGAGCCATCGGCCAGGGGGTAGGCGATGTGCCAGAGGCTGCCGTCTTCTTCTTCGCTCTCCACTTCCAGATCAGACACTGCGCTCATCAGCACCGGGTCCCAGTTCACCAGGCGCTTGCCGCGGTAGATCAGGCCCTGTTCGTACAGGCGCACAAAGGTGTCGGTCACCACGGTGGAGAGCTTCTCGTCCATCGTGAAGTATTCGCGGCTCCAGTCCACGCTGTCGCCCATGCGGCGCATCTGGGTGGTGATGGTGTTGCCGCTCTGCTCTTTCCATTCCCAGACCTTGGCCACGAAGTTCTTGCGGCCCAGGTCGTGCCGGCTGAGCTTTTGTTCCTGCAGCTGGCGTTCCACCACGATCTGGGTGGCAATGCCGGCGTGGTCGGTGCCGGGCACCCAGGCGGTGTTGAAACCCATCATGCGGTGGTAGCGGGTCAGGCTGTCCATGATGGTCTGGTTGAAGGCGTGGCCCATGTGCAGCGTGCCGGTCACATTGGGCGGTGGCAGCTGGATGGCAAAGGCCGGTGCGCCGGCTTTTGGCTGCTGCGTGCCCCGGAAGCCGGCCACGCCGTAACCGCGCTGTTCCCATTCGGGGCCCCATTGCGCCTCGATGGCCACGGGTTCAAAGGATTTGGACAGGGATTGCAGGCCCGGCTGGAGCGCGGTGTCGTTCATGGTGACCCAAAGGAAATGAGGTACGGCATCCTGAAAGAATGCGGTTTGTCGGTGTGTGCAGATGCAAAACGATTTTACCGGCCCCTCATGGCCGAATCGGGATAATCGGGGCTTCCTCTGTGTTGCCTTTTCTTTCGGGACGTCACCGCGCCATGCTGTTCCTGCTTTCTCCCGCCAAATCGCTGGACTACACCCCTCCCAATGGGGAGCTGCCGCACACCAAACCGCAGTTTGTGGCGCAGTCGGCCGAACTGATTGGTTTGCTCAAGCCAAAGTCGCCACCGCAGATTGCCGAACTCATGGGCCTGAGCGACGCGCTGGCCGCGCTCAACGTGGCGCGTTACCAGGCCTGGTCGCCGCGTTTCACCGCCCACAACGCCAAACAGGCGGTGCTGGCCTTCAATGGCGATGTGTACGAAGGGCTGGACGCCAAGAGCTTGCAGCCGCAAGACCTGGACTGGGCGCAGCAGCACCTGTGCATCCTCAGCGGCCTCTATGGTGTGCTGCGGCCGCTGGACCGCATGCAACCCTACCGGCTGGAAATGGGCACGGCGCTGGCCAACCCCAAAGGCCGGGACTTGTACAAATTCTGGGGCCCGCAGATTGCCGAGCACCTGAACCAGCGCCTGCGGGCCGACCTCACGCCGGTGGTGGTCAACCTCGCTTCGCAGGAGTACTTCAAGTCGGTGGACCGCAAGGCCCTGAAGGCCCGCGTGATCGAGTGTGTGTTCGAGGAATGGCGGCCCGATGCAAAAAACGCCGCCACCGGGGGCGCGTACAAGGTCATCAGTTTCCACGCCAAGCGCGCACGCGGGCTGATGGCGCGGCACGCCATCACGCAGCGCATGGCCACGCCCAAAAAGCTCGAGACCTTCAAGCTCGAAGGCTATGCCTTTGACGCGTCGGTGTCGGTGGTGGACCGGCTGGTGTTTCGGCGCAAGGCCGGGTGACCGCGATGGGCAACAGCACTTCCAGCCAGAGTGTGACCCCGGCGCTGCGCGAGTGGGTTGTGGCGCAGGCCTCGGCGGGCATGGGCGTTCAGAAAATCCTGCAGGCCATGCTGGAAGCCGGCTGGCAGCAGGCGGTGGCCGTGCAGGCCATTGAAGACACGCTGCGCGTGCACCTCAGCCAGCAGTCGATAGAAGCCCGGCTGCCACCCACCGTGCCGGTGCCGCGCGTGCCGCTGGACGACGCGCCGCTCTACCTCGACCTGGGCGACCGCCGTGTGCACATCATCAGCCACATGCAAAAACCACCCATCGTGGTGATTGGCGGCTTCCTGAGCGACGAAGAATGCGCGCTGATGGTGGAGGCCGCCCGGCCCAAGATGGCCCGCTCCCGCACGGTGGACACGCAGACCGGCGGCGAAGAGCTGAACGACGCACGCACCAGCAGCGGCATGTTCTTTTCCCGCGGCCAGAACGAGATCGTCCAGCGCATCGAGGCGCGCATTGCGCGGCTGCTGAACTGGCCGGTGGAGAACGGCGAGGGCATCCAGGTGCTGCATTACCACCCGGGCGCGGAATACCGGCCACACTACGACTACTTCAACCCGGCCGAGCCCGGCACGCCCAGCATCCTGAAGCGCGGTGGCCAGCGCGTGGGCACCTTTCTGATGTACCTGAACGAGCCCGACAAAGGCGGCGGCACCACCTTCCCCGACGTGCGGCTGGAGGTGGCGCCAAAGCGCGGCAACGCGGTGTTTTTCAGCTACGACCGGCCCGACCCGTCCACCCAGAGCCTGCACGGCGGCGCACCGGTGATCGCCGGTGAAAAGTGGATCGCCACCAAATGGCTGCGCGAGCGGGAATTCACCTGAAATTTGCTTCCCAGAAGGCGCTGACACCGCTGCCAGGCCATTTTTCAAGCCAAATCGGCCTTGAGCCTTAGTACTTCCTGAAGGTATAGCTATGAAAATCAGAGCAAACGACATCCAGGTAGAAGTCGAAGACAGCGGCGACGTGTCGCGCCCGCCGGTCCTGCTGGTGATGGGGCTGGGCATGCAGCTGATCGCCTGGCCGCAGGCGTTTGTGGACGCGTTGGTGGACGCCGGTTACCGCGTGATCCGGCACGACAACCGCGACATCGGCCTGTCGCAGCACTTTGACGAACTCGGCGTGCCCAACCTCGCGCTGGCCGCCATCAAGCACAAGCTCGGCCTGCGCCTGCACCCGCCCTACACCCTGATCGACATGGCCAAAGACGCGCTGGGTGTGCTGGACGCGCTGGCCATTCCGCAGGCGCATGTGGTCGGCGTCAGCATGGGCGGCATGATCGCCCAGCGCATGGCGATCGCCGCGCCGGGCCGGGTGCTGAGCCTGACCAGCGTGATGAGCTCCAGCGGCGCACGGCGCCTGCCGTCGCCCGAGCCGCGGGTGCTGCGCGCCATGCTGGGCCGCCCCGCCAACGCCAGCCGCGAAGCCGCCATCGACCACACCACCGCGCTGTTCCGGCTGATTGGCAGCCCCGGCTTTCCGTTGCCGGAGGCCGAGCTGCGCGAACGTGTCAGCCTGAGTGTGGCGCGCAGCCACCACCCGGCCGGCATCTCGCGCCAGATGCTGGCCGTGGTGGCCGACGACCGTGCCTCGGCGCTGACCAAGCTGCGTTGCCCCACCTTGGTGGTGCACGGCAAGGCCGACCCGCTCGTGCCTTTTGCCTGTGGCGAAGACACCGCCAGCCGCATCCCCGGCGCCCAGCTGGTGGGCGTGGAGGGCATGGGGCACGACCTGCCGCCCGGCGTGGTGCAACGCCTGCTGGCCGCACTGCTGCCTTTTTTGAAGTCTGCTCCCGCCCGCTGAACCCATGCCCGACACGTCCCCTGCCCATTCCCCGCTCGGCAAAGCCAGCGCCTACGCCGACCAGTACGACCCGGCGCTGCTGTTCCCGCTGCCGCGCAGCGACAAACGCACCGAGCTGGGCCTGGGCGAGCGCGTGCCATTTCTGGGGGTGGACCTGTGGACCGCGTTCGAGCTGGGCTGGCTCAACCCCCGTGGCCGACCACAGGTGGCGATCGCGCACATCACCGTGCCCTGCGAGTCGCGCAACATCGTGGAGAGCAAGTCCTTCAAGCTCTACCTGAACAGCTTCAACAACACCCGCTTTGCCGACGCGGCCGAAGTCCAGGCCCGCATCCGTACCGACGTGTCCGAAGCCGTGTGGCGTGGCGGGCCGGTGCTGTCGTCGGTGGGCGTGCGGCTGTTGTCGCCCGAGGTGTTTGGCTTTGAGGCCGTGCACGAGCTGGACGGCCTGAGCCTGGACCGGCTCGACATCGAATGCGACCGCTACACCCCGGCGCCGGAGCTGTTGGCCGCCGCCGTGGGCGAACAACCGGTGAGCGAGGTGCTGACCAGCCAGCTGCTGAAAAGCAACTGCCTGGTGACCGGCCAGCCCGACTGGGCCAGCTTGCAGATTGCCTACACCGGCCCGCAGATCGAACAGGGCGGGCTGCTGCAGTACATCGTCAGCTACCGCAACCACCACGAGTTCCATGAGCAGTGCGTCGAGCGCATCTTCATGGACATCTGGACGCGTTGCCAGCCGATCAAGCTCAGCGTGTACGCGCGTTACACCCGGCGCGGCGGGCTGGACATCAACCCCTTCCGCACCAGCCACCCGCAGGTGTTTCCGGCCAACGGGCGCACCGCGCGGCAATAACGCGGCCAGCGTTCAGCGTTCGGTGGGCAGCCAGTCGCAGCGCAGCACCTGCCGCGCGTGCGCCTTGGCGCGCCAGCCCACGTAGGTGCTGGGGAGCAAGAAGGCCATGGCGCACAGCGGCGCGGCCCACCAGCCGACCAGCACCGTCACCGGCAGCAGGCCAATCAGGCCCATGACCCAGCCGATCAGCACCAGGTCCCAGAGGTGGTATTCCAGGGGGTGGTCGTGGCGGTGCGCCACGTGCCATTGCTTGATGCGTTGCAGCTCGTTGAGTGAGAGAAACACGGTCATGGCAAACCCCTTTGGTCGACGTTTTTACTGTAAGCAATCAGTAAGGCATCGTCAACCCAAACCGGGGTGGGCATGCGGCAAAAAAATGGCCTGTTCCCGCCCATTTGCCAGGCGCGTCAGAAATTGGCCACCAGCGTGACCCGGAACGAGCGCGACTCGATCGGGTGGAAATGCACGTCGTCCACCGGGCTGGCTTCGCCGCGCAGCTGCGAGGTGTACAAGTAGTCGATGGACGAGGCCTTGGTGTTGGTGAGGTTGAAGCCTTCCAGTTCCAGCCGGAGCTTGGGGCTGAACTTGTAGCCAATGCGGCCATTGAGGGTGACGGTTTTGCCCGAGCGCACCGCGTTGTCTTCCAGCAAGGGCCGCGGGCCGAAGTAGCGCAGCTGCAGCGCGCCAAAGTAGGGGCCGAGGTGGTCCACCGCCAGCGCCACAGACGCCACGCCCTCCACCGAGCCGGGAATGCGGCGTCCCACCGGGTCGTTGTCGCGGAAGCGGGCCTTGGCAAAGGCCACGTCGGCGTCGAGGGTCAGCCAGCGGTTGGCTTTGTAGTAGCTGGACAACTCGAAGCCGGTGCGGCGGCTCGGGCGGCCGGCTTCGGTGTTGCCGGCGTCGCCCACAAACACCAGTTCCGAGTCAAAGTCCAGCCGGTAGAACGACAGCGCGGTCTGCAAGCCGGGAATGAATTCGCTGCGCACGCCCAGTTCGGCGCCCTGGGAACGTACCAGCCCGGGCACGCGGTCCACCGGATCAAAGGTTTTCGGGTCGACCTTGATGGTGGTGCCGCGCGCGTCGTTGCTGTGGAAGCCGCGGCCTACCCCAGCGAAGAACTCGGTCTTGGCGAACGGGCCAAAAATCAGGTTGAGCTTGGGGCTGGTGATGCTGTCGTTGGTTTTGCCCGAGTTGGCCGGGTTGTCGCTGGCCACGTCAAAGCGGTAGCTGTCGGTGCGCAGGCCGGCCACGGTGCGGAAGGTGTCGGTCCAGCGCGTGGTGTTTTCAAAGTACACACCGATGCTGCTCTCCACCACCTTGTCTTGCCGTGTGGTGGCGAGCCGGCGTTGTGCCACGGTGTTGTAGAGGCCGTTGCGGATGTTGTCGTTCTGCAGCTGCAGGCCGATGGTGTTCTCGCCGTCTCGGCCAAACAGGCGGGTGTTCCAGCTGTGGCTGGCGTTCAGGCCGGAGGTGACGCGTTGGTCTTTCTGGTTGAACTGGTCGCCGTTGACCGGGTCGTCCAGGAAGTAGGTGAAGTTGGAGTACAGGTCGAGCTGGTTCTGAATGACGTAAGCATTCACCTGCGTGGCTGTGGTGTCGGTCACGCGGTGCCAGGCGCCGGAGAGGCTGTAGCGCGAGACTTTGCCGCCGTCGGTCTGGTCTACCGCGTCAAAGCGGTTCAATAGGCCGGCGTCCACCGCGCGTTTCGGGATCTGGTCGGTCGCGTGGTAGCGGTTGGTGTTGTACGCCATGGCGGTGACGTTGAAGCCCTGCGCCGCCGTGCCCTCGCTGTAGCGCAGCACGCCGTTGGCTTTTTTGAAGTTGTCGCCCACCACAAACGGCCCGTCGTTCTGGAACAGCTCCAGCGCGTACAGCAGGCGGCCATTGCCCAGCTGCGGTGAATCGGCCAGCAGCGTGCGGCGGTAGCCGTTTTGCCCGAGGCCGATGCTGGCCACGCCTTGCTTCAGCGTGTCCGCGTAGCGGATGCCCACCGCACCGGCAGAGGCAAAGTCGCCCTCGGCGGCGTAGAACGGGCCCTTGCGGTAGTCCAGCAGGGTGGCGAGTTCGGGGATCAGGAAGTTCAGGTCGGTCCAGCCCTGGCCGTGGCCATGGCTGCGCTGGTTCACCGGCATGCCGTCAATCGTGGTGCGCAAGTCGGTGCCGTGGTCGAGGTTGAAGCCGCGCAGGTAAAACTGGTTGGCCTTGCCCTCGCCGCTGTGCTGCGTCACCACCAGGCCGGGCACCACCTCCAGCAGCTCGCCCGGCCGGTACACGGTGCGCGCGTCCAGTTGCTCCTGTGTCACCACGCCGGTGTTGGCGGTGGTGGCCTCGCCCAACTGGCTGGTGCGCGAGGTCTGTACCACCACCGGCTTGAGCGCCTTGTCTTCTTGCGCTGCAGCGCTGAGTGGCGCGATGGCCGAGAGCAGCGTGGCCGCAGACACCCACAAACGCGTGTGTGGCGCAGGCCGTGGCAGAGGGGGGCAGTGGGGCATGGTGTTCGGCCGGTGGGGAGTGCGTCACGCCGTGTGGCGTGTATGAACAATATATACAACTTCTTATCTTTGGGTTACGCAGCGCAAGAGCTTGTGGATGCAAATGCGTGCATCTCAACACCCCGGGGTGGGGTACTGCTTGTTTGACATCTGGCCCTGTAGCGAATGCGTAGGTAATGGGTCAGTCAGACCTACAAGTTCACCCTACAGGAGCACACCATGGCGTTCAAATTCAAACAGCTGGCACAAGCCGGTCTGTTGTTGGCAGTTGCCGGCGCGGCCATCGCGTCGAGCCACCGCGAGGCCCCGTTCATCACCACGGTGCCCAAGGCCGATGGCACCGATTTCTACATGTTCAACAGCTACGAACCCAACCGCACCGGCATGGTCACGCTGGTGGCCAATTACCTGCCCCTGCAAGACCCGTACGGTGGCCCCAACTACTTCTCGCTCGACCCGAACGCGCTGTACGAAATCCATGTGGACAACAACGGCGACGGCAAAGAAGACATCACCTTCCAGTTCCGCTTCAGCAACACGCTGGCCAACAACGGCGCCGGCATTGCCCTGCCGATTGGCACCGGTGCCAACCAGAAGACCGTGGCGATCCCGCTGCGCCAGGCTGGCCCGGTGACCGCTGCGAACGGTGCCAACCTGAGCTACAACGAAAGCTACAGCGTGACCGTGGTGCGCGGTGACCGCCGCAGCGGCACCCGCACGGCAGTGACCAACGCCAGCGGTGGCAGCGCCACCTTTGCCAAGCCGGTGGACTACATCGGCGAAAAGACCTTTGGCAACGCCGCCGCCTACGACACCTACGCCAACAGCTTCATCCACACGGTCAGCATTCCGGGTTGCTCGGCACCCGCCAAGGTGTTTGTGGGCCAGCGCAAGGAAGCCTTCTCGGTCAACCTGGGCACCATCTTTGACCTGGTCAATGCCCCGGCGGCGGTGATCACCAGCGAAGCCAACGCGTCTGCGCTGGGAAAGTTTGGTGAACTGGACAACAAGAACGTCACCTCGCTCGCGCTGGAAGTGCCTGCCAGCTGCCTGACGGCCACCGCCACCGGCGGCGACCGCGTCATTGGCGGCTGGACCACCGCCAGCATGCGCCAGGCGCGTCTGCTGAACGGTGCCACGCCAACCGGCCTGCAGGCCAGCGAACGTGCCGGCGGTGCCTGGACCCAGGTGTCCCGCCTCGGCCACCCGCTGGTGAACGAGGTGGTGATTGGTTTGCGTGACAAGGACAAGTTCAACGGCTCCAAGCCCTTGAACGACGCCACCAACTTTGCCGACTATGTGACCAACCCCACGCTGCCGGCACTGATCCAGGCGCTGTTCCCGACCGCCCTGGCGCCCACCAACTTCCCGCGCACCGACCTGATGACCGTGTTTCTGACTGGTGTGCCAGGCCTGAACCGGCCAGCCAACATCACCGCCATTGGCATGGGTGGTCCGTTGACCGAAATGTTGCGTTTGAACACCTCAACGGTGCCTGTGGCTGCGGCATCGCAAAATGCACTGGGAGTGATTGCGGGTGACAACGCTGGCTTCCCGAACGGTCGCCGTTTGGGTGACGACGTGGTGGACGTGTCTCTGCGCGTGGCCATGGGCAAGTTGTGCACCATTGCCGGTGTGAACACTGCGGTTGGCTGCAGGGCAACTGACGCGCTGGCTGGCACGGTTGATTTTGTCGACGGTGTGCGCGCTTCAGCCACCGACTTCAAAACCGTGTTCCCTTACCTGAACACGCCTTTGCCAGGTGCCAAAAACTTCCCTGCGAACTGACATGACCGCCATGACACAGACCCAAAAAACCACCGCGCTGACTGCAGCGGCCGTGGCCTTGACCCTGGTTGTCGCCGCTTGCGGCGGCGGCGGGGACGACAACGTCGCCGGTTCTGACGTGAGCGTGCGTGCCACGCAAGACAGCGGTCGGGCCTTCTCGTTCACGGCTGGCCTGGCTGACAGCAGCAATGAAACCGGTGAGCCGATCGTGTTGGGCGATGCCCAGCTCGCCACCAGCGAGACCGACGAGCCAGCGCCCATTTAAGGCCGCACGGCTCCCCCCAAGGCGTGCTTCGGCACGCCTTTTTCATGGCGCGCCAGCAAATGCGGTCAGAGGCCGTCGAACAGGCTGGGCAGGCCGTTGCCAGCAGGCGGTGCGGCGCTGTCCACCTGGCCAGGCCGCACCAGCGTGCCCACCCGCACCCCCAGCAGCCGCAGCGGTGGGCCCAGGTCCACCCGCTTCAGGCACAGGCCAGCCACCCGGCGCAGCACCGCCGCGTCGGCGCTGTGTTCGGCCATGGTCTGGTCGCGGGTGACGATTTTGAAGTCGCCATAGCGCAGCTTGATGCCCACCGTTTTGCCCACATAGCCCTTGCGTTGCAGGTCGTCTGCCAGCTTCTCGCACAGCGCGGTGAGGATGCGGCCCAGCTCGGTGCGGTCGCGCACCGCGTGCAGGTCGCGCTCGAAGGTGGTCTCGCGGCTCATGGACACCGGTTCGCTCTCGGTCACCACCGGGCGCTCGTCGCGCCCCCAGGCGGCGTCAAACAGCCAGGCGCCGTAACTTTTGCCAAAGTGCTCCGTCAGCCACGCTTTCTCGCGTGCCGCCAGGTCGCCCACCGTGGCAATGCCGTGGCCGGCCAGTTTGGCCTCGGCCTTGGGGCCAATGCCATTGACCTTGCGCACCGGCAGCGGCCAGACGCGTTCGGCCAGTTCGTCGGCTTGCAGCACCGTGATGCCTTTGGGCTTGTTGAACTCGCTCGCCATCTTGGCCAGCAGTTTGTTGGGGGCCACGCCGATGGAGCAGGTGAGGCCGGTGGCGTCGGCGATGCCTTTCTGGATCAGCCGCGCCAGCACCCGGCCGCCTTCGCGCTGGCCACCCGGCACGTGGGTGAAGTCGATGTAGACCTCGTCCACGCCCCGGTCTTCCATCAGCGGGGCGATCTCGGTGACCACGGCCTTGAACGCGCGCGAGTATTTGCGGTACTCGTCAAAGTCCACCGGCAGCAAAATCGCCTGCGGGCAGAGTTTGGCGGCCTTCATCAGCCCCATGGCCGAGCCAACGCCAAACACCCGCGCCGGGTAGGTGGCGGTGGTGATCACGCCGCGGCCGGTGTAGTTTTTCAGCAGCGGAAACGCATCCACCGGAATGCGGTCCAGCAGCGTGTCGGCAAAGCGTGTCAGCAGGGCATCGTCGAGCCGGCGCCGGCTGCCGCCAATCACCACCGGCAAGCCCTTGAGCTGCGGGTAACGCAGCAACTCGACCGACGCGTAGAACGCGTCCATGTCGAGGTGGGCAATGCGGCGCGGCAGGGCGTCAGGGGTCTCGGCTGAAGTCACACCACAAGCCTACCGCAGTGCGGTGGCCAACCGGCTCACACCGGGTAGGTGCCGGGCTGCAGGATGGTGGTGTCCACCTGCTTGATCTGGGTGCGGCCACAAAACGCCATCGTCAAGTCCAGTTCCTTGTGGATGATCTCCAGCGCCTTGGTCACGCCGGCTTCGCCCATGGCGCCCAGGCCGTAGAGGAAGGCGCGGCCGATGTAGGTGCCTTTGGCACCGAGGGCCACCGCCTTCAGCACGTCCTGCCCGCTGCGGATGCCGCCGTCCATGTGCACTTCAATCTGCGAGCCGACCGCATTGACGATCTCCGGCAATGCGCTGATGGACGACGGCGCGCCGTCGAGTTGCCGGCCCCCGTGGTTGGAGACGATCAGCGCGTCCGCGCCGCTGTTGGCGGCGATGCGGGCGTCTTCCACGTCCTGAATGCCTTTCAGGATCAGCTTGCCGCCCCAGCGCTTCTTGATCCACTCCACGTCGCCCCAGTTCAGTGCCGGGTCGAACTGCTTGGCCGTCCATTCGCTCAAGCTCCCCATGTTCTCCACCCCACTCACGTGGCCCACGATGTTGCCAAACTGGCGGCGCGGCGTGCCCGCCATGCCAAGGCACCAACGTGGCTTGGTCATCAGGTTCAGGATGTTGGCCAGGGTGAGTTTGGGCGGGGCGCTGAGGCCGTTTTTCAGATCTTTGTGGCGCTGGCCGAGGATCTGCAAATCCAGCGTCAGCACCAGCGCCGAGCAGTTGGCGGCCTTGGCCCGGTCGATCAGCCGCTCGATGAAGCCACGGTCTTTCATCACATAGAGCTGGAACCAGAACGGGTGGCCGCCGGTGGCGCGCGACACGTCTTCGATCGAGCAGATGCTCATGGTCGAGAGGGTGAACGGGATGCCGAATTTCTTGGCCGCCAGCGCGCCCAACATCTCGCCGTCGGCATGCTGCATGCCGGTGAGGCCGGTGGGCGCAATCGCCACCGGCATGGCCACGTCCTGCCCCACCATCTGGGTGGCGGTGCTGCGGCCTTGCATGTTCACCGCCACACGCTGGCGCAGCAGAATTTTCTGGAAGTCGCTTTCGTTGGCGCGGTAGGTGCTCTCGGTCCACGAGCCGGAGTCGGCGTAGTCGTAGAACATGCGCGGAACCCGCTTTTTAGCGAGCAGGCGCAGGTCTTCAATGTTGGTGATGGCGGGCATGAAAATGTCTCCTGGTGAGCGCATGCTAGCCGCTCGCCTGATGCTGCGCTAAAAACAGGAGACACCGCTGGCTTTGCACCTTGCTTGCCATAATGGTTGTGATGCTGCCGAGCCATGCCCTCATGACCACCGACGCCATTCTGCTGCTCGAAGACGACCCGGCCATTGCGCAAACGGTGGCCTACGCCTTGGAGCGTGACGGCTTCACGGTCACGCAGGTCCTGTTGGTGTGCGAGGCTAGGCGTTTGCTGGAAGTGGGCGGCCAGCGGCTGGCCATTTTTGATATCGGTCTGCCCGACGGTAGCGGGCTGGATCTGTGCCGTGCCATCCGCCAAGGCGACATCGCGGGTCTGGCAGACCTGCCCATCATTCTGCTGACTGCGCGTAGCGAAGAGATCGACCGGGTGCTGGGGCTTGAGCTGGGTGCCGATGACTACGTGGCCAAACCCTTCAGTCCGCGTGAACTGGTGGCGCGTGTACGCGGCTTGCTGCGCCGCGCAAAACGCAGTCCGCTTGCAAGCACCGAGCCTGCCGATATTTTTGAGCTGGACGTGGCTGGCCAGCGCATCCGTTATGCCGGACAGTGGCTGGCGCTTACCCGGCTGGAATACGGCCTGCTACGGGTGCTACTGAAAGCGCCGCATCGCATCCACAGCCGGGGTGCGCTGCTCGATGCAGTCTGGGGTAACAGCACCGAGGCGGCCGACCGTACGGTGGACACGCACATCAAAACGCTGCGTGCCAAGTTGCGGGCCTGCACGCCCGATACCGATCCCATCGCCACGCATCGGGGCCTGGGCTACAGCCTGTCGGGCTTGTCAAGGTACTGAGCTGTGCGCCTGGGTCTGCGGATTTTCTTCGCGTTCTTTGCCATCACTGGCATTGCTGCGTTCTTCGTGCTGCGGGTCTTCATAGCCGAGGTCAAGCCCAGTGTGCGCGAGGTGATGGAAGACCTGCTGGTGGACAGCGCCAATCTACTGGCCGAGCAGGCGCGAGACGACCTGCGTGCCATGTCGGCGGGTGGCACGCTCTACGGCAGCCGCTTTGCCGAAGGCGTGGCCGACTACGCCAGTCGGCCCGTGGACGCGCGTATCTGGGGCCTGGAAAAGCGTTCGCTGGATTTTCGTGTTTATGTGACCGACGCCAACGGCCGCGTGGTCTTCGACTCAGGCACTCCGGCGGCCACTGGGGCCGACTACTCGCGCTGGCGCGACGTGGCCCGCACCCTGCGCGGTGAGTATGGCGCCCGTGCCACGCGCGAAGTCGATGGCGACGACCGCAGCTCGGTGATGTACGTCGCGGCCCCGGTGACCGATGCCGGCAAGGTGTTGGGTGTGCTCACGGTGGCCAAGCCGCTGGCCACCATCAGCCAGTTCATCGACCGGGCCGAGCGCAAAATGCTGGTGGCCGGGCTGTGGCTGCTGGCGCTTTCTCTGGCGGTGGGTGTGGCGGCCACGCTGTGGCTGGTGTTCTCGGTGCGAAAACTGCGGCGCTATGCGCAGGCGGTGGGCACCGGCGAGCGGCAAGCGGTGCCCGCACTGCCCGGTGAACTGGGCGACCTCGCAGTGGCGGTCGACGGTATGCGCGAGCGGCTGGAAGGCCGGCACGAAGTCGAGCAGGCGATGCGCGCCATGACCCACGAGCTGAAAAGCCCGCTTGCCGCCATTGGCGGCGCGGCCGAGCTGCTGCACGACGATTTACCTGCTCCCGAGCGCGAGCGTTTTTCCAACTTGGTGGGCGAGCAGGTAGTACGGTTGCGCAGCATGGTCGACCGGCTGCTGGAACTGTCCAAGCTGGAGGGTATTGCCGCATTGCAGACCCCGGTGCGTGTCGCACTACTGGACGTAGTGCGCGCTGCTGTGCAAGAACAAGAGGCCGTATTGGCACAGCGTCACCTGCAGGTGCAGTGGATCGCGGAGTCGGATGGGCAGGTCAACGGCGATGCCGAACAACTCGCGCTGGCGGTGTCAAACCTGCTTGGCAATGCGGTGGACTTTGCACCAGAGGGCAGTTTGCTGGAGTTGAGCGTACGCCACCGCGACGGCATGGTGGAAGTGTCGTTGCGTGACCAGGGGCCAGGGGTGCCGGACTATGCGCTGCCTCAGCTCGGGCAGCGCTTTTTTTCGATGCCGCGCCCGCACGATGGTCGCAAAGGCAGCGGCTTGGGCCTGGCCATCGTGAAGCGGGTGACATTCCTGCATGGCGGCACGGTCGCTTTCACCAATGGAAGTCCTGGCCTGCGGGCTACGCTGGCACTGCCAATGGCCTGATCGCGACCCCCTTCACACCGGCTTCACACAGCACATCGTCTCCCCACACGCGCTTGCGAGCATGCGCCTGTCTGTTCATTGGAGGCTTATGTCGTGAAATACCCGTTGTTGTCCAAAGCCGCCGCCATCGGCGCCGTTATCCTTTTGTTGTGCATCGTGCTGGCGCGCATCAATGTGCTGGTCACCGAACGCCAGTACCGACAGAACCATGCGGTACAAAGTGTCGAGGAGTCTTTGGCCGGGGCGCAGGTGCTGCTGGGTCCGCTGCTGCAACGCAGCTGTACCGAAGAGTGGGACTTTGATATCGGCGAGGGGAAAGACAGGCGCAAGTCCACCGAGAAACGCGAGTTCCTACTCACCAGCCCGTCGCACAAGCTGCAGATCGACAGCGAAGCGAAGTCCGACCTGCGCTACCGTGGCCTGTTCCGCGTCAACAGCTACGGCGGTGCCACCACACTGCAGGCTCGGTGGGACCAACTGGCCGCAATGGAGCCCAAGCGCGAGCACGCGGGTTCGCGCCTGCAGTGCGGTTCAATGGTTGTGATGCTGGCCGTGAGCGATGTGCGGGGGCTGCGCTCGGTGACGGCCCAGGCAGACAGCGAGACGGTGCCGGTACGCGCCGGAACCCGGCACGCCCAGTATGTGAAAGGTGTACACCTTGAGTTACCCGCTAAGCGCGCTGCACGGCCGGCCGATGCGCTGGCTGTTACTTTCAAGCTCGATCTGGCCGGAACGGCCCGTCTGTCGGTAGTACCGGCGGCGGAGTCGGTGGCGTGGTCGCTGAAGTCCGATTGGCCTCATCCCTCTTTCGGTGGGCGCTTTCTGCCAGCAGAACGGACGGTAACGGATGCGGGCTTCAGCGCACGCTGGGCGGTGTCCTCGCTTGCCAGCACGGCCGCTGCCGAGGTGCAGCGCGCCGGCCAGATGTGTGACGTTTTTGTAGGGGAACCACAGGACACCGACGATGGCTACGGCGGGCGCCCGGCGCATGACCCCAAGTGCCTGGAAACGCTCAGCGTGGCCTTCATCGACCCGGTCAACCCGTATGTACTAACAGACCGCGCCACCAAGTACGCGCTGCTGTTCATAGTGTTGACCTTTGCCGGCGTGGCGCTGGTCGAAGTGCTGGCCCGGAGGCGGGTGCATCCGGTGCAGTACGCGCTGGTAGGTTTTTCTCTGGCCATCTTTTACCTGCTGCTGCTCAGTTTGTCGGAACACGTCGGCTTTGGGCCGGCCTATGCCGTGGCGACGGTTGCCTGTGTAGCGCTGCTCGGGTTCTACGCTGCACACATGCTGGGCAGCGCAAAGGCCGCCTGCACGTTTGGTGTCGGCATTGCCGCGCTGTACGGCCTGCTGTGGGTGCTGTTGCGGCTGGAGCAGACTGCGCTGTTGGTGGGGTCCGTGTTGTTATTCAGCCTCCTGTCAGCGGCAATGGTGGCTACCCGCAAGGTGGACTGGTACGACGTTGTGTATCAGTGGCGCGTGCCTGCAAGCAAATCGACGTTATGACAGGTGTATCACGGCCTGGGTTAGCGACTCGCAGTTTTTACGCCCGCGCCGCGCACCTCGAAGCGGATGTCGTCCAGCACCTCGCCGTTCGTGGCCAGCAGCTGCAGCCGGTGTTTGCCTGGCCAGGGCAGCCAGGCCACGCTGGCGCCGCGTGCCAGCGGCTGGCCGTCGAGTAACCAGCGCACGTTGTGGCCGCTGGCCTGCAGGTGCAGGCGCTGGCGGGTGGGTGGGATGTCGGGGTCGAGCGCCACGATGGTCCCTGGGGCTGGGCTGGTGATTTTGGCGGCTATTTTTATGTCTTTTTGGCCTGGAGCCTTAGTGGAAGCTTGCGAACTAGCTCCTGAATCTATAGCGAATCGGGCCTGCGCCGTGCCGGGCAGAAACCACTCGTCGCGCGCCGCTTCCAGGCCGGGGCCGAACTGCACGGCCACTTGCTGCAGGCTGGCAGGTGGCGCGGGTGCGCGGCTGGGCTCGCGCTGGTGCAGGAACTGCATCACCGCCGCCCACACCGGCGCGGCGCCGCTGGTGCCACTGACGTCCCACATCGGCGCGCCGCTGGCGTTGCCGACCCACACGCCCACGGTGTAGCGGGACGAGTAGCCGAGCGCCCAGTTGTCGCGCAGGTCTTTGCTGGTGCCGGTTTTCACGGCGGTCCAGAAGCGGGTGGCGAGCACGCTGTCGGTGCCAAAGGTGCGGGCGCGGGCGTGCGGGTCGCTGAGGATGTCGCTGACGATGAACGCAGCGCGCGGGTCGAGCACGGCCCGATGCGGCGCGGTGGGGCCAGGGGTGAAGCGCACCGGGCTGACGCTGCCGCCGTTGGCCAGCGCGCGGTAGGCATTGGTGAGGTTCAGCAGCGAGACTTCGGCGCTGCCCAGCGCCAGGCTGAAGCCGTAGTAGTCGCCGCTTTCTTTCAGCGGCAGGCCGAGCGCGCGCAGCTGTTTGTGGAAAGCATCGGGCGAGACCATGGTCAACGTGCGCACCGCCGGCACGTTGAGCGACGCGGCCAGCGCGGTGCGCACCGACACCTGGCCTTTGAAGCGGTGGTCGTAGTTTTGCGGCACGTAGAGGCCGCCGGCGGTGGCGATGTGGGTGGGTGCGTCGTCCAGCAGCGAGGCGGCGGTGAGGCGTTGTTGGGCAATCGCCTGCGCGTACAAAAAAGGCTTCAAGGTGGAGCCGGGCTGGCGCAGCGCCAGCACGTGGTCCACCTCGGCGCTGGCGCTGAGCGGGCCAGACGAGCCGACCCAGGCCAGCACCTCGCCGCTGGCGTTGTCGAGCACCAGCACCGCGCCGTCTTGCACATGGCGGCCGTGCAGCTCGCGCAGGTGCTGCTGCAGGCTCTGGCTGGCGAAGCGCTGCAGCGGCGCGCGCAGGCTACTGACCAAGGTGGTGGGGTGCGGTGCAGCGGTTTTCCGGAGCAGTTGCTGCGCCAGGTGGGGCGCGGTGCCTTCGCTCGGCGCAAAGGCCTTGCGTTGCAGCACCAGCGCGGTGAAGGTGTCGAGCCCGGTGCAGTCGGCCGAGTGGGTGGGTGTTGCGCTGCTGGCCATGGTTTTCAGCAGGCTGCAGGCGCGTTGGCTCACTTGCGCAGGCCGGGCGTTGGGGGCACGCACCAGCGCGGCGGTGATGGCGGCTTCGCGGTCGTCCAGCCCGTGCGGGGCTTTGTCGAACAGCGTCTGGCTCAGCGCGTCGATGCCGACCAGCTCGCCGCGCAGCGGCACGAGGTTGAGCCAGGCTTCCAGGATCTGGTCTTTGCGCCAGCGGCGTTCCAGCACCTGCGCGGCCACGGTTTGGCCGAGCTTGGCCGACAGGCTGCGGCCGCCGGCGCGGTGTTGCAGGTCGTCGTCCAGCAGGCCGGCGAGCTGCATGGTGATGGTGGAGGCGCCGCGCGTTTTGCTGTGCCACAGGTTGCCCCAGGCGGCGGCGGAGACGGCACGCCAGTCGACGCCGCTGTGTTCGTAGAAACGCCGGTCTTCGGAGAGCAGCATGGCCTCGCGCAGCGCGGGTGAGATGTCGGCCAGCGCCACCCAGGGGCCACGCCGCGCGCTAGCGTCGGTGCGCAGGCGTTGCAGCGCATCGCCGTGTCGGTCGGTCACCAGCGTGTCGGAGGGCCTGAAATCGGCTTTTACATGGTCAAAAGCCGGTAGAGCCCTAGCCGAATCTAGCGACATTGCTACTAATAAAATAGCAAACAGCGCACGCAGCGGATGTGCTGTCACTTCGCGGCTCCCACCTTCACGCGGGCGTTGGGCAGCTCGCCGTACACCTCGGGCGCGTACATGGCTTCCACCCGGGTGGGGGGCAGCGCAAAGTCGCCGACGTTGTTCAGGCGCACGGTGTATTCCACTTTCACGTTGCCTTTGGGCAGGTAGCTGTAGTAGCTGCGCAGGGCCTCGAAGCTGCGTTCCTCGAACACCGGCCCAGCCCCATCACTCAGTTGTGTGCCCTGTTTTTCGCCCTGGGTGGCGATCTCGGAGTCGCGCCCCAGGCCACCGCCCAGAATGGTGGCGCCGCCGGGGATGGGGTCGCTCACCACCACCCAGGTCATGTCGGCCGTGGCGTTGATCTCCAGCGTGACGCGGACAATATCGCCCCGGCTGAACTGGCCTTTGACCGCCTGCTGCGTGGGCGTGAGGGTTTTCTTGATCTGGTAGCCGGCACTGAAAGGCTGGGTCAGCGGCACCGCTGCCAGCGACTGCAGCGTGAGCCAGGGCTTGCCCGTGCCTTGCTGCGTGACGCTGAGCTTGTCGGCCGAGGTGTCTTTGCCCCAGGGCAGGGTCATGGAAGGGCTGGCGGCTGTTGCTGCCTTTGCCCAGTCCACGCTGCCGCTGGCCGCCGCCGTGCTGGCGCGCGTGGTGCCAGTGACCGGCGTGGACTCGAACCGGGTGGAGAACTTGCGCAGGGCCAGGCTGCCCCACAGGTTGGCGGTGGTGGTGCCCCAGGCGCCGCGTTGCTGGCGTGCCAGCAGGCCGGTGGCGAGCCGGCCCATGTCGTCTTTCCAGGCGGCGTCGTCCATCACCGTCAGCAGCAGCTGCGCGGCGTTGGTGTCGGCGCTGGCCATCAACCACCACCAGCCGTCGCTGCTGTCGGTGGAGAAGCCCATGCGCGTGCCGTTGTAGGCCAGCCGCGCGCGCAGGATCTGCATCGCCTCGGCCAGGCGCTCGCTGCGCTGTGGCGCGTCGGTCACCCGCTGCAGGATGTTGGCCCAGTGCAGCACCGCGTGCGTGGGCCACTGGTTGGGTGCCACGGTGATGCTGGCGAGCATGCGGCCCCGTGCCTTGCCGCCACGCGCCAGTGCGTCCAGCGCCGCGAGCTTGCGCACGTCGAGGTCTTTTTGCGGGCTCCAGCCGCTGCGGCTGATGCGGCCTTCCACAAACGCTGTCAGGCCGCGCTCCATGAGGGCGCGGGCGTCGGCGGGGAGGGCGAAGCCGGGGTCCTGGCTGGCGGCTTCTGCGCTGGCCAGCAGCAGGTAGGCGGTGAGCGCGTCGCTGCCACGGTTGCTGTCGCCGTCGCGCGGTGGGAAGTAGTTGGCCAGGCCATCACCGTCCAGGTAGCCGGGCAGTTGTGCCACCAGCGTTTGCCAGAGCTTGGCGTCGCGCAGGCCAATCGCCTTGCTGGTTTTCTGCTCCAGGCAGGTGTAGGGGTAGCGGGCAAACCAGTCTTGCACGCCGGGCAGGCCGTCGGCCAGTTTGGCCTGCAGACCCAGCTTCAGGCCGCCACGCACCTGGCCGTTGGTGGACAAGGCGTCTGGGGGTGGCTGCACCGCCAGGCTGTAGCTGCCATCCAGTTGCACCAGCGTGGCCTGCTGCACCGTGACGGGCACGGCCGGCACGATGCGCTGGCTGGCCTTGAGCGCGTCCCGCGCTGGCGTGTTGCCTGCGGCGCCGGTTTCGCGCGCGTCGATCTCCCAGAGGATGGCCTCGGCGCGGGTGAAGGCCAGTTGCGCGGGCGCGGTCACGTCCCAGGTGACTTCCTTGCTTTCACCGGCCGCGAGGTCAATCGTTTGCGGTGGCAAGGTGAGCAGCGTGGCGCGTGGCGACACCGCCACTTTCATGGCCCGCGCCGTGGTGTTGCGCAGCGTGAACTGGGCGCGGTACTGGTCTTCCTCGCGCACCAGCGGCGGCAGGCCGCTGATGATCTGCAGGTCTTGTGTCGCGCGGATGCTGGTCTGGCCGGTGCCAAACAGGCCCGTGTCAGCGTCGGCCACGGCGACGATTTTGAAGCTGGTCAGCGCATCGTTCAGCGGCACGGTGATGGTGGCTTGGCCGTTGGCGTCCAGCTGCACGCGCGGGTTCCACAGCAGCAGCGTGTCCAGCAGCTCGCGGGTGGGGCTGCGGCCGCCGCCGCCGCCCGCTGCCACCGCCTTGCGGCCATAGTGGCGCCGGCCGATGATCTCCATCTGCGCGGTGGAAGTTTCCACGCCCCAGCTGCGCCGCTGCAGCATCGCTTCCAGCAGGTTCCAGCTGGTGTTGGGCGAGAGTTCCAGCAGCGCCTGGTCCACCGCCGCCACCGCCACCTCGGCGTTCGCGGCGGGTTGGCCGTCGGGCCGGGTGGCGCTGATGGTCACTTTGGCTTGGCCGCGCACCGGGTAGCTTTCCTTGTCGGCCTTGACCGTCACCTTCAACTGGTGCGCCTGCGCCCCGACGCGGATTTCGGCCGTGCCGAGCCGGTAGGCGGGCTTGCTCAGGTCCACCAGCGCGGTGGGGGCCACGTAGTCACGGCCTTCGAGCCAGAACGCCGTCCACCATTGGCTGGGGGTTTTGTAGCCCCAGGTGAAAAACGAGTACCAGGGCACGTCGCGCAGGCGGCCGCGCAGCGCCAGCACGCTGACGTAGACGTTGGGTGCCCAGCCGTCCTGCACCTTCAGGCTGACGGTGGGGTCTTTGCCGTTGAGCTGCACCACCTGGGTCTCGATCACGCCTTCGCGCTCCACCGCCACCAGCGCGGTGGCGTAGCGGAACGGCATGCGCACCTGGAAGCGCGCGGTCTCGCCGGGCTGGTAGCTTTTCTTCTCGGCCAGCAGGTCCATGCGGTCGTGGTTCTCGCCGCCAAACCACAGCTCGCCCTGGCGGGTGATAAAAATCGAGGTGGCGGCCTGGATCGTGTGGCTCTCGGCGTCGTGGGCCGTGACCACCAGTTCCACCTCGCCGGGCTGCTCAATGCGGGCCTCGCACACCAGCAGGCCGCGCGCGTCGCTTTTGCCCGAGCAGACGCTGCCGAGGTCTTTCAGTTCGGTGCGGTTGTCGTAGCTGTAGAAGCCACCCACCAGGCGCTTGCGGCTGCTGGTGACGATGCGCGCCACCGCCTTGACGTCGAGCTTCACGCCGGCCTGGGGCTTGCCGTTCAGGTCGAGTGCGACCGCCTGGAACACGGCCTTTTGCTTCACCGAGGTCCAACTCTCGGCCTTGATGCCGGTCATTACCGCCGCCGGCCACAGCACGGTGCTGCCGCGCAGGGTTTGCACCTCGCCGTTCGGGTCGGCGTAGGTGGCCTCCATCAGCAAATCCTGGGGCCGGGGCGAGGCCGGCAGCTTGGGCAGGGCGACGCGGCCAGTGCCGTTTTTGTCGAGTGTGAGCGCCAGGCGGCTGGCGACCACGCGCTGGTCTTGGGCGGCGCTGGGCTCTTCTTCGTCGCTGTCGCTTTCCGGTGCGGTGCTGCGCTGTGCGCGTGGGGGCGTGAAGCTGAAGTCGTCGTAGTCGCGCAGCACCAGCCAGCGCTCCCGCACCAGTGCCGACACCCGCACTGGCAGGTTGGCGGCGGGCCCACCCGATACAAAGTTGACCTGCACGTCGGCGGTGACGGCCTGGGTGTTGACCAGTGGCCCTTTCTGCGCCGGCCCCACCCGGCCCTGCAGCACCGGCAGGCGGAACTCTTCCACGCGGAACTGCCCGCTGGACAAGCTGCGGCCACTGTCACTGTCGCCGGTCTGCAGCGCCATGTCGTACTGCCCCAGCTTGGCGCCGGGCGGCACCTGCCAGGTGTTCTCGGCACTCAGGCCGCCGGTGGGGGTCTTGCGCCAGGTCAGTGGTTGCACAAAGCGCTGCCCGCTGCCGGTGTGGGTGATGACCAGCGTTTCCGGTGGCTTGGCGGGCAGGCCAAAACCCTGGCTGGACTCGTTGCGCAGCAGGTGTTTCATGCTGACGGTTTCGCCCACACGCAGCAGGTTGCGGTCGAGCACGGTGTGGGCGCGTTGGTCGGGCAGGGCCTCGCGGCTGGTGGGCAGGTTGAAGCGCCAGGGCTCGATGCCGCGCTGCCAGTCGCTCCAGGTGAAGGCCAGCTCTTCCGTCTGGTCGGCGCCGGTGGCGCGGGCGCTGACGAACCAGGCGCGGCGGTAGTCGTCGTCTTCGCCAGCGCCGCCATTGCTGTGACATGTCGGCGCTTCGGGCGGCACCTTGGGCAACTGCGCAATGCCGTTCGCGTCGGTGGTGGCGCGGGCCACCACCTGGCCCTGGCAGTCCGACACCTGCACCCGCGCGTTGGCCACCGGCAGGCCCTTGTCGAGCGAGGTCACCCAGGCCACGGCGTTCTCGCGGCCCGACTTGAAGTGCACCGCGAGGTTGGTCACCAGCGCCGAGGTGCGGACGTAAAAGCGCCGCGGCGTGCCGAATTTCTCGTCGAGGAGCGCCTGGCCGAGCGCGGCCGACTCCAGCTCCAGCACGTGGAAGCCGGGCGTGAGCGGAATGCCCACCACCTCAAAAGGGCGTGGGTCGGCGCTGTCGGGCTTGGGCAGTTGCAGGGCCTTCAACCCTGGCTGGCCCTGCAGCAACGAGACCATGCGCGACTGCACCGAGGTCACATCGCTGTCGCTCACAGACGGGGGCAGCGCGCCTTGCACGTCTTTGGCCGCCTGTTTGCGCGCGACCCAGAAGTTGTCGTAGCGCTTCACACGCTGAAACCAACGAATGATGTCGGCATCCGTCTGCGGTTGCAGGTCGTTCACCTTGCCCCCCACCTGCAGTGCCTGCGCTGGCAGCACCGCCTCCACCTTGCGCAGCGTCACCGGCAGCAGGGGGGGCAGGCCGGGTTCGGCAAAACGCTCGACGATGCCGAACGGCGCCGCCGCGAACTTGGCCAGCGGTGGCATGGTGGCGGTGGCCACGGCGAGCGGGAAGCTGTCGGCATTGGCCAGCGCGCGGCCGGCGTCGTCGCGCAGGTCTTTGGGCAGTTTCAGCGTGAATTTCGTTTGTTCGTTGAACAGCGCCTTGAAACTCACGCTGCTGACCAGCGCCGCGCCGGCCTCGTCGCTGTCGAGGGTGGGGGTGTAGGTCTGCTGGTCGGACTTGAGGCGGATGGCTTCGGCCTGCTTGCGCGGGATGGGCGCGGTGAAGCGCAGGGCCATTGGCCGGATCGGCAGGCAGGCGGCCTGTGCGTTTTCACGCTCGCAGCTGAAGCTGGCGGTGAAGGGCTCGCGCACCTGGAAATCAAAGCGTTTTTCAACCTGGTTGGCCAGCCCGCTGGGGGTGGCCACGCCCTTGCCATAGACCAGTTGCATGCGCGTGGCGGGTGTCAGGCGCAACGGGCAACCAAGTGCGACGAAGCGCTGCGGTTCTTTGGCTGCGGCCTTGGTCAGGCCCAGGTTTTTCAGCACCGCTTCGCGGGTTTTGCCGTCCACCAGTTTGACCGGCAGGCGCTCGCCCACGCCCTCGGCGTGGCACCACAGGTTGGCCTGCAGGCTCTCGGTGGTGGCGCCGCCGTTGAGCTGCAGCACGAAAACCTGTTCTTCGTCGACCGCGCCATAACGTGGCCAGATCTGGCTGACAAAGGGGCCACCGGTGTTGAACTGGAAGCGCTGCGTGCCCTTGACCGGCTGGCCAGCGACCGATGCCAGCGGCTGGTTCAGCTGCGCGGTGCAGCGCACGCCCGGGGGCAGGTCGCGCGCGAACTCGAACACCCACTCTCGCTCGCTGTTCCAGCGGCCGGTGCCTTTGGACGCGTCGGCGTCGGAACAGCCCAGGGTGAGGGGGTCGGCTGCCTTGGCGTCGCCAAAGCGGATGGCGGCTTCGTCGAACTTGACCACCACCTGGCGCACCTGCGCCACTTCTTTCTGGGGTGAGAAACTGCTGACCTGGAAGGCCGAGGCAGCACCGCCGAGGTTGGCCCCTGCCAGGAGCAGCACACAGTTAAGGAAAAAACGACGGCCTGACGTGCTCGCGAATCGGTTCATGTGCCCTCCACCCTTGGAGCGCACACCATATCAGGCGCACAGGTCAGGCGGAAGGCCTGACGGGGCTCAGGTGCAGGCTTTTTGCGTGCCGCAGCCGCCGTGGGCGTTGAGCTGGGCGGTTTCGGGGTTGGCCAGCACCTCGTCGGTGGTGGAGAAACCCACTTCCTTCAGGTACTGGGTCAAGCCGGCGTCTTTGGTTTTGGCGTGTTCGGGAAACCACTGCGCCAGCGCCTGGTTCATCACGGCAATGAAACTGGTGTCACCGGCCAGCGCGCGTTTTTCCACCTCGCGCATGGTCTCGAGGATCATGGTGTGGTCTTTGCTGTGGCAGTTGTCGTCTTCCATGCCGGTGGCGATCATCCAGCGGTCTTCCTGCGCGAAATGCTCCACCGTGTGCTCCAACAGCTTCTGGAAGCGCTGCAACCGGTTGGACTCGGTGGCCATGAAAGACGAGCGCAGCAGCTGCATGAACTCGCGGTGGGTGGCGTCGGTGCGTTCGTCGTCGAGCAGCAGGTCGTCGGACCAGACGGGGAGGGACATGGATGCGTTCATGGGCGGGAGTTTGCCAGATTGTGGGAAGTTCCGGGGTGCGGGTTTCCGCCCAGCCATGGTGAGAACTTTGGTATTGCCGGGTAAGTGTGACTTTTTGCCAGCTTGAATGCTTAAGCGCGCATGTTGGGGTGTCGAAGTAATACGAAAGCACGCGACATTTCTCACCCGACGTACAACAAAAGGCCTGGCATGCACCTCCTTGACACCCCCCTAGCTGGCGAGCGCCCGTCCGCCGCCCCTTCTGCCAATTGGCAGCGTCCTGCGGACCTGGCCGTGTTGGGCACGCTGACCACTGCGCTCGCCGCTTGCGGCGGCGGTGGCGGCGGGGCCAGCGGTGGTGCTGCGCCGGCGCCCAGCCAGCCAACACCCACCATCGACGCCTCCCCACCCCCCAGTGCCACCCAAGCCGCCCGCTTCCTGGCCCAGGCGACGCTGGGCGCCGGCAAGGCGCAGATTGCCGCAGTGCAGTCCAGTGGCTACGCCGCCTGGCTGGACAGCCAGTTCAATCTGCCCGCCACCCAGAGCCATGTGGACTGGCTGGTGGCCAATGGTTACGACGTCGAAGCCAACCGGCACATCACCACGGGGCTGGACAACACCCTCTGGCGCAAGCTGGTCGGCAGCCCCGACGCGCTGCGCCAGCGCGTGGTGCTGGCGTTGTCTGAAATCTGTGTGGTGTCGATCCTGGGCATCAATTCGGAGTGGCGCCAGTTTGTGGTGGCCGCCTACATGGACATCCTGGAAGCCAATGCCTTTGGCAACTACCGCAACCTGCTGCAGCAAATGTCCACCAGCCCGGCCATGGGGTACTACCTCACTTTTCGCGGCAGCGCCAAGGCCAACCCGACCACCGGCAGCCAGCCCGACGAAAACTACGCCCGCGAACTGATGCAGTTGTTCACCCTGGGGCTGACCCAGTTGAACGGCGATGGCACACCGAAATTCAACAACGGCGCACCACTCGACACCTATGACCAGGCGGACGTCGGTGGCCTGGCCCGCGTGTTCACCGGCTTCGACCTGAACACCGCCGGCCTGAGCGCACCTTTCCCCTCCGACGCCTACCGCCGCCCCATGACCGTGGTGGCCAGCCGCCACGAGACCGGTGCCAAGACCTTTCTGGGCACCACCATCCCGGCGGGCACGAATGGGCCACAAAGCTTGGAGATGGCGCTCAACGTGTTGTTCAACCACCCGAATCTGCCGCCTTTCGTCAGCCGCCAGCTGATCCAGCGCCTGGTCACCAGCAACCCCAGCCCGGGCTATGTGGGGCGGGTGGCAGGGGTGTTTGCCAACAACGGCGCAGGCGTTCGTGGCGATCTGCAGGCGGTGTTGCGCGCCATCCTGCTCGACGGTGAAGCCCGCAGCGACACCAACCTCACCAACAACGGCTTTGGCAAGCTGCGCGAGCCGGTGGTGCGGTTCCTGAACTGGGCGCGTGGCTTTGGCGCCACCTCGCCGTCAGGCGCGTGGGCCATTGGTGATTTGTCCGACCCGGCCACGCGGCTGGGCCAAAGCCCGATGCACGCGGGCTCGGTGTTCAACTTCTTCCGCCCCGGTTACGTGCCGCCCAACAGCGCCATTGGCAGCCAGGGCTTGAGCGGTCCCGAGTTCCAGATCACCACCGAATCGTCGGTGGCCGGCTATGTGAACTTCATGCAGCGGGCCATCAGCGGCGTGGGCATTGGCGATGTGCGCGCCGACTACACCCCCCTGCTGGCGCTGGTGAACGACTCGGCGGCCCTGCTGAACGAGGTCAACCTGGTGCTGGCGGCGGGCCAGGTGTCTGCCGCCACGCTGGCCAATCTGAAAACCGCGCTGGACACCATTGTGGTCACCACGCCAGCCGGCCAGCTCAACCGCGTCCATGCCGCCCTCACGCTGGTGATGGCCGCGCCCGAATACATCGCACAGAAATAAATAAGAAGGTGACCTCCATGAAACACCATGCCGACATCGCACCCGACAGCGCCTCCCGCCGCGCCTTTTTGAAGCGCAGTGGCGCCCTGTCAATTGCCGCAGCCGCCACGCCCTGGGCCATGAGTTTGGCCGCCATGGGCGAAGCCGCCGCGCAAAGCGCCAACGACTACAAGGCCCTGGTGTGTGTGTTCCTGTTCGGTGGCAACGACCACGCCAACACCCTGGTGCCGTACGACCAGGCCAGCTACAACGCCTACAGCGCTCTGCGCAGCAACCTGGCAATTGACCGCACCAGCCTGGCCAACACCTTGCTGAACCCCACCAACCCGCTCGCTGGTGGCCGCCAGTACGCGATGGCGCCCGGCCTGGCGCCACTGATGCCGATGTTCGATGCCGGCAAGATGGCCACCTTGCTCAACGTGGGCACGTTGGTGCAGCCCACCACCAAGGCCCAGTACACCAACCGTTCGGTGCCACTGCCCCCCAAATTGTTCTCGCACAACGACCAGCAGTCGTTCTGGCAGGCCTCGTCGCCGGAAGGTGCACAGTCCGGCTGGGGCGGGCGCATGGGTGACCTGTTCGCATCGGGCAATGGCAACTCGACCTTCACCTGCATCAGTGTGTCGGGCAACACCGTCTACCTCTCGGGCAACAACGCGGTGCAGTACCAGGTCACACCCAATGGGTCGGTGCCGGTGCAGGGCATCAAGAGCCCGCTGTTTGGGTCGGCGGCTTGCTCCACCGCGTTGCAAAATCTCATGACCGCGCCGCGTGCCCATTTGTTCGAGTCTGAATACGCACGGGTGTCCAAGCGCTCCATCGACGCGAGCGACCAGGTCACCGCCGGGCTGGCGGGTGCACCCGCGCTGCGCACCACCTTCCCCAGCGGCAACAGCCTGGCCAGTCAGCTGGCGATGGTGGCCAAACTGATCTCGGCCCGCAACGCACTGGGTGCGAAACGCCAGGTGTTTTTTGTCTCGCTGGGCGGCTTTGACACCCACGACCGCCTGGTGCAAGACCACCCGGGTTTGATGGTCCAGGTGGGCAGCGCCATGGCCGCGTTCTACAACGCCACGGTGGAGCTGGGGGTGGCCAACCAGGTCACCGCGTTCACCGCGTCGGACTTCGGCCGCACGCTGGTCAGCAACGGGTCGGGTTCGGACCACGGCTGGGGTGGCATGCAGTTTGTGGTGGGCGGCAGCGTGCTGGGCAAGTCCTTCGTGGGCAACGCGCCCGAGGTGGCGAACAACGGCGCCAACGACGTGGGCCAGGGCCGCTTGTTGCCCGAACTGTCGGTGGACCAGTTCGGTGGCACGCTGGCCAATTGGTTTGGCGTGTCGGCCGCCGACCAGGCGCTGGTGCTGCCCAACCTGCAGAACTACAGCACCCGCAACCTGGGTTTCATGGCGCCGGGTTAAAGCCGGACCAATGGGTCAGCCCAGCCGTGCCCGGTGCCGCGCCACCTGCGCGCGCACTTGCGCGGGTGCGGTGCCGCCCAGCGTGTTGCGGGCGTTCAGCGAGCCGCGCAGGCTCAGCACCTCGTAGACGTCGTTGCCAATTTGGGGGTTGAACTGCTGCAGCGTGGCCAGCGGCAGTTCCGACAGGTCCACGCCCTGCGCAATGGCGGTCTTGACCGCATGGGCCACGGTTTCGTGGGCATCGCGGAAGGGCAGGCCTTTTTTCACCAGGTAGTCGGCCAGGTCGGTGGCGGTGGCGTAGCCGCGCAGCGCGGCCTTCTCCATCGCTTCGGGTTTGACGGTGATGCCGCCAACCATCTCGGCAAAGATGCGCAGCGTGTCTTTGAGCGTGTCCACCGTGTCGAACAGCGGCTCTTTGTCTTCCTGGTTGTCCTTGTTGTAGGCCAGCGGCTGGCCCTTCATCAGCGTGATCAGGCCCATCAAATGGCCCACCACGCGGCCGGTTTTGCCGCGCGCCAGTTCCGGCACGTCGGGGTTTTTCTTCTGCGGCATGATGGACGAGCCGGTGCAGAAGCGGTCGGCGATGTCGATGAAGCCAAAGCTCTGGCTCATCCACAAAATCAGCTCTTCGCTCAGCCGGCTGATGTGCACCATGCACAGCGCGGCGGCGGCGGTGAACTCGATGGCGAAGTCGCGGTCGCTCACCGCGTCCAGGCTGTTCTGGCAGACGCCGTCCATGCCCAGGGTGCGCGCCACGCGCTCGCGATCCAGCGGGTAGCTGGTGCCGGCCAGCGCGGCCGAGCCCAGTGGCAGGCGGTTGACGCGCTTGCGCACGTCGGCCAGGCGTTCGGCGTCGCGGGCGAACATTTCCACGTAAGCCAGCATGTGGTGGCCAAAACTCACGGGCTGCGCCACCTGCAGGTGGGTGAAACCGGGCAATATCACTTCGACGTTGCGGTCGGCCATCTCGACCAGCGCCTGTTGCAAAGCCGTCAGCAGGCCGCCGATGAGGTCGATCTCGCTGCGCAGCCAGAGGCGCACGTCGGTGGCCACCTGGTCGTTGCGGCTGCGCCCGGTGTGCAGGCGTTTGCCGGCGTCGCCCACCAGCGCGGTGAGGCTGGCCTCGATGTTGAGGTGCACGTCTTCCAGCGCCAGCTTCCACTCAAATTTGCCGGACTCGATGTCTTGTGTGATCTGCGCCATGCCGCGCTGGATGGCGGCGTGGTCGTCGGCGGAAATCACGCCTTGGGCGGCCAGCATCTCGGCGTGGGCGAGGGAGCCGGTGATGTCGGCGCGCCACAGCCGCTGGTCAAAAAACACGCTGGCGGTGTAGCGTTGCACCAGTTCGCTCATCGGCTCGGAGAACAGCGCGGACCACGCTTCGGATTTTTTGTCGAACTGGTTTTGGGACATTGGTGGCAATGCGTTGAGGGGGTGATTCCCCAGGTTGGAAAGGCCGGATTCTCCGGTACAGGCAAATCACCAATAATCAGGTGGCGTTTCAGGGTGTCCGTCCGGCACGGCGAACGCCCATGTGCATGAAAGACAGCCAAATTTTATCGACCTTCACACCCCCAGCCGCCAAGGCCCCTGCCAGCGGTGCGTCTGGCGCGCTGGTGTTCGACGCCTGCCACGTCGGTGTGGTGCTGCGCGCGGTGCTGTTTGTGGAGCTGGTGCTGGGCGCCGGCACGATGTTCATGACCGCTTCGCCGCGGGACTGGCTGACCCAGCTCGCGCTGTTCACGGGCGGTGTGCTGCCCGCCACCTTGCTGTGGCTGATCACCGCCTGCAGCCTCAAGACCGGGCTGGCGCGGCTACCGCGTGCGGGACAGTACGGGGTGGGGGTGGCGTTGGGGGCGGTGGCTGGGCTGCTGGGCTGCGCGCTGTTGTCCGGCGTGACGGGCAGCGGTTGGCGCAGCGCGCCCTGGCTGGCCAGCGCGGTGGCGGGGGCCTTGCTGGCGGCGGCGCTGGTGGCGGCGTTGGTCTGGCGGGCCAAGGGGCAAACCCCGGCCCGCACCGCGGCCCGGCTGTCCGAGCTGCAGGCGCGCATCCGGCCGCATTTTTTGTTCAACACGCTCAACAGCGCCATCGCCCTGGTGCGCGCCGAACCGGCCCGCGCCGAAGCGCTGCTGGAAGACCTGAGTGATTTGTTCCGCCATGCGCTGGCCGAGCCGGGCGAGTCCGTCACGCTGGCCGACGAGATCGCACTGGCGCGGCGCTACCTGGCCATCGAAGAGGTGCGTTTTGGCGACCGCCTGCGGGTGACCTGGGCACTGGACCCGTCGGTCGACGCCGCCCGCCTGCCGCCGCTGCTGCTGCAACCGCTGGTGGAAAACGCCGTCAAACACGGGGTTGAGCCCAGCCCGAATGGTGCGGAGCTGAAGATCAGCACCGAGCGCCGTGGGGTCAGCGTGGTGATCAAGGTCCGCAACACGGTGCCCGCCGGGCAAGGCGAAGGCGGCCAGGGGCTGGCGCTGGCCAATGTGCGCGACCGCCTGCGGTTGATGCACGACGTGGCGGCGCGCTTTCAGGCGGTGCTGCAAGACGGGGTGTACCAGGTGCGGATCGAGGTGCCGTTGTGAATGCCCAGCCCTTGCCACCCCTGCGTGTTCTGCTGGTGGACGACGAAGCGTTGGCCCGTGCGCGGCTGCGCGCCCTGGTGGCGGACTGCACGGCGCCAGTGGCCGAGGTGGTGGGCGAAGCCGCCGATGCGGCACAGGCCATGGCCTGGCTGGCGGTGAACACCGCAGACGTGGCGCTGCTGGACATCCACATGCCCGGCATGGACGGCCTGGCGCTGGCACGCGAACTGCAACGCCACGAACAGGCGCCCGCGCTGGTCTTCGTTACAGCGCATGCCGAACACGCGGTGACAGCGTTCGAGGTCGAGGCGCTCGATTACCTGACCAAGCCGGTGCGGCTGGAGCGCCTGCAGCAGTCGCTACAAAAAGTGGAGCGTTACCGCAAGGATTCACTAGGGCTTGATGCCAATTTGGCTCAAAAAGTGCTGCTGATACAGGACCGGGGCCGTACCGAACGCATTCCGTTGGCCGATGTGCTTTTTTTAAAAGCCGAACTGAAGTACGTCACGGTGCAGACCGCACGCCGCAGTTACATCCTGGACGGTTCGCTGAACGAGCTGGAAGCCCGCCACAGCGCGCAGTTCATGCGGGTGCACCGCAACGCACTGGTGGCGCGCCACGCGGTGCGCGCGCTGGAAAAACACTTCGATGCCGAAGAAGGCGAGGGCTGGGCCCTGCGCCTGCACGGCACCGAGGAGTTGCTGGCCGTCTCACGCCGCCAGCTGGCGGCCGTGCGCGAGGCGCTGTTGCGTCCCACGCCCTGAGCCCTTAGCTGCGGAAGATCTGGCCGTTGTCGATGCGGACACGGTCGCCAATGCGCAGGTCGCCGGCGGTGGTCATGTCGTAAGCACGGTAAGCGCCGTTGTCCAGCCGCACCGAGACGCGCACGCTTTCACGCACTTCGGGGTTGCGGTTTTTCTGGATCTGGTTGCCGGCGATCGCGCCGCCCACCGCGCCCACCACGGTGGCCGCGTCACGCCCGCTGCCGCCGCCGACCTGGTTGCCCAGCACGCCGCCCAGCACGCCACCAATCACGGTGCCCGCCACGCCGTTGCTGGCAGGGGCCTGGGTCTGGAAGACCTCGATGTTGGTGATGCGGCCGTATTCCTGGAAATTGGCCGGCGCGTTGTACACCGGTGCCTGTGACTGGGACGACGGGTAGGTGTTGTTCACCGGCCCCTGGGTGCCACAGGCGGCCAGGGTGCCAACCAGCAAGGCGGCAGAAATAAAAGTGGCGGTACGGGTCAATGGACGCAAGGTGCGCATGGGGTTCTCCTGTTCAAGTGGTTCGGTGGCCAACGCCAACGGGGTGTGTTGGGCTGACCGTTCGTTCATTACAGTCCCCGGCGCGGCGCTTGCCCATGCGCCAGCGCCGGGCTTGTGTGTGGGTCAGCGCAGCCCCTGGGCGTAGGCCTTGTCCGACAGGCCGCGTGCTAGCATTCCCGCCAGATACTGGCCCCCGACAACCGCAGAGACACGGACCGCGCATGACTTCTTCCCAACACCTTGTGATTGCCACCCGCGAGAGCCGGCTGGCGCTGTGGCAGGCCGGGCACGTGCGCGACCTGCTGCAGGCCCAGGGCCACCAGGTCGAACTGCTCGGCATGACGACCCAGGGCGACCAGATTCTGGACCGCGCCCTGAGCAAAGTCGGCGGCAAGGGCCTGTTTGTCAAGGAACTGGAAACCGCGCTCGACGAAGGCCGCGCCGACCTCGCGGTGCACTCGCTCAAAGACGTGCCGATGGAACTGCCCGAGGGTTTTCGCCTCGCCTGCGTCATGGTGCGCGAAGACCCGCGTGACGCGCTGGTGTCGGTGCGTTACGCCAACCTGGCCGCGCTGCCCCAGGGCGCGGTGGTCGGCACCTCCAGCTTGCGCCGCGTGGTGCTGCTGCGTGCGCTGCGCCCTGACCTGAAGATTGAAGCCCTGCGCGGCAACCTCGACACCCGGCTGCGCAAGCTCGACGAAGGCCAGTACGACGCCATCGTGCTCGCCGCCGCTGGCCTCAAGCGCCTCGGTCTGGCCAGCCGCATTCGCCAGCTGTTCGACGTCACCGAGATGCTGCCTGCCGCAGGCCAAGGCGCCCTGGGCATCGAAATCCGCAGCCAGCACACCGCCGTGGCCGACGCGCTGGCCCCGCTGGCCGACAACGCCACCTGGCTCGCCGTCAGCGCCGAGCGGGCGGTCAGCCGCGCCATGGGCGGCAGCTGTTCCATGCCGCTGGCGGCCCACGCCGTCTGGCACGGCCCCCGGTTGCAGATCGACGCCGCCTGGGGCGACCCAGACGGCCCGGCCGCGCTGGTGAAAGCCAGCACCGCCGGCACCCCCGGCAGCCACGCCGAAGCCGAAGCCCTCGGCACCCAGGTCGCCGCCCAGTTGCGGGCTGGCGGTGCCCGCTGAGCGCGCCAGCCAACGCGGCGCAAGACCCCATGCGCGTGATCGTGACCCGGCCCGAACGCGAGGCGCTGCAATGGGCACACGACCTGCGGCAACGCGGCCTGGACGCCCACCCCTTGCCCTTGATGGCGGTCGGCCCCATCCAGTCGCCCGACGCGGTGGACGCGCTCACCCAGGCCTGGCACGGCCTGAGCGGCGTCGCAGCGGTGATGTTTGTCAGCGCCAACGCGGTGCGCTATTTTTTTGCGGCCCGCCCCACCGGTGCGGTGTGGCCAGCGGGCACCCAGCCGACCCCACGCGCCTGGGCCCCTGGCCCCGGCACCGCCGACGCTTTGCTGGCGGCCGGCGTCGCCCCGCACAACATTGACCAACCCGCCCCCGACGCGCCGCAGTTCGACTCTGAAGCCCTGTGGGCCGTGGTGCAGCCGCAGTTGCGCGCCGGCCAGCGGGTGCTGCTGGTGCGCGGCGCCGACGGCCAGGGCCACAGCGCCGGCCGCGACTGGCTGGCCCAGCAGGTCACCGCCTGCGGCGCCAGCGTCCACACCGTGGTGGCCTACCAGCGCTGCCCGCCGGTGCTGACGCCGCCCCAGCGCGCGCTGTTTGATGGGGCCAATGCCGACGGCTCGGTCTGGCTGTTCAGCAGCTCCGAGGCGGTGGGCCACTGGCGTGCCCTGTGCCAACCGGTTGCTGGCGCACCCACACGGGCCGTCGCCACCCACCCCCGCATTGCCGAAGCAGCCCATGCCGCCGGCTTCGATGTTGTTTGCGCGTCACGCCCCGCCATCGACGCGGTGGTGGCCTCGATAAAATCCATGCCATGACGCTGCCCTCCGACGACCCCGTTGCCCACACCGCCCCAGGCCAGCTTGCCGGCCCGGCGGCCAGCGTGGGGTCAGGCGCCGCGCCTGTTCCGCCCACGGCCAAGTCACCAGCGGCCTACGCGCGGCACGCCATCACTGTGATTTTGATAGCGCTCCTGCTAGGAACCGCGCTGGCTTGCGGCCTGTTGTGGCAAAAACTGAGCCATGTGCAGCAGGAATTGGCCCGGCGCAGTGCCGACAGCGGCAGCCAGGCCGTCGAGGCCCGCGCAGTGGCCAAGGCCGCGCAAGAGCTGGCACAGGAAACCGCCGCACGCCAGGCCCTGTCGGACGCCAAACTGAGCGAAGTCGCCCTGCAACGCACCCAACTGGAAGACCTGATCCAGAGTTTGTCGCGTTCGCGCGATGAAAACCTGCTGGTCGACATCGAATCCACCATCCGCCTGGCGCAGCAGCAGGCCCAGTTGACCGGCAGCGTCGAGCCGCTGCTCGCCGCTCTGAAAGCGGCCGACCTGCGCGTGACGCGGGCGGCGCAGCCGCGCCTTGCCCCGCTGCAGCGGGCGCTGACGCGTGACCTTGAACGCGTCCGCACCGCCACCGTGGCCGATTTGCCCACCATGCTGTCCCGTCTGGACGAACTGACCCGGCTGGTGGACGAATTGCCGCTGCTGAACCAGGTCGCCACCACGCCCGACAGCCGCGCCGTGGCCACCGCCCGCGACGAGGCCTTGCCCTGGTGGGAGCGCAGCCTGAACCGCGTGGCCGACGAAGCCCGTGCCCTGGTGCGTGTCAGCAGCGTGGCCCAGCCCGAAGCGGTGCTGCTCGCGCCCGAGCAGGGCTTCTTCCTGCGCGAAAACCTCAAGCTCAAGCTGCTCAACGCCCGCCTCGGGTTGTTTGGCCGGCAGGCAGAATCGTCGCGGCTGGACCTGCTCGCGTCTGAAGCCAGCCTGCGCAAGTACTTTGACCCGGCGTCCCGCAAGACGCAGGCCGCACTCGGCACCCTGGCCCAGTTGCAGGCTCAAATGAAAACCACCGCACTGCCGCGGCCCGACGACACCTTCGCTGCGCTCACCACAGCCGCAGCCGGTCGCTAGGAGCCCGCATGCGCGCCGCCCTCTGGCTCCTGGCCCTGTTTGGCATTGCCGCCGCGCTGGCCCTTTTTGCCGGCAACAACCAGAGCACCGTCACCGTGTTCTGGCCGCCGTGGCGGGTGGACCTGTCGCTCAACCTCGTGCTGCTGTTGCTGCTCGGCGCCTTTGTGCTGCTGCACACCGCGTTGCGGGCGCTGTCGGCACTCTTCAACCTGCCCCGGCAGGCCCAGCGCTGGCGCACCCAGCAAAAAGAGCGTGCAATGTACGGTGCGCTGCTGGACGCGTTGTCGCACCAACTGGCGGGGCGCTTCATCCGCGCCCGCAAGCTGGCCCAGGGCACGCTGAGCCAGGCCACCGCCTTGGTTGAGGGTGGGCACAGCCGCATCAACACCAACCGCCTGCAATCGCTGGCCCACCTGGTGGCGGCAGAAAGCGCCCAGTCGTTGCAAGACCCCACCGCGCGCGACAGCCACCTCGAACAGGCGCTGGGCTTTGCCAGCGCACGCGAAGAGCAGGAAACCCGTGAGGCGGCCATTTTGTCGGCCGCCCGCTGGGCGCTGGTGAACCGCGATGCCGAGGCCGCCCTCGACTGGCTCGACAAACTCCCCCAGGGCGCCAACCGCCGCACGCTGGCCTTGCGCATCAAGCTCAAGGCCGCCCGGCTCGCACGCCGCACCCCCCAAGCGCTGGACACCGCCCGCCTGCTGGCCAAGCACGGCGCGTTTTCCACCAGCGCCGCCCAAAGCATCGTGCGCGGGCTCACCCTCGATCTGCTCAGTGCCGCCTACGACCCGAACCAACTGCACAGTGCCTGGGCGCAGCTCGACAGCGCCGAGCGCCAGATGCCTGACGTGGCCATCCACGCCGCCCAGCGCCTGCTGGCGCTGCAAGGCGACGCGTTGCAGGCACAGCAGTGGCTGCTGCCGGTGTGGGAGCGCATGGTGTCCCAGCCCGACGCATTGGCCGAAGCCCAGCAACTCAAGCTGGTGCGGGTGCTGGAGACGGCGTTTGGCGCCGCCGCCACGCCGCTTGACGGCCTTTGGCTGGCCCGGATAGAAACCGCGCTGCAGAACAACCCGCGCGACGCCAAGCTGCAGTACCTGGCCGGCTTTGCCTGTCTGCAGCAGCAGCTGTGGGGCAAGGCCCAGCAGCTGCTCACCCAGGCGGCCAGCAACCTGCACGACGTCGACTTCCAGCGCAGCGCCTGGCAAGCCCTGGCCCGCCTGGCCGAACAGCGCGACGACACCGCGGCCGCCCAGCAGGCATGGCGCCGCGCCGGCAGCGTCTAGAAAGCCCGGCACAACCCCCGCAGGGCCGGGGTGTTGCAAAGGCGGTATCGTCGGGCATCGCCTTGGCGCCCCCACACGAAAGCTGGTTCATGCCCCATCCTCCCGGTCGAGTTCCACGCCACTGGGTGCTCGCGTTGCTGATGGCGCATGGCCCCTGGGCCCACGCGCACGACACCTGGTTCAGCCCTTTGCCCGCAAGCAAAACGGGCGGCCCAACCCGGCTCGCGCTGGGTACCGGCAACCGTTACCCGGTGCTGGAGTTCAACCCACAGGCCATCAGCGTGGCCGAGGCGGCTTGCCGCAGCGCCAGCGGCCAGCCACTGGCCTTGCTGCCTGACGCCGAAGCCGCCACCCACTTGGTCATGCGCGTGCGCAACGCCCGCGATGGCTCGGCCGCACGCACCTGCTGGGCGCAACTGAAACCGTTTGAGGTGGTTTTGCCGGCCGACAAAGTGGCCGTGTATTTCCGTGAAATCCGCCCGAGTGATGCGGTGCAGCAAGCCTGGGCCAGCCTGCAGCAACGCGGCCTGGCCTGGCATGAAAGCTACACCAAGTACGTCCGGATTGAACTGCCCCCGGCCGCCGGTGTGGCAACCGCCGCCACCGAGCCCAGCCCGCTGGGCATGGACGCGCTGCTGCTGACCCCACCGGCCGAGGTGCGGCCAGGGGCCACGCTGTCCTTTGTGGTGCTGCGGGATGGCCAGCCGCTGGCCGATTTCCCGGTGGAGCTGGTGAGTGAGCGGCAGCGCTTCGGCATCTGGCGCCAGACCGACGGGCAGGGCCGCGTCAGCGCACCCGTGCCGTTCAGTGGCCAATGGATTCTGCGCGGCACCGACCTGGCGCTGTCCGCCACGCGGCCCGACCGCTGGGAAAGCCGCTTCATCACGCTGGCTTTCGAGGTGCCCGCCCCGCGCTGAACCTGGTCAGGCCAGCGCAGGGTGTCGGGTCATCGGGTCCGCTCAGGCGGCTGGCGGCGTGCCGTCAAAGGGCAACGTGACCTGGCGCAGGTCGCGTTTGGTCTCCACCAGCACCAGTGGGCCGTCGTCGGCCACCACCAGCGCGGGCCGTTCGCGTGGCACATGCAGGGGGGCTGGCTGATTGGCAATGCTGGCCTGCACCTGGGCCACTTTGGCCGCGTCCGAGTTCACCCATTCCAGGCCGGAGCCCTGGGCAATCTGCTGAAGCGCGTCCATCGGCAGCGTGTACGCCGCAGCGGCAGGGGCCGCCGGGGCGGGTGCGGCTTGCACCGGCTGTACCACAGGGGCCGCTGCGGGCGCAGGAGGTGCCTCGGCCACGGGCGCGGCAACAGCAGGTTCGGTGTCGGTCGCTGTCAGCACACCACCACCCAACACCGCTTCGGCACCGAGGATCACGGCTGCCAGGTTGGCAGGTTCGGTGCTGACCCATTCGGCTGCTGGCGCGCTGTCTGCCGCGGCTGCGGTGTCGACTGAAGCGGCAATGGCGTTCGATTCACCGCGGTCGTTGCGGTCACGCCGTTCACGGCCGTAACGGTCGCGGCTGCGGCGTTCGCGCAGGTTTTCCGGCGCGCCGTCGGTATGGGTCGCGTGGTCTGGCGCACCGGCCAGCAGGCTGGTGGTGTCGCCGGTGACGGCCTCACCGTTGTCGCCGCTGGTGGAGGCTGCCGCGTCGGGCGCGGGTCGCTCGCCGCGCTCACGGCGGCCACCGCCTTCACCCCGCTCACCGCGTTCGCCACGGCTGCGGCGGCCACCGCGCTCGCCGGCTGGGCGTTCTGCACGCGTTTCGCCAGTTGGTGGGGCATTTTGCACATTGTTTTGACCGTCAACCCCTGTCAAATCTAGCGGTGTTGCTTCCGTTTCTGTAGCGACAACGGGCATGGCGGCACGTTGTTCTGCGTCGCGTGGTGGGCGACGGCCTTCGCCACGCTCACCGCGTTCACCCCGTTCGCGGCGCGGCTCGCCGTCCGTGCCCTGGCGTCCACGGCGGCCTTCGTTGCTGCGCTCGGCGCCGCCGTCAGGGCGGGCGCCCATTTCGCTGCGTGGGCCGCGTTCGCCTTCGGCACGGGGGGGGCGTTCGGCCCGTTCCGCACCATCGGCGCGTGGACCACGTTCCGCACCTTCAGCGCGTGGGGGGCGGTCGCCTCCTCGCTCGCCGTCGCGGCCACGGCCACCCCGGCCACCGCGTCGGTTGCCTTCGCCGCGCTCGCCACGGCCCTCACCACCGCGTTCGCCGCGGCCTTCGGTGCGTTCTGGGCGGCCGTCCCGGCGGCCTTCCTTTTTCTCTGGCACTGCAGGGGCCGGTGCGGGTGCTGCTGCGGGCGTGATGCCGAACAACCCCTTGACCCAGCCAAAAAAGCCCGTCTCTGCCGGTGCGGCAACGGGTGCCTTGGGGGCCACAGGTGCTGCAACCGGGGCCGCCGCACGTGGTGCAGCCGCTTCTGCGCGGGGCGCCGCCTGCGGGGCCGGTGCGTCGGGCAACACGCCTTTGATGACCGGCTCTTGCTTGTTGCTGCGTTCCTGGCTGCGGCGGGTGACGGTGGTCGGGTCTTCGACTTCTTCGGCCAGCTTGTAGCTGGCGTCGATGTTGTCGAGGCGTGGGTCGTCGTGTTTCAGGCGTTCCAGCTTGTAGTTGGGGGTTTCCAGCGTCTTGTTGGGCACCATCAGCACGTTGATGCGCTGCTTCAGTTCGATCTTGGCGATCTCCGAGCGTTTCTCGTTCAGCAGGAACGAGGCCACTTCCACCGGGACCTGGCACAGCACCGAGGCGGTGCTGTCTTTCATCGACTCTTCCTGGATGATGCGCAGGATCTGCAGTGCCGAGCTTTCGGTGTCGCGGATGTGGCCAGAGCCACCGCAGCGCGGGCAGGGGATGGAGGCGCCTTCGCTCAGCGCCGGCTTCAGGCGCTGGCGGCTCATTTCCATCAGACCGAACTTGGAGATGGTGCCGAACTGCACGCGGGCGCGGTCTTGGCGCAGCGCGTCGCGCAGGCGG
>JAZKIY010000015.1:0-77245 GCA_040384665.1 Pseudomonadota bacterium
CGACCATGCTGTTCCTGGTGCGCAATGGCAACCCCAAGGGCATCAAGGACTGGGACGACCTGGTCAAGCCCGGCGTGCAGGTGGTGGTGGTCAACCCCAAGACCGGTGGCAACGGCCGTTATGCCTACCTGGCCGCCTGGGGCTCGGTGCGCGAGAAGGGCGGTACCGAAGCCCAGGCCGCTGAATTCGTCGGCAAGCTCTATAAAAACGTGCCGGTGCTCGGCAAGGGCGGCCGCGACGCGACCAGCACCTTCCTGCAACGCAACATCGGCGACGTGCTGATCACGTTCGAGTCGGAGGTGGTCTCCATCGACCGCGAGTTCGGCGCTGGCAAGGTCGACGCGGTGTACCCGTCGTCCAGCATCGTGGCCGAGAACCCGGTGGCGGTGGTCGAGCGCACCGTGGCCAAGAAGGGCACGGCCGAGCTGGCCAAGGCCTACCTGGACTACCTCTATTCCGAAGAGGGGCAGGAGATTGCCGCCAAACACGCGCTGCGGCCGCGTTCGCCCACGGTGCTGAAGAAATACGCCAGCACCTTCAAGCCGATCCAGCAGTTCACCGTGGCCAAGTACTTTGGCTCGCTCAGTGAAGCGCAGAAAGTGCACTTCAACGACGGCGGTCAGTTCGACAAGCTCTACACCGTCAAGTAATGTCCACCGCAGTCCTGACCCCCCCGGCCCCTGTCGCGGCGCCGGGGAGCCGGCGCGGCAGCAACAACGTGCTGCCCGGCTTCAACCTCACGCTGGGCTACACACTGGTGTACCTCAGCCTGATCGTGCTGATCCCGCTGTCGGCCCTGGTGTTCAAAACCTTCACGCTGACGCTGGACCAGTTCTGGGCCGCCATCAGCTCGCCCCGCGTGGTGGCTTCTTACAAACTCACCTTTGGCGCCTCGCTGCTGGCCGCTGTCGTCAACCTCGTGTTTGGCCTGCTGGTGGCCTGGGTGCTGGTGCGCTACCAGTTCCCCGGCAAGAAGATTGTGGATGCGCTGGTGGACCTGCCGTTCGCGCTGCCCACCGCCGTGGCCGGCATCTCGCTCACCGCGCTGCTGGCCGGCAACGGCTGGGTGGGCCAGTACCTGGAACCGCTGGGCATCCAGCTCGCGTTCACACCCGCCGGCATCGTGATCGCGCTGATCTTCATCGGGCTGCCGTTCGTGGTGCGCACGGTGCAGCCCGTGCTGGAAGACGCTGAAAAAGAGCTGGAAGAGGCGGCCACCTGCCTGGGTGCCACGCGCTTGCAGACCTTTGTGAAAGTCATTTTGCCGTCCATCCTGCCGGCGCTGCTGACCGGTTTTGCCATGGCTTTTGCCCGCGCCATTGGCGAGTACGGTTCGGTGATCTTCATTGCTGGCAACGTGCCGCTGGTGTCCGAAATCACGCCGCTCATCATCATCGGCAAGCTGGAACAGTACGACTACGCCGGCGCCACCGCCGTGGCGCTGGTGATGCTGGTGATCTCGTTCGTGCTGCTGCTGCTGATCAACGGGCTGCAGGCCTGGCAGCGCAAGTTCACGGAGGCGCCGAAATGAGCCAGGCTGCCAACACTGTGCGCCGCAAGAGCGCCGGTACCACCGAAGCCACCTGGGTCCGCTACACGCTGATCGGCACCGCGCTGTTGTTCATGGCGCTGTTCCTGGTGCTGCCGCTGGCAGCCGTGTTCGCCGAGGCCTTGCGCAAGGGGTTTGACGCCTACTGGGTGGCTTTGCAGGAGCCCGATGCGTTGTCGTCCATCAAGCTCACCTTCATCACCGCGCTGATCGCGGTGCCGGTGAACCTGGTGTTTGGCGTGGCGGCTGCCTGGTGCATTGCCAAGTACGAGTTCCGCGGCAAGTCGCTGCTGACCACCCTGGTGGACTTGCCGTTCTCGGTGTCGCCGGTGGTGGCGGGCCTGATCTACGTGCTGATGTTCGGCGCGCAGGGCTGGTTCGGCCCCTGGCTGCAGGCGCACGACATCAAGGTCATTTTTGCCGTGCCCGGCATTGTGCTGGCCACCATCTTCGTGACCTTCCCGTTCATCGCTCGCGAACTGATCCCGCTGATGCAGGCGCAGGGCAACGACGAGGAGCAGGCCGCCATTGTGCTGGGCGCCACCGGCTGGCAGACCTTCTGGCACGTGACGCTGCCCAACATCAAGTGGGGCCTGCTGTACGGCGTGATTCTTTGCAACGCACGGGCCATGGGCGAGTTTGGCGCGGTGTCGGTGGTGTCGGGCCACATCCGTGGCCAGACCAACACCATGCCGCTGCACGTGGAAGTTTTGTACAACGAATACCAGTCGGTGGCCGCGTTTGCCGTGGCCTCGTTGCTGGCCTTGCTGGCGCTGGTGACACTGGTCATCAAGTCGGTGGTGGAGTGGCGGCACGAACGTGAGATGAAAGCCGCTGCCGATGTTCCGCCCGAGCGCCCCACCGCACTGATTGAAAGCACAACATGAGCATCGAAATCCGCAACGTCAACAAACGCTTTGGCGACTTCCAGGCCCTGCGCGACGTCAACCTGAACATCGACTCCGGCGAACTGGTGGCGCTGCTCGGCCCCTCGGGCTGTGGCAAGACCACGCTGCTGCGCATCATTGCCGGGCTGGAAGTGGCCGACGCCGGCAGCATCCATTTCTCGGGCGAAGACACCACCGACGTGCACGTGCGCGAGCGGCAGGTGGGTTTCGTGTTCCAGCACTATGCGCTGTTCCGCCACATGACGGTGTTCGAGAACGTGGCCTTTGGCCTGCGGGTCAAGCCGCGCAGCCAGCGCCCGAGCGACGCGGTGATCAAACAAAAGGTGCATGACCTGCTGAACCTGGTGCAGCTCGACTGGTTGGCCGACCGCTTCCCGTCGCAGCTCTCCGGTGGCCAGCGCCAGCGCATTGCGCTGGCCCGTGCGTTGGCGGTGGAGCCCAAGGTGCTGCTGCTCGACGAGCCCTTTGGCGCGCTGGATGCCAAGGTGCGCAAGGAGCTGCGCCGCTGGCTGCGCCGCCTGCACGACGAGTTGCACGTGACCAGCATCTTCGTGACCCACGACCAGGAAGAGGCGCTGGAAGTGGCCGACCGCGTGGTGGTCATCAACAAGGGCCAGATCGAGCAGGTGGGTTCGCCCCAAGACGTCTGGGACCACCCGGCCAGCCCGTTTGTCTACGGTTTTCTGGGCGACGTCAACCTGTTCCATGGCCGCGCCCACGAGGGCGAAGTGCACCTCGAAGGCATGCGCCTGGACGCGCCCGAGCACAGCGGTGCGCAGGATGCCAAGGCCACCGCCTTCGTGCGCCCGCACGACTTCGACATCGAGCGTTACTCGCCTGGCCAGCAGCTCGACGGTGCTGGCCGCTCGCGCGGCATCGTCGTGCAGCTCAGCCGCGCCATCGTCATTGGCCCGATCGCCCGCTTGGAACTGGTCCCGGTGGATGACCTGCCGTCGGGTGAGGATGCTGCCAACAAACTGATCGAGGCCCAGATTCCTGCGCAACAATACCGGGACGCGGGCTTCCGCGAGGGCGAAACGCTGGTGGTGACACCGCGCCACGCCCGCGTGTTTGTGGAAACGGCGGTCTGACCCAAGTTGGTGGCCGCCCATCAGGAGATGGGATGTTGTTGACCTGGATCACCACGGCCCCGCGCCGTGTGTTTGCGCTGATCGGCCTCGTGTGTGTGGCCATGCTGGCCTTTGGCCTGTACCTGCAGCACGTGGTGGGGCTGGAGCCCTGCCCGATGTGCATCGTGCAGCGTTACGCGCTGGTGGTTGTCGCGGTGCTGGCAGGTTTGGCGGCGGCTACAAGGGCAAAAGGTTTGCAGATCGGCGCCGGGCTGCTGCTGTTGCTCAGCGCCGGTTTCGGCGCCTTTGTCGCCGCGCGCCAGAGCTGGCTGCAGTGGTACCCGCCTGAGATCGCCACCTGCGGCCGAGACTTTTACGGGATGATCGAAACCTTCCCGCTGCAACGCGCCATTCCGATGATCTTCAAGGGCAGTGGCGACTGCACCAAGATCGACTGGACCTTCCTCGGTGGCAGCATTGCCAACTGGTCGTTTGTGAGCTTTGCGGCCATTGCGCTGCTCGCTCTGGCGCTGCTGCTCGCCCGGCGGACCACGGCTTAGCGCCGGTGCCGCATGCGGCACTTGTCCTACACCGAAGGGGCCGGTACCGTCCCACAATGGGGCATGCAAACCCATCTCGCTTCCATAGGCGCGCCGCGCCATGCATCCAAGGGATTGCCAACCGCAGCAGCGCTGTGGCTGGACAACCCCTTGGCCTTCCACCGCCGCCTGGCGCAGTTCAACCTGGGTCGGGTGGCGGTGGCGGTTCCGTCGGCGGACTGGGAAGCCCGGCTGCGCGAAGACCTGTCTTTTCGGCTTGAGGAAGGCCACTTTCTGGAAGCGCTGCGGCAGGAGGTGGCGCACCGTCTCCCGCCCGACGGGCTGGACACCGACGCGTTTGTGGCCTGGTTTGAGCAACTGTTGGTCGATGGCCCCGGCCAGCGGCATCCATTGTTCGATTGGCTGGCCACGCAGGCAACGATGCCGCAGATGCGCTGGTTTCTGACGCAGGAGGCCGCAGGCGAAGCTGGTTTTGACGATTTGGTGGCCTACACCCAGGTGAAGCTGCCGGTCCAGGCCAAGCTGGAATGCGCCCGCAACTACTGGGACGAAATGGGCCATGGCCGGGAAAAAGGCATGCACGGCCTGATGCTCGACAACATGGTGCAGGCGCTGGGCCTGCAGCCAACCATCGCCACCACGGTCTGGGAGTCGCTGGCCCTGAGCAACCTGATGCTGGGCCTGGCCACCACGCGGCGCTACGCCTACCAGTCGCTCGGTGCTTTGGGGGTGGTGGAACTGACCGCTCCGGGGCGGGTTGAGAAAGTCTCCACCGGCATGCGCCGGCTGGGGCTGAATGGCCAGATGCGCGCCTACTTCGACCTGCACGCCGCGCTCGACAAATCGCACGCCCGCCAGTGGCTCAAGGAAATCATCCGGCCGCTGGTTGCGCAAGACCCGTCGTGCGCGCGTTTCCTCGCCGAAGGCGCGCTGATGCGGTTGCTGTCCGGTCAGCGCTGTTTTGAACGCTACAGCCGCGAACTGCAGCATGCCGTTCACCTGCACTGAGGGGATGGCGCCGCCAGACCAGGCGCTGGTGGGCCTGCTTGGCACCCTGCGCGACAGCGGCTACCAGTTTGTGACCCCCACCCCGTTGACGCACCAGCGCGTGCTGCAGCAGCGCAACGGGGCATTGGCGGACTCGTTGCGCGACGTGTTTGGCTGGAACCTGCCGTTCAATGCCGCGCTGTTGGCGCCGCCTGTTCTGGCGTTGATGCAACAGGCGGGTGTGCTGCAGCAGCAGGGCCGTGCATGCCGCAGCGCGGTGCGGGTGGCCAGCCTGGAGGGCCGGTTGTACCTGCACTCGTCATTCCCCACCGAGGCCGGGAATGCGGTGTTCTTCGGCCCCGACACCTACCGCTTCGCCGGTTTGATCCGCGACAGCCTGCCGCCGCCGGCTCAGCGCCATGGTTGGCGTGTGATGGACATTGGTTGTGGCAGCGGAGCCGGCGGCCTGCTGGCGACCCACCTCTGTGCCGGTGCGGCCACCGCGTTGAACGACATCAACCCGCTGGCGTTGCGTTACGCGGCCATCAATGCCGCCGCAGCCGGTGTGCAGGCCGAACTGGCACTGGGCGATGCGCTGGCGTCGGTGACCGGGGACTTTGACCTCATCGTGTCGAACCCGCCCTATTTGGTGGACGACACGTTGCGCGCTTACCGGCACGGCGGCGACGGACTGGGCCGCGCACTCAGTGTGCGCATTGCCCGGGAAGCATTGCAGCGTTTGCGCCCCGGCGGCCGGTTGGTGCTGTACACCGGTGTGGCCATCGTTCAGGGCGTGGACCCGTTCATTGCCGAACTGGCGCCCGCGCTGAACGCCGCGCGTTGCGACTGGCACTACCGCGAGATCGATCCCGATGTGTTCGGTGAAGAACTGGACCGGCCGGTGTACAGCCAGTGCGACCGCATTGCGGCGGTTGGTTTGGTGGTCGTCAAGGGCGCTGGGTAAAAGACCGCGGCATTCGCCGAGTGGTCTCAGCGCGGTGTGGTGCTGGCCGGCGCGGAGGACGACTTCTGGATCTCGGGCGACGAATGGTCATTGTTCTGCCCAGGCACGGGCAACGCTGTGGTGGCTTCCTTGCTGCGGTTGTTCATGACGGCCGACGAATCGGGAACCGGTATGGCGGCGCTGCTGGCGGCCTGGGGCGGAGCCATCGGTGGCGCCACATTCGCTGGCGCGGCGGGCTCTATGGCCTTGTTGCAGCCCACCAGGCCGATGGTTGCGAATGCCACAGCGCACAGACAAAAGGTTGAAAGTCGGGTCATGGTGTCTCCTTGGAAAAAACAGGGTGAACCGGCCTAGTTGGAGGGCGGGTAACGTTTCAGCAACTGCAGTTGCATGCCATGCAGTTGCGCCAGGCGCAACAGGCCAATGGGGCGGTGCCCTCGGCGGCGGTTGGCGGCGCTGACCGCAAACAGCAGCGCCTGTTTGGCAAAGATGGTTCGAAAAGCCGTGCGCAGCGGGGTGTCCGGGTCCCAGGCCTGAATCGCTTCCGAGCCCGCGCCGTTGACCTCCATGATCTTGAACGCCCGGCCCTGGCCCAGTTCGGCCAGGCTGGCAAAGCGCACGTCGAAGCGGCCGAAGTGAAAGTCTGGCATGTCCCGCGCAATGGCGTCGATGGCCGCCGTCAGGGCGGGGGTGATCCAGCGCCCGCCGTCGCGGTACAAGCCCCCAACGCGGGTGGAGCCAATGGTGGCGAGCCGCACCACCTGGCCCAGGGGCGGCACCACGCGGCCGTCGTACACACACTCGTGGTCTGGCCGACCCAGCAGGCGCTGGGCGCGTGGGTCGGCCGCGACCAGTTGCGCCATGCTGGAGACGCCATCGCCGGTCACGCTCGGGAAGTGGCGCAGGGCCAGTCCGATGATCTCGCCCTGGGGTTGGTCCGGGTGGCGTGCGTAAAAAATGCCAGCCTCACCACTGTGTGGCAGGTACTCCTGCAGCACGATGGTGTGCCCGGCCGGGAATGCGCTGACGTAGGCGTCGAGGGCCTGCGCATCGGCTACCAGCCGAACGCCATGGCCACACATGCCGAGGTCGGGTTTGGCGATCAGCGGAAAGGCCAGCCCCGCGTTGGTCAGCGTCTGTTGCAGCGTCATGGTGGGCGTGGCAAGCCCCGCGTCGATGGCGCAGTGCACGGCTGTGGCGGCCTGGGCGACCGGCCCCATGGCGCGGAAGTACTCCAGCTTGCCTTCGCCCACCAAACCACCGGCTGTGATGGCCGGGTTGGCGACAGAGGGCAGGGTGCTGCTGCCATGGCGCAGCGCCAGCCACAGCCATTGCAGTGTCAGCGGCACGCAGATGAGCCACTTGGGCATGCGCTCCAGTGCACTGCGCGGCACCACGGCGGCGGGCGCCAGGCTCGCGTTGACAAACGTCTCCGCTGCGTGGCATTTAGGCATGGGTCTGGCCGCGCCGGTAGTGGGCCGGCAGATCGGCCATGTGCATCAGCATGGGCAGGTCGGCGGTGTTGAAGTCGGGGTCCCAGGCCGGCGCGCCAAGCACACGGGCGCCGAGGCGCAGGTAGCCCTTGACCAGCGGGGGCGGTGCAACGTCCTGTGCCAGCGCCAGCCCATGGACCGGCAGCGGCAGGCGCGGCTGGACCTGGTGTTCCGGTGGCGCGAGGTGGTGTTGGCGGAGCTGGTGCCAGATGCTGGCCGCCGCTTGGCCGCCCGACACACCGTTGTGCTGCATCGGGATGCTGGCGCAACCGACCATGGTGTCCAGCCGGTTGCGCAGCGCGAACTCGGCCAGCGCGCGCCACAGCGCGAGGACGATGGCGCCGTGGCGGTGGTTCGGGTGGACGCAACTGCGGCCCAGTTCCACCATGCGCGGGCGCAGGTGGTGCAGTGGCGTGAGGTCAAATTCGGTGTCGCAGTAACCACCCCCGGCACGCCGGGCCTGCGCTGGCGTCAGCACCCGGTAGGTGCCAACCACCGTTTGCGTGGCGGCATCGCGCACCAGCAGGTGCTCGCAGAAGTCGTCGAAGCGGTCGATGTCATGCCCGGCCAGCGGGGTGGACAAGCGTGCGCCCAGCTCGTCGGCAAACACGCGGTGCCGCAGGCGTTGGGCCTGCCGAACCTCATCGAGGTGGGTGGCCCACGCGACGGTGATGGCACGAGGCACGTGCCGCGTGGCCGGCTTGTGGGCGGTACAAGCTGGCGCAGGGGGTGGGCTGAGCTGTGTGTCCATCGGGCGGTTCCCTGCGTGAAAGGGCGCAGGCAACAGGCCTCACGCAACCGCTTTCAGCATAGGCCGCCGGAGGGCCTGGCGGTGTAGGACAAGGCGCCCTTGGTTGCTAGCCCAGCTTCTTCACCAGCACCAGGCTTTTGCGGTCCCAGTTGTACTTGCGCTTGCGGGCCTCTGGCAGCCACTCGGGTTCCATCAGCACAAAGCCGCGCTTGATGAACCAGTGTTTGGTGCGGGTGGTGAGCACAAAAATGCTCTGCAGGCCCATGGCTTTGGCGCGTTGTTCCACGCGCTTCAGCAGCCGTTCGCCGTCGCCCTGGCTCTGACTTTGGGGCGACACGGTGAGTGCGGCCATCTCGGCGGTTTTGGCTTCGGGGTAGGGGTAGAGGGCGGCGCAGCCAAAGATCACGCCGTCGTGCTCGATGATGGTGTAGTTGCTGGCGTCGCGTTCGATCTCGGTGCGGCTGCGCTTGACCAGGGTGCCGTCGTTCTCGAACGGCTCGATGAGTTGCAGGATGCCGGCCACGTCGTCGGGCGTGGCCTCGCGCAGCTCTTCGAGTTTCTCGTCGATCACCATGGTGCCAATGCCGTCGTGCACGTAGATTTCGAGCAGCAGCGCGCCGTCGAGTGCAAACGGCAGGATGTGACTGCGCTCCACGCCGCCCTTGCAGGCTTTCACGCAGTGCTGCAGGTAGAACGCGGTGTCGCTGGGCTGGTGGGCTGGCGGCAGGCTGGCCAGCAGCTTCTCGGCCGCGGCCAGTGGCAGTTCGGTGTCGATCGGGTTGTCGTCGCCGGCTGGCTCGGTGGGGCTCTGCAAAATGCCAGGGATTTCGGTCAGGAAGATCAGCTTGTCGGCCTGCAGCGCCATCGCCACCGAGGTCGCCACTTCTTCCATGGACAAATTGAAGGCCTCGCCGGTCGGTGAGAAGCCGAAGGGCGACAGCAGCACCATCGCGCCGAGGTCGATGGTTTTCTGGATGCCGGCCACGTCCACCTTGCGCACCAGGCCGGAGTGCTGGAAGTCCACCCCGTCCAGAATGCCCACCGGCCGGGCGGTGATGAAGTTGCCCGAAATCACCCGCACCGTGGCACCGGCCATGGGGGTGTTGGGCAGGCCCTGGCTGAACGCCGCCTCAATCTCGTAGCGCAGCTGGCCAGCGGCCTCTTGCGCGCAGTCCAGCGCCACCTCGTCGGTGATGCGCATGCCGTGGGAGTATTTGGCCGCGTGGCCCTTGGCCTTGAGCTGCTCGTTCACCTGTGGCCGGAAGCCGTGCACCAGCACGATCTTCACGCCCATGCTCTGGATCAGCGCCAAGTCTTGCGCCAGGTGCGGTAGCTTGCCCGCAGCAATCGCCTCACCGGCCACGCCGACGACAAAGGTCTTGCCCCGGTGCGCGTGGATGTAGGGCGCGACCGAGCGGAACCACGGCACGAAGGTGAAGTTGAAAACAGCGGACATGGGCGGTGGGTGGTCGGGCGGGGCAGGGTGTCAAAAAAGGGTGAGGAAAGTGTAGCGCCTGCAGGGGGCGCTAATCGGGGTTCCGGCACTGCCCCACCTGGGCGTCGCCGCGCTGCCAGCAGGGACTTGGCACCGACAGGTCTGGCCGTGGGATGCCGCGCAGGTCGATCCGGGCCACACGCGTGTCAAAGGCCTGCACGCCCTGGGCGTCCAGCCGCAGGCGCAGCACCCAGCCCACGCGCTGGCGGTCGTTGTCGGTTTCCTTCATCACAAAGTTGCCGACGCTGTAGACGATGGGCTTGCCACGGTGGTGCTCGATGTCTTGTGTCACATGCGGGTGGCCGCCAATGACCGCGTCGGCGCCGGCGTCGATCATCTTGCGGGCCAGCTGGCGTTGGCGGGCATTGGCCAGCGGCTCGTTTTCCCAGCCCCAGTGCATCACCGGGATCACCAGATCGGCCCGGTGAACAGTGCGCGCGGCGCGGATGTCGGCCACCACCTGTTCGTCTTCGCTCCAGGCGCTGCCGGGTGCGTCGGCGTCGGCCTCGAAGCTGCGGGGCATGAACTCGTTGTAGCCCAGCAGCGCGATGCGCAAGCCCTTGCGTTCGACGATCAGCGGTGTGTGGGCTTCTTTCAGGTTCATCCCGCCGCCAAAGTGGCCGAGTCCGGCCCGGGGCAGCAGGCGCAACATCTCGGCAAACGCGGTTCGCCCGTAGTCGCCGGAGTGGTTGTTGGCCAGCGCCACCGCGTCGAAGTGGCGTTTGAGCACCGGCAGCACACGCGGGTGGGCGCGGAAGGTGTAGTTTTTGTCGCCCGCCGAGCCGGTGGTGGCCACCACACACTCCAGGTTGCCCACGCGGATGTCGGCCTGTTTGAACAGCCTGGCGAAGCCGGCGAACGGGTCTTGCCCGCGTTGGATCAAGGCGCCCGCCGTGTCGTCCAGCACGATGTCGCCGGCAAACACCAGCGTCACCGGCGCCTGCTGGCCCGAGGCAGGGGCCAGGCAGCACAGGCTGGCGGCGCACCACAGGCCCACTTGGCTCAGCCAGCGTTTCATGGGGCCATCCCGGAAAGGCTGCAGTTGTACTGCAGTTCACGCTCCACCGGCCCGGCGTAGAGAAACTGCTGGCCGGTGAGCGTTTGGCCTGTGGCAAACGGGGGCAGGTAGGTGGCCTGCTGCACCAGCACCGGCTGCTGCTTTGTTTCCAGGTAGGCGTAGAGCTTGACGTAATCGACCTGGCTCGCCGTCCCCACCACCACCGCCTTGAAACGGAAACGCCCGCCAACACCCACCGAGCGCACGCGGTAGGGGTCGGCCACCGGCGTAGCTTCCAACAACTGGGTGCTGCCGGCGTAGGTGAGCTGGCAGCGCAGCAACGGGGCGGCTTGCAGCGGGGTGCAGAGCAGCAGCGTGGCCAGGCTCAGGAGCCCTGTGGCGAGAGGGTGAACAAGCATGGCCCGATTGTGCCGCTCGCCGCGCAAGGGCACTGGCCCGTGGCCAAGGGGCCTGCCGCCGATAATGGCGCCCCAATGCCTTCCCCTTTGCACATCGAATTTCCAGAGTCGCTCCCGGTATCGGGCAAACGCCAAGAGATCATGGACGCCATCGCGGCGCACCAGGTGGTCATCGTCTGCGGCGAAACCGGCTCGGGCAAAACCACCCAGCTGCCCAAGATCGCGCTCGCCATGGGGCGCGGCAAGCTGAACGCGCCACCCGGCAAGGGGCGATTGATCGGCCACACCCAGCCACGCCGGATTGCCGCCAGCTCCGTGGCCAAGCGCATTGCCGAGGAGCTGAAAACGCCGCTGGGCGACGTGGTGGGCTTCAAGGTGCGTTTCCAGGACCGGCTGAGCCGCGACGCGTCGGTGAAGCTGATGACCGACGGCATTTTGCTGGCGGAAACGCAGACCGACCCGCTGCTGAAAGCCTACGACACCCTCATCATCGACGAGGCGCACGAGCGCAGCCTGAACATCGACTTCCTGCTCGGCTACCTGCGCGAAATCTTGCCGCGCCGGCCGGATTTGAAGGTGGTGGTGACCTCGGCCACCATCGACGCCGACCGGTTTGCGCGGCACTTTGCCTCGCGCAATGGCCCGGCGCCGGTGATCATGGTGTCCGGCCGGATGTTCCCGGTGGAGCAGCGCTGGCGGCCGTTCGAGGAAAGCCGCGAGTTCGACCTGAACGACGCGATTGCCGACGGTGTGGACGAACTCTGGCGCGACGTGCACAACGGCGGTGACATCCTGGTCTTCCTGCCCGGCGAGCGCGAAATCCGCGAAGCCGCCGACCACCTGCGCAAGCACCTGAGCCACCAGCCGGTGATGCGCAACGCCGAGGTGCTGCCGCTGTTTGCCCGGCTGTCGCAGCCCGAGCAGGACCGCATTTTTGAAGGCCACACCGGCCGCCGCATCGTGCTGGCCACCAACGTGGCAGAGACCTCGCTCACCGTGCCCGGTATCCGCTACGTGATCGACGCCGGCACCGCGCGCATGAAGCGCTACAGCTTTCGCAGCAAGGTGGAGCAGTTGCTGGTGGAGCCGATCAGCCAGGCCGCCGCCAACCAGCGCGCCGGCCGTTGCGGCCGGGTGGCCGACGGCATCTGCATCCGCCTGTACGACGAAAAAGACTTTGCCGGCCGGCCACGCTTCACCGAACCGGAAATCCTGCGCAGCTCTTTGGCCGGGGTGATCTTGCGGATGAAGTCGCTGCACCTGGGCGACGTGTCGCAATTCCCGTTCATCGAGGCCCCGTCGGGCCGGGCCATCGCCGACGGTTACCAGCTGCTGGCCGAACTCGGCGCGGTGGACGACGCCAACGAACTCACTGGCGTTGGCCAGGAACTGGCCAAACTGCCGCTCGACCCGCGCGTCGGCCGGATGATTCTGGAAGCCCGCGAGCGCAGCGCGCTCGACGAGGTGCTGGTGATCGCCAGCGCCCTGAGCGTGCAGGACGTGCGCGACCGCCCGATGGACATGCAGGCCCAGGCCGACCAGGCGCACGCCAAGTTTGACGACGACAAAAGCGAGTTCAGCGGCTACCTGAAGCTGTGGGACTGGCTGGACAAGTCGCGTGGTGGTCACGGCACCGAGCACAAGCTCAGCAACCGCCAGTACGAGCAGCTGCTGCGGCAGAACTTTGTCAGCATCCGCCGGGTGCGCGAGTGGCGCGACATCTACAGCCAGCTGCACACCGTGGTGGCCGAGCACAAGTGGCGGCTCAACACCGCCCCGGCCAGCTACGAGCAACTGCATTTGTCCATGCTGGCCGGCCTGCTCGGCAACATCGGCTGCAAGCTGGACGACGAAGACGTCTACCTCGGCGCCCGCGGCATCAAGTTCTACCGCCACCCCGGCGCGCACCTGGCCAAGAAGCCGGGGCGCTGGATTGTGGCCGCCGAGCTGGTGGAAACCACCCGGCTGTTTGGCCGCGGCATCGCCAACATCGACCCGGTCTGGCTCGAGCAGGTGGGTGGGCATTTGCTGAAAAAACAGCTGCTGGAGCCGCACTGGGAAAAGAAGGCGGGCGAGGTGGTGGCGCTGGAGCGGGCCACGCTGTATGGCCTGGTGGTCTACAACGGCCGGCGTGTGAACTTTGGTCGGGTGGACCCGCAGGGCGCGCGCGAGGTCTTCCTCCGCGAGGCGCTGGCCGGCGCCAACTGGGACACCAAGTTGCCCTTCCTGGCTGCCAACCAGAAAATGATCGCCAAGGTGGAGGAGCTGGAGCACAAGTCGCGCCGGCAAGACGTGCTGGTGGACGACGCGTTGATCTACGCCTTCTACGACCAGCATGTGCCGGCCGACGTGTACAGCGGCGCCAGCTTCGAGCGCTGGTACAAAGACGCGGCCAAAGCCAACCCCCAGTTGCTGCTGCTGACCCGCGACGAGCTGATGCGCCACGAGGCCGCCGGCATCACCACCAGCGCCTTCCCCAAGACCGTGCGGCTCGGCGGCGTGGACTGCGCGGCCGAGTACCTGCACGAACCCGGTGACGCGAAAGACGGCCTCACCGTCACCGTGCCACTGTTTGTGCTGAACCAGGTGAACGACGAGCGCTGCGAATGGCTGGTGCCCGGCATGCTGCGCGACAAGGTGCTGGCGCTCCTGAAAAGCCTGCACCAGAAGCCGCGCTCGCGCTTCGTGCCGCTGCCCGACAGCGCCACTCGCATTGCTGGCGAGCTGAGCGTGCCCGAGCTGTTTGGCCACGGCAGCCTGACCGACGCGCTGCTGAAAATCGTGCGTGCCGCCACCTCGCTCGACGTGAAGCGCGCCGACTTCAAGCTCGACATGGTGCAAGCCCACCTGTTCATGAACTTCCGCGTGGTGGACGAGCATGGCCGCCAATTGGGCACGGGCCGCAACCTCGGCGCGCTGAAGGCGGAGCTGGGCGCGCAGGCCCGGGGGGCGTTTCAGGCCCTGGCGGGGCTCAAAGTGGCCCGCAACGAGCCCGTTTCGGCCAATTTAGAGTCAAATCGGCCTCAAGCCCTAGTGAAGCCTGGTGATTCAGCTACAAAAAAAGAAGCAAACCACACCGCCCCTGCAGCGGCCAAGGCAGAACAACGCTACACCGCCTGGACCTTTGGCGAGCTGCCGGAGCTGATGGAAATCAAAAAGGGCGGGCAAACGCTGATCGGCTTTCCGGCGCTGACCAACCAGGGCGACGCGGTGTGCATCGAGGTGTTTGACGAGCCCGAGGTGGCGGCCGCACGCCACCGCGCCGGGCTGCGCCGGCTGTTTGCGCTGCAGCTGAAAGACGCGCTGAAGTACCTGGAAAAGAACATCCCCGACCTGCAGAAAATGGCGGTCAGTTTCATGCTGGTGGGCCGCGCGGCGGACAACACTGGCGGCGGCACGCAGGAAGAGCTGCGCGCCCAGATCATTGACGTGGCGCTGGACCGCGCCTTCCTGCTCGACCCACTGCCCACGGGTGAGGCCGACTTCAAGCGCCGCCTCGACGAAGGCCGGGGCCGGCTGACCCTGATTGCCACCGAAGTGGCCCGCCTGGCCGCCACCGTGCTGGCCGAATACGCCACCGCGCTGCGCAAAATCAAAGACACCAAAAACGCGCCCGAGGCCACCGCAGACGCCATGCAGCAGCTGCAAAAACTCATGCCCAAGCGCTTTTTGCCACTGACGCCCTGGGCGCAGCTGCAGCACTGCCCGCGTTACCTGAAGGCAGTGACCTTGCGGCTGGAGAAATACCGGGCCGACCCGGCGCGCGACGCCGCCAAACTGGCCGAGTTGCGCCCGCAGGAGCAGCGCTACTGGCGGTTGGTGGCCGAACGCAAAGGGGCGGTGGACGCGCGGATGCAGGAGTTCCGCTGGCTGCTGGAGGAGTTGCGGGTGAGTTTTTTTGCGCAGGAACTGCGCACGCCCCAGCCGGTGAGTGTGAAGCGGCTGGAGAAAGTGTGGGGCCAGCTCAACAGCTAGGACCCCCGTCTCAGGCGCCGGCTTGCTGCTGGCTGCGGGCGATGCAAAAGTCCACCAGCGCTTCGATCTGGTTGGACTTGTCAAACACAGCGTCCACACCCAGCGCCAGGCAGCGCTTGCGCATGTCTTGTGTGGCGTAGTTGCTCAGCACGATCACCGCCTGTTTGGGTGAACGTTTGCGGCACGCCTGCACCACACCCAGGCCACTGCCTTTTTTCAGGAACAGGTCGACGATGGCCAGGTCCCAGCGGTCGGTGTGCCGGGTCAGCCACTGGGCGCCGTCGGCCTCGTTTTCGGCTTCGCCAACGGTTTTGACCTGGGCCAGCTCTTCCAAAGTGTCGATCAGGTTTTCCCGGATCGTGGGGTTGTCTTCAACCACATAGGCGCGCAATGCCATGGTGATGCCTTTCTGGGTTCATTTTTCATTTGAATCCAATGTAGGGGCTTGGGCGCGCCGGGTCTGCCGGCCCGCAAGCCCAGGCGCTGTAGGACAACCCGCCACCCTGGCACTGCGGCCTGTGCTCGCTATCATTCGCCCATGCCATCCACCCCGCCATCGCCCCTGAATGTCAGCGCGCTGGGCGGCAGCATGTGGCGCTGGGGCAGCAGCTGGTGGGGCGTGCTGTACTTCGGGCTGGTGGCGCTGGTCACCGCGCTGTCACCGTCCACCTACAACCGGGCCAACCGGCTGGCCATGGCGCGGCTGATGGTGGCCACCACCTGGCGTGTGCTGCCGTGGTTCACGCTGCTGTCGGCGCTGATCAGCCTGGTGCTGATCCGCATCGTGGTGGTCACCGCGCAAAGCTACGGCCTGTCGCAGTACGCGCTCGACGTGGTGGTGCGGGTGCTGGTGCTGGAGCTGATTCCCCTCTCGGCCGCGCTGTTTGTGGTGCTGCGCGGCGCCATGGCCGCCGAGGCGGACCTGTCCAGCCTGCCGGTGGGCAGCGACGCACCGGGTCGCCACGCCCAAACCGTGCTGGTGCGCACCGAACTGCTGCCGCGTGTGGTGGCGGCTGTGTTTTCGGTGGTCACGCTGGCGGCGGTCAGCAGCGTGGTGGCGCTGGTGCTGGCCTATGTCAACGTCTACGGCTTCACCCCCTGGGGTTTTGCCGCCTACACCCGCATGGTCGGCCGCGTGTTCGACCCGGCCACCGGCATCGGCTTTGTGCTGAAGATCGCGCTGTTCAGCATTGCGGTGGCGGTGGTGCCGGTGGCGTCGGCCCTGCAAGCCCGGCTGTGGACCGCCCACAGCGATCGCAGCGGCCGCAAGGCACCCAGCGGCACGGTGCGGCTGTTCCTGGTGCTGGTGCTGATCGAAGGCGCTTCGTTGGCACTGAAATACATTTGAACCCCCCATGACCCAACCGACCGACACCCCCGACCCGAACGCCGCGCCCGGCGTGGCCAACCTGGAACTCAAGGCCATGCTGATGCTGGTGCTGGTGGTCACGCTGGTGGTGGGGGCGGTCACCTACATCCTGTACGCGCGCGGCGTGTTCGAGCGCACCCAGACCCTGGTGCTGGTCGCCGACGACGCGCAGGGCGTGACGGTGGGCCTCGACCTGACCTTCTCGGGCTTCCCCATTGGCCGGGTGCGGCAGGTGGAACTGGCCAACGACGGCAAGGCCCGCATCGTGATCGACGTGGCCAGCAAGGACGCGCGCTGGCTGCGCATGTCCAGCATCTTCACGATGGAACGCGGCCTGGTGGGGGACACCAAGCTGCGCGCCTACAGCGGCATCCTCACCGACCCCTTGCTGCCCGACGGCGCCGAGCGTGCGGTGCTGGTGGGCGACGTGGCGGCCGAAATCCCCCGTGTGGTGGGCGTGGTGCGCACGCTGGTGGAAAACCTCGAACGCATGACGGCCAGCGAGTCCAGCCTGAACGCCAGCCTGGGCAACGTGCAGGCACTGACCGACGGCTTCAAGGGCCGCTACGGCGCGCTGGGCGCGGTGATGGGCGGCGACGCCAATGCGAAACAGATCCTTGTCACGCTGGAGCGCGCCAACGCGCTGCTCGCCAAGACCGACCAGCGCGTGTTTGGCAAACAGGGCCTGATGGACGACACCCAGGCCACGGTGAAACAGCTCAACGGGGTGCTGACCGACGTGCGCGCCAGCCTGCAACAGGTCAATGCCGTGCTGGCCGAGGCGCAGAAGATCGCCAGCAACACCACCGCGGCCACCGCCGACCTCGGCGCGCTGCGGGCGCAGGTCGAGACCAGCTTGCGCCGGGTCGATGGGCTGGTGCTGGAGATCAACCGCAAATGGCCGTTTTCACGCGATGCCGAGGTGAAGCTGCCATGAACCTTCGTCACCTTGCGCCGTTCGCTCTGGTGGCGCTGCTCACCGCCTGTGCCAGTGGCCCGCCGCCCGCCGAATGGCAACTCAGCGCTCAGGGCGCACTGCGCGAGGCGGTGCAGGCCTACCTGGTCGGCAACGACCGGGTGGCCAACGCCGAGTTCACCCGCGCCCGCGCCGACATCGCCAGCACCGGCCGGCTGGACCTGCTGGCCCGTGCCGAACTGGTCCGCTGCGCCGCCCGCGTGGCCAGCCTGGACATCGACACCTGCCCCGCCTACCAGGCGCTGGCGGCCGACGCCGCGCCGCCCGAGCGCGCCTACGCCACCTACCTGAGCGGACGCTGGCAGGGCCTGGAGGTCAGCCTGCTGCCGCCGCAGCACCGCGCCGTGCCCGGCAGCGGCGGGGCTGCCAACCCATTGACCGGTATCACCGACCCACTCGCGCAACTGGTTGCCGCCGGTGCCCTGTTGCAGGCCGGCCAGCTGTCGCCAGCCGGTGTGGCCACAGCGGTGGACACCGCCTCCGCCCAGGGCTGGCGCCGGCCACTGCTGGGCTGGCTGGGCGTGCAGCTGAAGCGCGCCGAGGCGGCCGGGCAGGGTGACGAGGCGCAGCGTTTGCAGCGGCGCATGGACCTGGTGACGCAGGGCGGCGTGCGCTTGCCCTGATCAGTCCCCCATCACCACGCCTTCGCGCCGTGGGTCGGCGCCGCCGAAGTAGCCATGCGGCCGCTTCTGGATGGCTTGCAGGCCGCTGGTCATGTCCACCTCGTTCACGGTGTGGCCACGGGCCTGCAAGGCGCGCACGGTGTCGGCCGGAAAGCGGCCGGCTTCGAGCTGGGTCGGGCCGTTGTTGGAACCAAAGTTCGGCAGGTCGACCGCGCGTTGCGCGTCCAGGCCCCAGTGCAACATGCCGACCAGCGTCTTGGCGGTGTAGTGGATGATGGTCGCGCCGCCGGGGCTGCCCAGGCTCATCAGCAACGGGCCGGTCTGGCCGTCGGGCCTGCGCTCGAACACCAGCGTCGGGCTCATCGACGAGCGCGGCCGTTTGCCAGGTTGAACCCGGTTGGCCACCGGCAGGCCGTCGGCGCCGGTGGGGGCCAAGCTGAAATCGGTCAGTTCGTTGTTGAGCAGAAAACCGCCCGCAAGGCCTTTGCCCCGGTTCACCATCAGCCGTGCGCCAAAGGCGCTTTCAATGGTGGTGGTCATGGCCACCGCGTGACCCTGGGCATCGACGATGCTGATGTGCGAGGTGCCAAATTCCGGCTGCGCTGGCATGGCCGACAGCCGCTGCGGCAGCGGGCCGGGCACACCCGGTTGCGCGGTTTTCATGCTCTGCGGGCCGATCAGGCGGGCGCGCTCGGCCAGGTAGGTGGGTGCCAGCAGGCTCTGAACGTTGCCGCCGGGGGCGGGCACAAAGTCGGGGTCGGCCAGGTACTGGTTGCGGTCGGCAAAGGCCAGCCGAGCGGCCTCGGTGTACAGGTGCAACCAGTCGGCCGAGGGCAGGCCCCGTTCGAGCGGCAGTGTGGGTGCCGGCGTGTGCTGCAGCATGCCAAGAATTTGCGCGATGGTGATGGCGCCTGAGCTGGGCGGTGGCATGCCGCAGAGGCGCACTGTCTGGCTGGCGGTCGGGTGGTCGGTGCACAAGGGCGTGCGTTTCAGGGGTTTGTAGCTGGCCAGATCGGCCTCGCTCAGCGTGCCGGGGTTGGTGGCGTGGTCACGCACCGCCCGCACCATGCTGCTGGCCACCTCACCACGCTGCAGCGCACGCGGGCCCTGGCGGGCAATGGCCTGCAGCACCGCCGCCAGCTCCGGGTTTTTCAGCAGGTGGCCTACCGGCCAGGGCTCGCCCGCCGGAGTGTAGAAATAGGCGGCAGCCACAGCGTCTTTTCGCAGGTACGGGTCGGCCTTGAGCAGGGCGTGCAGGCGCGGGCTGACTGGGAAACCACCGTGCGCCAACACAATGGCCGGCTCGAACAGGCGGGCCCAGGGCAGGCGGCCATGGTCGCGGTGCGCCAGCGCCAGCATTGCCACCACACCGGGCGTGCCGACCGACCGGCCACCCACCACCGCGTCAAAAAACGCCATCGGCTGGCCGTCGGCTTTCAGGAACAAGGTGTCGCTGGCAGCCGCAGGCGCGGTCTCGCGACCGTCGTAGGCCTCGGTGCGGCGTGCGGCGGGCTGGGCCGGGTCGTGGTGCAGCAGGAAAGCGCCACCGCCGATGCCGCTGGACTGGGGCTCCACCAGCGTCAGCACCATTTGCACCGCGATCGCTGCGTCCACCGCCGAACCACCGTCTTTCAGGACGCGGTAGCCCGCTTGCGTGGCCAGCGGGTTGGCGGCGGCCACCGCAAAGCGGCGCGTGGCCCAACCGGGTTTGGCTTGGGTGGTGGACGCGGCTTCAGGTTGTTGGCGTGTCAGGCCCACATTGGCCGGCGGTGCCGGTTGCAGGGCCTGCACGGGGGTGGGCACCCGGTCCTCCACCGGGATGGCGGGCGGCGCCGATTGGCAGGCCGCCAGAAAGCAGGTGGCGGTGAGGGCGATGGGGAGGGTCACATGGCGCATACCGCCATGGTATCGGGCGATGTGGCCCCACCGTGTCGCTCAGCGCGGTGCGAGGCGGATCGCGCCGTCGAGGCGGATCACTTCGCCGTTCAGCATGTCGTTCTTCAGGATGTGCTTGACCAGCTTGGCGTAGTCCTGCGGCGTGCCAAGGCGGCTCGGGAAGGGCACGCCAGCGGCCAGCGCGTCCTGCACGTCTTGGGGCATGGAAAACAACATGGGGGTGCCAAAAATGCCGGGCGCGATGGTCATGTTGCGGATGCCGTTGCGGGCCAGGTCGCGGGCGATTGGCAGCGTCATGCCGACCACGCCGCCCTTGCTGGCGGCGTAGGCGGCCTGGCCAATCTGACCGTCGTAAGCCGCCACGGACGCGGTGGAAATCAGCACGCCGCGTTCACCCGTGTCTTCGGGTTCGTTCTTGCTCATCGCATCGGCCGCGAGGCGGATCATGTTGAAGGTGCCCACCAGGTTGACCATGATGGTCTTGGTGTAGGTGGCCAGCGTGTGCGGGCCGGTCTTGCCCACGGTTTTTTCTGCCGGTGCAATGCCGGCGCAGTTCACCAGGCCCATCAGTTTGCCCAGTGAAACGGCCTTGGCCACCACGGCCTGGCCGTCGGCCTCGCTGCTCACATCGCACTTCACAAAGGCGCCGCCAATTTCTTTGGCCACGGCTTCGCCTTTTTCGGCCTGCATGTCGGCAATCACGACCGTGCCACCGTTTTCGGCCAGCATGCGTGCCGTGCCTTCGCCCAGGCCCGATGCGCCGCCGGTGACGATGAAAACTTTGCCTTTGATGATCATGGGAACTCCTGAAAGGGTGACGAAATGAGGGATTGACGTTGACGTAAACGTCAATTATGCCGGACATGGCCTCACACGCTACCATGGCCCCATGAGCGACGCCCCCCCCAACGCCAAGGTCACCCCGACCGACCTGATCCACCACGACTACCTGCCGCCCGCCGGTTTCCGCGCGCCGATGCCGGGCGTGTTCAAGGCTTCCACCGTGGTTTTTGCCAACGTGGCCGCCATGCGCGCGCGCGACTGGCAGCACAAGACCGGCTACACCTACGGCCTGCACGGCACGCCCACCACCTTCACGCTGGAAGAGCGCATCAGCTCGCTCGAAGGCGGTCTGCAGTGTGTGCTGGCGCCGAGTGGCTTGGCGGCGATTGCCAATGTCAACCTGGCGCTGCTGAAAACCGGCGACGAGGTGCTGATCCCGGACAACGCCTATGGCCCCAACAAGGCGCTGGCCCATGGCGAGCTGAAAAACTGGGGCATTGGTCACCAGCTCTACGACGCACTGAACCCGGACGACCTCGACGCAAAAATCGGCCCCCGCACGAAGTTGGTCTGGCTCGAAGCGCCCGGCTCGGTGACGATGGAGTTCCCCAACCTGCCCGAGCTGGTGCGGGTGTGCCGCCAGCACGGCGTGACCAACGCGCTCGACAACACCTGGGGCGCTGGCCTGGCCTTCAACGCGTTCGGGTTGCCGGGGCTGGACGAGCTGCGGGGCAGCGCCGGGGCCGACATCAGCGTGCAGGCGCTGACCAAGTACCCGAGCGGCGGCGGCGACGTGCTGATGGGCAGCGTGGTCACGCGCGACGAGGCGCTGCACCTGCGCATCAAGCTGTGCCACATGCGGCTGGGACTGGGCGTGGGCGCCAACGACGTGGAAGCGGTGCTGCGTTCGCTGCCCAGCATCGCGCTGCGCTACGCCGCCCACGACCAGGCGGCCCGCGCGCTGGCGCACTGGCTCGGCGGCCGGCCCGAGGTGGCACAGGTGTTGCACCCGGCGCTGCCCGGATCGCCCGGCCATGCGCACTGGCGCGCCACCTGCGGCGACGGCGGGCAGGCGGCGGGCCTGTTCTCGGTGGTGTTTGACGAGCGTTACAGCGCCGCCGATGTGGACCGCTTCTGCGACCAGCTGCGGCTGTTCAAGCTCGGCTACTCGTGGGGCGGCTTCATGAGCCTGGTGGTGCCCTACGACATTGGCACCATGCGCAACGCCAGCGTCAGCGCCTGGCCGCACAAGGGCGTGCTGGTTCGGTTCTCCATCGGCCTGGAGACGGTGGACGACCTGCAGGCCGACCTGGCACAGGCCCTCGCCGTGCTGCATTGAGCGGGTGTTTTTCGCAGAGAAAAATTTCTCGTTACCATTCAAATCCGAAACACATCACGCACAGAAACGGACAGCCCAGTGGCAACACCCAATTACGGTTACGAAAAACGTCAGAAAGAGCTGGCCAAGAAGCGCAAGAAGGAAGAGAAACTGAAGCGCAAATCGGACCCACGCCCTGACGAGCCGGCCGAAGGGGGTGACCCGGCGGCCACGCCAGATGGCGCGGACACCCCTGACACCACCGGCAACCCGCCCGCCTGAGTCCTTTCAGCCCGCCAGCATGCGCTGTGCCAGCGCCGCCATGCTGGCCGCGCTGCGGTCGGTGGCCACCACCGCCTGGGCACTGCCGTACTGTGTGAAGTTGCGCTGCATTGACGCCAGGTAACCTGGGTCGTAGTGGCTGAGCAGCAGGTCGCGCACCACGGCCTCCATGTCGTTGTTGTGCACCTGCGCTTTCCAGCTGTCCACCACCGCCTTGCCACGCAGCATGGTCAGGGCTTCCAGCCGGCTGCAGAAAAACGCCTTGTCGCGCACGAAGAAATCGTAGTCTTCCAGCAGCAGCGCCACCCGTTCGGCATCGTTCAACTGCAGGTCGAAGCAGGGGCTGGCGCGCATGGCCTGGATCAGCGCGTCGGGCACGGCCAGGTTGCCCACCTTCTTGCTTTCGCTTTCCACGTACACCGGCCGCGCCGGGTCAAACTGGCGCAGCGCCTGCCACACCAGCGTGTCAAAACGTTTTTGCGTGGGCTGGGGCTGGCCGGGGATCAGGCCCAGCACCGAGCTGCGGTGGCTGGCCAGCGCCTCCAGGTCCAGCACCTGCGCTCCGGCAGCGGCCAGTGCGGTGAGCAGCCGGGTTTTGCCCGAACCGGTGGGGCCACACACCACCCGGTAGGACAACCGGGGCGCCAGCACGGGCAAGTCGGCCAACAACGCGGTGCGAAAAGCCTTGTAGCCGCCTTCAATCAGCGTCACCTTGAAGCCAATTTGCCCCAGCACCAGCGCCAGCGAGCCGCTGCGCTTGCCGCCGCGCCAGCAGTAGAGCAGTGGCTGCCAGCTGCGCGGGGTGTCGGTCAGTTCGCGTTCGATGTGGCGGGCGATGTTGGCGGCCACCAGCGCGGCGCCGCGCTTTTGCGCCTCGAAGGGGCTGACCTGCTTGTAGAGGGTGCCAATCGCATGGCGCTCTTCGTTGTTGAGCGAGGGCCAGTTGCGTGCGCCGGGCAGGTGGTCTTCGGCGTACTCGCCTTCGCTGCGGGCGTCGATGATGGTGCTGAAACGGTCCAGCTGCGCCATGGCGTCGGCGGCTGGGATGGCATGGACAGACATTATTTCAGCAGCTTCTTCAGTTCGGGCCAGACGTTGGCCAGCAGGGCAGGTTGTGCCTCTTCCCGGGGGTGGATGCGGTCGGCCTGGAACAGGCTCAGCGCGTTGGGTGCGTCGGCCACGCCTTTCAGGAAAAAGGGCACCAGCGGCACCTGGTGGGCCTTGGCCACCGACGTGTAGAGTTTGGCAAAACGCTGGGTGTAGTCGCTGCCGTAATTGGGCGGCACCTGCATGCCCAGCAGCAGCACTTTGGCGCCCTGGTCTTTGGCCGCCTTGACCATCTGGTGGAGGTTGTCTTCGGTCATCGGCAATGGCAGGCCGCGCAGCGCGTCGTTGCCGCCGAGTTCGATCACCACATGCGTCGGTTTGTTGTGGCGCAGCAGGGCTGCCAGACGGGCGCGCCCGCCCGAGGTGGTGTCGCCGCTGATGCTGGCATTGACCACCGTGGCATTGATTTTCTCGGTCGCCAGCTGTTTTTGCAGCAACGCCACCCAGCCGGTGCCGCGCTTCAACCCGTACTCGGCGCTCAGCGAGTCGCCCACCACCAGGACGGTGGGTGCCGGCGCGGCCAGGGCCGCCGGCAGCGATAGCCCTGCAACAGCACCGATGAACGTGGCCGCGATAAAGTCGCGTCTGGCCAACCCACGGTGGGTGGCCCAAGAAAGTGTCATGTCAGATTCCATCATTTCAGTCAGCCATGTGTTCAAGTCGGTCACCGACTCCACGGGCACCTTGGACATTTTGCGCGATATTCACTTCAGCCTCGCCCCGCGCGAAACGGTGGCGATTGTGGGCGCGTCGGGGTCCGGCAAAAGCACGCTGCTGTCCATCGTTGCCGGGTTGGACACGCCCACCCGCGGAACAGTTCACCTGGCCGGGCAAGACTTGTTTGCGCACAACGAAGACGAACGCGCCGCGCTGCGCGCCCGGCAGATCGGTTTTGTGTTCCAGAGCTTCCAGCTGATGGGCAGCCTGACCGCGCTGGAGAACGTGATGTTGCCACTGGAGCTTGCTGGCCGAAAAGACGCCGCCCAAAGCCCGCGCCAGGCCGCCACCGAGATGCTGGCGCGCGTTGGCCTGGCCGAGCGGCTGAACCACTACCCCAAGGTGCTGAGCGGTGGCGAGCAGCAGCGGGTGGCGCTGGCCCGGGCCTTTGTGGTGCAGCCGGCGGTGCTGCTGGCCGACGAGCCCACCGGCAGCCTGGACTTTGCCACCGGTGACACCGTGATGGAACTGATGTTCGACCTGAACCGCGAACAGGGCACGACGCTGGTGCTGGTGACCCACGACCGCGCGATTGCCGCGCGCTGTGCCCGCCGCATCACCATCGAGGCCGGTCAAATCGCCTCGGACGAGGTCTGACAGGCACTTGGGGGCCGTTTCCAGGCTATATTCAAGCCAAATCGGCCTCAAGCCCCAGTGAAACCTTGCGGTGTAGCTACTGATTCAATAGCAGTCAGGGCCTGCGTCAGCGCCCCCCGATAATCGGTGCATGTCCTCACCCAAAGTTTTGTTCGGTTTCCACGCGGTCGGCGTGCGCCTGAAGACGGCGCCCGCCTCCATCGTTGAAATCTATTTTGAAGTCACGCGGCGCGACGCCCGCATGCGGCAGTTCATCGAGAAAGCCACCGAGGCCGGTGTGCGTCTGATCGAGGCCGATGCGATGCGCATCGCCAAGCTCTGCGGCAGCCACGGCCACCAGGGTGTGGCGGCACGGGTCCAGCCGCTGCCGCAGAACCACTCGCTCGACGACCTGCTCGACGCCGTAGAGGGCCCGCCCTTGCTGCTGGTGCTGGATGGCGTGACCGACCCACACAACCTCGGCGCCTGCCTGCGCGTGGCCGACGGCGCCGGCGCGCACGCGGTGATCGCGCCCAAAGACCACGCGGTCGGCATCAACGCCACCGTGGCCAAGGTGGCCAGCGGTGCGTCCGAGACCGTGCCGTATTTCATGGTCACCAACCTGGCCCGCACCCTGGGCGAGCTGAAAGAGCGCAGCATCTGGTGCATTGGCGCCAGCGACGACGCACCCAAAACCCTGTACCAGACCGACCTCACCGTGCCGGTGGCGCTGGTGCTGGGGGCCGAAGGCGACGGCATGCGCCAGCTCACCCGCAAAACCTGCGACGCCTTGGTGAGCATCCCGATGCGCGGCGCGGTGGAAAGCCTCAACGTGTCCGTGGCCAGCGGCGTGTGCCTGTACGAGGCGCTGCGCCAGCGCGGTTAAACCAGCCCGAACCAGCCCAGCAGCGCACCCGCACCCAGCAGCCACAGCAGGTGCAGGCGGGTGCGCCACACCAGCAGTGCGGCGGTGGCGGTCAGCAGCCACACCGGCCAGTCCGTCAGCGGGTTGCCGTGGGCGCGCGACAGAATCCAGCCGGTGGCCAGCATCAGGCCCACCACGACCGGCGCCATGCCTTGCTTGAAGGCGCGCACCGCACGGCGTTGTCCGTTGGCATGGGCCCAGCGCGCCGCCACATAGGCCAGCGTGGTGCTGGGCAGCAGAATGCCCACCATGGTCAGCAACACGCCGAACAGGCCCGTCCACGGCCCGCCGGCATTCAACCCGACCTGCCAGCCCATGAGCGCCACGAACAGCACGTTCGGCCCGGGCGCGGCCTGGGCAATCGCAATCGACGCGTTGAACTGCGGGTCGGTCAGCCAGTGCTGCTGGTCCACCAGGTAGCGGTGCATGTCGGGCGCGGTGCTGATAGCGCCGCCAATCGACAGCAGCGACAGCATCAGGAAATGCAGGAACAGCTGGAGCCAGTCGCTGTGGGTCATGACAAGACTGGCCTCGGTCATATGACCCCCACGCTCCCCGCTGCGCGTGGTTCGCTGCCCCCCGAGGGGGCCGTGCCTTGCTTGGGGCGGCCCGGCGCTGCGGCTTTCATGGCTTCAACCTCCGGTAGGCCAGCACACAGGCGGTGCCGCCGATGCCCAGCAGCACCCACAGCAGCGGCCAACGCAACAGGCCAATGGCCACAAAGGTCAGCGCCGCCAACACACAGCAGACACGAAACCCCAACGGGTTGCGCCTGAGGGCTGGGGCCAGCTTCAGGCCGCTGGCCAGAATCAGCCCGGCGGCCACAGCGCCCATGCCGCGCAACGCACCGGCAAAGCCGGGGTGGCCCGCCACCTGTGCGTAGAGTGCGGCCAGCAACAGCACGCCACACAGGGGGAAGACCAACATGCCGGCCAGCGCCGCGAGCGCACCGCCGAGGCCAAAGTAGCGGCCGCCGATCACCAGCGAGAGGTTGACCACGTTGGGGCCAGGCATGATCTGCGCGACCGCCCACTCTTCAATGAACTCCTCGCGCGTCAGCCACTTCTTTTTTTCGACCAGCTCGCGCTGCACCACCGCCAGCACACCGCCAAAGCCTTGCAGTGCCAGCAGCGTGAACGAGACGAACAAATCCGTCTTGGAGCTGGGCTGGTTGGGCGCCTCGGCCATGCCCACCTCAGACCGACATGCCGCCCGATACCTCGATCACCGCGCCATTGATGTAGCTGGCTTCGTCGCTGGCGAGAAAGGCGTAGGTGTTGGCAATTTCTTCTGGCTGGCCCAGGCGGCGCAGCGGCACGCGGTGTTCCATTTCGGCAATGACCTTCTCAGGGATGGTGTTCAGAATGGGCGTGGCAATGAAGCCCGGCGCCACCGCGTTGACACGCACGCCCTTGGGGCCGAGTTCGCGGCTCCAGGTCTTGGTGAAACCGATCACACCGAACTTGGTGGCGGCGTAGTTGGTCTGGCCGAAGTTGCCGTAGATGCCCACCACCGAGCTCGCATTCAGAATCACGCCGCTGCCCTGGGCGGTCATGGTGTCGGCCACGGCCTGCGCGCAGTGGAACACGCCGCGCAGGTTGACATCGATGACGCGGTCGAACTGCTCCAGTGTCATTTTCTGCAAGCGCGCGTCCTGGGTGATGCCGGCGTTGTTGACCAGCACGTCGATGCGGCCAAACTGCGCCTTGACCTTGGCCACCACGCCGTCGACCATGTCGCGCTGCGTCACATCAACCACATAACCCTCGGCCTGGGCGCCGAGCGCGCGGCACTGGGCCACGGCCTCGTCGACCGCCGCCTGCTTCACGTCGCAGACGATGACGATGGCGCCCTCACGGGCGAATTTCAAAGCAGTGGCCAGGCCAATGCCCTGGGCCGCACCGGTCACGATGCTGACCTTGTCTTTCAATCTTGGCATGGAAACTTTTCAGTAGGTGGGTTGATGCTGGCGCAGTGTCGCCACCACGCCGGGCGAGAGTGTAAAGCCCTCGCCGTGCCGCTGCGCCAGCGCCGCTGCGCGGGCCACAAACGCGTCCACCCCCATGCCGTAGACGAACTGCAAGGCGCCCCCGGTCCAGGCTGGAAAGCCAATGCCGAAGATGGAGCCGATGTTGCCGTCGTGCACCGTGGTCAGCACACCTTCGTGCAGGCAGCGGGCGGTTTCCACGGCCTGGCGGTAGAGCAGGCGGTCTTTCAGCTCACCAATGTCCCAGGCCACAGCGGGCTTCTCGAACAGCGTTTTCAGCTGTGGCCACAGGGCTTTCTTCTGGCCGGCGGGGTAGTCGTAGAAACCACCGCCGCCGGCGCGGCCGGGGCGCTTCAGTTCTTTCACCATGCGTTCCACCAGCAGTTCGCCGGGTGTGGCCTGGTAGCCGGGCAGGTCGGCACGGGTCTGGTCGAGCACGTGCACGCTCAGCGACAGCGCGGTTTCGTCCAGCACCGCCAGCGGCCCCACCGGCATGCCGGCCTGCAGCCCGGCGTTCTCGATCACCGCCGCAGGGATGCCTTCGCCCAGCATCGCCGCGCCCTCCATCACAAAGGTGCCGAAGGTGCGGCTGGTGTAGAAGCCGCGCGAGTCGTTCACCACGATGGGCATCTTGCCCAGTGCCTGCACGTAGTCAAACGCGCGCGCCACGGTTTCGTCGTCGGTTTGCGGGCCGCGGATGATTTCCACCAGCTTCATCTTGTCCACCGGGCTGAAGAAGTGGATGCCAATGAACTTCTCCGGCCGGGCACTGGCGCTGGCCAGACCACCGATGGGCAGCGTGGAGGTGTTGCTGGCAAAGAAGCCGCCGGGTGCCAGCATGGGCTCGGCCTCCTGGGTGACCTTGGCCTTCAGTTCGCGGCTTTCAAACACCGCTTCAATGACCAGGTCGCAGCCCTGCAGGTCGGTGGCTTTGTCGGTGGTGGTGATGCGGTCCAGCAACGCCTTCTGGTCGTGCGGGCTGAGTTTGCCTTTGTCCACACGCGGCTGGGTGACCTTGATGCTGTACGCCTTGCCGGCCTCGGCCCGCTCGGTGCTGACGTCTTTCAGCACCGTGGCAATGCCCTTGCTGGCCTGTGCGTAGGCAATGCCGGCGCCCATCATGCCAGCACCTAGCAGGCCGACCTTGGTGGGTTTGAACCGGGGCACGCCTGTGGGACGGGACTGGCCGCTTTTGATGGCGTTCATGTTGAAGAAAAAGGTGTTGACCATGGCGCGTGCGTTGCGGCCGGTCATCAGCTTGGCCAGGTAACGGCTCTCGATGCGCAGCGCGGTGTCCACATCGACCATGGCACCTTCGGCCATGCAGGCCATGATGGCTTCAGGCGCAGGGTAGAGGCCACGGGTTTGCTTTTTGAGCATGGCGGGCGCCACCGTCAGCATGCCGGCCACCTTGGGGTTGGCGGGGGTGCCGCCGGGGATCTTGTGGTCCTTGGCGTCCCAGGGGTGGTGTGAGGCCGGGTGGGTGGCAATGTAGGCCAGCGCCGCTTCGCGCAGCTGTGCCGGTTCGCTGACCAGCTCGTGCACCAGGCCAAGTTCCAGCGCCTCGCGCGGGTTGAACAGCTTGCCTTCCACCAGGTAAGGCTGGGCGCCCATCAGGCCCAGGTGGCGGACCATCTTGGTCACACCGCTGGCGCCGGGCAACAGGCCCAGCGTCACCTCGGGCAGGCCGAGTTGGGTTTTGGGGTTGTCCAATGCCACGCGGTAGTGGCCCACCAGCGCCACCTCCCAGCCACCGCCCAGCGCGGTGCCGTTGATGCAGCTCACCACCGGTTTGCCCAGTGTCTCGATGGTGCGGAAGTTCTTTTTGAGCAACTCGACTTCGGCGTAGGCCTTGGGGGCGTCGGCCTCGGTCAGGCGCATCAGCGCCTTCAGGTCGGCACCGGCGAAGAAGGTGCTTTTGGCCGAGGCCAGCACGATGCCCTGGATGGCGTCTTTGTCTTTCAGCACCTGGGCGGCGGCTTCGGTCATGTCCGCCTGCCATTGCTGGCACATGGTGTTGACCGGTGAATCGGGTTCGTCAAAGGTGAGGGTGGCGATGCCGTCTTGCAGCGCATAGCGGATGGTTTTCATGGGCGGAGTGGTTCAGGGGCAACGCCTGGGGCGGTGCCTGTGGGTTTATCGGGGCGTGGCGCTGGGGCAGTCGCCCGCGCGAACGATGAAGACTTCGGCCACCGGCTCGGTTTTGCCGTTCACCACGCGTTCGCTTTTGCTTTCCAGGTAGATGTCGGACTTCACCGTCCATTGGCCGCGCCGCAACTCGGTCTGGCCGTTGGCGTTGGTGCAGCGCATTTCACGGGTGTAGGTCGCACCTTTCTGGCGGATGTCTTTGTCGACACAGCGGTCGCCGGGGGCTTGTTTGGCGGCCGCGTTGGCCGACAGAAAGTCTTCCTTCAGGCATTCGCGGTGGACAAAGGGCTGGCCGCCGGGGAGCACCGTCATGATTTCCCACTGGCCAGCTTTGATCTTTGGCAGCTCGGCGGCAAAGCCGGGCAGGGCGCAGCAGGTGAACAACGCTGCGATGTACCGGTTGCGCCAGGACGCCATCAGATGCGCTCCACAATCGTGGCAATGCCCATGCCACCGCCCACGCACAGCGTGGCCAGGCCGTAGCGCAGCTTGCGGCGGTGCAGCTCGTCCACCAGCGTGTTCAGGATCATCGCGCCGGTGGCGCCGAGTGGGTGGCCCATGGCAATGGCACCGCCGTTCACATTGACCTTGTCGTGCGGCACATTCAGTTCCTTCATGAAGCGCATCGGCACCGCGGCAAAGGCCTCGTTGACCTCGAACAAATCGATCTGGTCTACCGTCATGCCGGCCTTGGCCAGCGCCTTCAGGGCCGCGGGCACCGGGCCAGTCAGCATGATGGTGGGGTCGGCGCCGCTGACGGCTGCGGCGACGATGCGGGCACGCGGTGTCAGTTTGTGGGTCTTTCCGGCGGCTTCCGAGCCAATCAGGATGGCCGCTGCACCGTCCACAATGCCCGACGAATTGCCGGCGTGGTGCACATGGTGGATGCGTTCGACCTGCGGGTAGCGCGACAGCGCCACCGCGTCGAACCCCATGGCGCCCATCTGCTCGAACGAGGCTTTCAACGCGCCCAGGCCCTCCAGTGTGGTGTGGGGTTTGATGAACTCGTCGTAGTCGAGGATGGTCTGGTCCAGGAAGTCTTTCACCGGTACCACCGAGCCGGCGAAGTAGCCACCTTCACGCGCCTTGGCGGCGCGCTTCTGGCTTTCCAGCGCGAAGGCATCGACATCTTCACGGCGGTAGCCGTCGATGGTGGCGATCAGGTCCGCGCCAATGCCCTGCGGCACGAAGTTGGTGGCGCAGCTGGTTTCCGGGTCTTGTGCCCAGGCACCGCCATCGGAGCCAATCGGCACCCGGCTCATGCTTTCCACGCCGCCGGCCACCACCAGGTCTTCCCAACCCGAGCGCACTTTCTGCGCGGCCATGTTCACCGCTTCCAGGCCGGAGGCGCAGAAACGGTTCAGTTGCACGCCGGAGCATCGGAAATCCCAGCCGGCCTTGAGTGCCGCCACCTTGGCAATGACTGAGCCCTGTTCGCCCACCGGCGAGACCACACCCATGACCACGTCGTCCACCTGCGAGGTGTCGAAGTCGTTGCGGCGCTGCAGTTCGGTCAGCACGCCAGCCAGCAGGTTGACCGGCTTGACCTCGTGCAGGCTGCCGTCTTTCTTGCCCTTGCCGCGCGGTGTGCGGATGGCGTCGTATACGAATGCTTCGCTCATGGGAATGGCTCCGGAACTGGAATAGAAATTGGAGATTGCAGTATATTCATTTCACCAAGCAAATGCTTGCCAAAAATAGTCCAACAGGTGACACCATGATTGAACGCACCCTCTTTTCTGCCGACCACGACGCTTTTCGAGACAGCTTCCGCCGCTTCGTAGAGAAAGAAATCGTGCCCCACCACGACGCCTGGGAAGACCAGGGCTATGTGGACCGCGCCGTCTGGCACAAGGCCGGCGAGAACGGCTTTTTGTGCATGTCGCTGCCCGAAGCCTATGGCGGCTCAGACGCCGGCAAGCTGTATTCGGTGGTGCAGATGGAAGAGCTGGCGCGGGCAGGCACCACGGGCATTGGCTACGGGCTGCACAGCGAGATCGTCGCGCCCTACATCCTGCATTACGGCACCGAGGCGCAGAAGCAGCACTACCTGCCCAAACTCGCCAGCGGCGAGATGGTGGGCGCGATCGCGATGAGCGAACCTGCTGCTGGCAGCGACCTGCAAGGCATCAAATGCACCGCACTGCAGCAGGCGGATGGCAGCTACCTGCTCAACGGCAGCAAGACCTTCATCACCAACGGCTGGCATGCCGACCTGGTGATCGTGGTGGCCAAGACCAACCCGGCTGCCGGCGCCAAGGGCACCAGCCTGTTTCTGGTGGAGCGCGGCATGCCTGGCTTTGAGAAAGGCCAGCGGCTGAAGAAAATGGGCATGAAGGCGCAGGACACTTCCGAGCTGTTTTTCAGCAATGTGCGGCTGTCTGCCGACCATCTGCTCGGCGGCCCTGCCTGCGAGAACAAGGGCTTCATCTGCCTGATGGAGCAGTTGCCATGGGAGCGGCTGCAGATCGCCATCACCGCCGTGTCGGCCGCGCAGGCGGCGATTGACTGGACGGTGGACTATGTGAAAAACCGCAAGGTCTTTGGCCAGCCGGTGGCCAATTTCCAGAACACCCGCTACACGCTGGCCGAGCTGCAGACCGAAGTGCAGGTGGCCCGGGTGTTTGTGGACAAATGCTGCGAACTGGTCAGCCAAGACAAGCTCGACACGGCGACTGCCAGCATGGCCAAGTACTGGTGCAGCGACCTGCAGTGCAAGGTGATGGACGAATGTGTACAGCTCTTCGGCGGCTACGGCTACATGTGGGAGTACCCCATCACCCGCGCCTACGCCGACGCCCGCGTGCAGCGCATCTACGGCGGCACCAACGAGATCATGAAAGAGGTGATTTCACGGGCTATGGGGCTGGGTGGGCGCTGATGGCACCGCCCTTGGGGTGGCATAGGCAATGTCAGCGGCTGTAGTCGCGTGGGCCGCCGCCATCGCTCCGCGAGCCACGTCCTTCCCTGTTGACTTTGTCATAAGCAGCACGAAATCCCTGCATGCTGAATTTGGAAACTCCAAAAGAGTCGGCACCCGTTCCCCGTGCAATGCCCAAACTTGTGCTGTCTGCGTTCAGCATTTGTCGGCGCACGGCATCGGTGCTATCGAAGGTGTTGGCAAACTGGTGCGAGGGAGACCAGTCAAGCCTGCGGCAAATGGCGCTGCGCGCCGAGCTTTCCCGTCCCCCATTCACCAGCAGGGCATACCTGGTGCCTTCATTGCACTTCAGTTTATCGGGCATGAAAAAGAAGTCACAGTCTCTCTGCGAGTGGTCGCAGTAATAGCCCAAAATGGATCCTGAATTGTTTTCCGTTGTGGCAACTCTGAAGTTGCGGTCCCCTGAAACCTGCCAGTCACCAAAGGTTTGTGCCCATGCGCTGCTTGCCCCAAGAAAAAGAAGAAGCACCCCAGCAACCCAACCACGCATTGTTTCGAGAAGTCGAGTGTCAAGTTGCCGGGAAAAGCAGATGTAACCTGCACCAGGGACGAGGATTTGTGGCATGGACATAGTGCTTCTTTGGATGGTATGAGAAGAAAAGTATTGCCTTGCAAGCTCTAAATGTCAAAAAATTGCGCACCAGCATGAGGTGGATCTGCGGATGCCTGCTGCTTGGTTGCGCTGTGGCCAGTGCGCGAGCCGCCGACACCTACGTCTCCGACGCCGACCACACCTTCGCCAGCTTCGAGTTCAGCCACCTCGGCTACAGCACCCAGCACAGCCGCTTTGACGCGGTGCGTGCCACCGTGGTGCTGGACCTCGAGAACCGCACCGGCTCGGTGGAGGCGACCATCGCCGTGGCGTCGGTCAGCACCGGCTCCACCGCCTTCAACCAGACGCTGCAAGGCCCGTCTTTCTTTGACGCCGCCGCGTTTCCCACCATCACCTTCCGCGGCAAGGAACTGGGCTTCGACAAGTTCGACCACATCAGCAGCGTGGCCGGCGAACTCACCGTCAAGGGCGTGACGCAGCCGCTGACGCTGCAGGTGACCCAGTTCAAATGCATGGTGCACCCGCTGCTGCGCAAGCCAGCTTGCGGTGCCAACGCCACCGCCAAAATCAGCCGCAGCACCTTTGGTCTTGGCAGGTTCGCGCCGCTGGTGGGGGATGAGGTGACGCTGCACATCGCGATTGAGGCGTTGGTGAAATAGCCAGGCCATGCCACCCCGCATGCCTGGCACGGCTATTTCGTGACCGGACTCAGCTTGCGCGAATTGGCCACGTCGCGAAATACGATAGGCCGCACCTGCACCGACGGGGCTTCTGCCCGCAACACCGCCTCGGTGACGATGGCGTGGTGCGGGCTCTTGGGGCACACCGGATCGGCCGCGTTGGCATCGTTGGCCAGCGCGTAGGCCTGGCAGCGGCAGCCACCCAGATCGCGCTCCTTGTGCTCGCAGCTGGAACAGGGCTCCTTCATCCAACCGGTGCCGCGGTAGCGGTTGAAGCCTTCGGATTCGTACCAGATGCTGCGGATGTCCGACGTGCGCACGTCCGGAAATTCCAGCCCCGGCAGCATGCGAGCGGTATGGCAGGGCAGGGCAGCGCCATCGGGCGTAATGGTCAGGAACATGTTGCCCCAGCCATTGACGCATTTCTTCGGGCTGCCGTCGTGGTAATCGGGTGCGACGAAGAAGATGCGCATGCGGTCGCCCAGTTCCAGCCGCTTGGCATTGACCAGCGCTTCCGCGCGTTGCAGTTGCTCACGGGTCGGCAACAGCTGGTCGCGGTTCTCCAGGGCCCAGGAGTAGTACTGGGTGTTCGCAAGCTCCAGGTATTCGGCGCCGAGTTCAACCGCCATGTCGATGATGCGGCCGATGTGGTCGATGTTCATGCGGTGCATCACCACGTTCATCACCATCGGCCAGCCGTTGGCCTTGATCAGGCCTGCCACCTTGAGCTTGAGGTCAAAGGTCTTGGTGTGCGAGAGGAAATCGTTCATCTCGCGGGTCGAGTCCTGGAACGACAGTTGCACGTGGTCCAGCCCGGCTTGTTTGAGTGCGGTGGCACGCGCAGCGGTCAGGCCCACGCCGGAGGTCAGCAGGTTGGTGTAGTAGCCCAGGCTGCGCGCCTCCGCCACCAGTTCCTCCAGGTCGTCTCTCACCAGCGGCTCGCCACCGGAAAAACCGCACTGCACCGCGCCCAGCGCACGTGCTTCGCGCAGCACCCGCAGCCAGTCGGCCGTGGACAGTTCTTTGTCGTGCTGCGCGAAATCGACCGGGTTGTAGCAAAACGCGCAATGCAGCGGGCAACGGTAGGTCAGCTCCGCCAGCAGCCACAGCGGTGGCCCGATGTCAGCACTCATGCTTGTTCCACCCATTTCTGTTGCAGCGCAATGTCGATGAAGGCCAGCACTTCGCCCTGCAGGCCCTGCGCATGGAAGGTGGCTTCCAGTTCAGCAACGATCTCTGCCACCGTCCGCAGGCCATCGACGCGCTTGAGAATTTCCCCCGCGCTCTGGTTCAGCTTGACCATGCCTTCGGGGTAGAGCAGCACATGGTTCTTCTGCACCTCTTCCCACTGCAGGCGAAAACCGCTGCCCATGCGGGGCCGCATCAGCAAGGTGGCGCTCATGGGGTGATGCCATAGCGGTTGGCCATCGCGTCGCTCATGGCCCACAGGATGTCGAGCTTGAACTGCAGGATGTCGAGCGCCCGTTCCTGCTGCGCCCGGGTCGTGAAATGGTCCAGCGTGATGGCCAGGCCCTGTTCCACGTCGCGCCGCGCCTGGCTCACACGCTGGCGGAAATACTGCAGGCCGCCACTCTCTATCCACGGGTAGCGCTCGGGCCAGTTGGCTAGCCGCTGCTTGTGGATTTCGGGCGCGAACATCTCGGTCAGCGACGAGCAGACCGACTCCTGCCAGGGCGAGCGCCGCGCGAAGTTGATGTAGGCATCGACCGCAAAGCGCATGGCCGGAACCACATGCCGCAAGTCAATGATTTCCTCACGCGCCAGCCCGGTGGCAATGCCAAGCTGGATCCAGGCTTCGGTGCCCCCGGCGTCGCGCGTTCCGCCGATCTCAAAGCCGTCGTGGTCCAGGATGCGCTGGACCCAGCCGCGCCGCACCTCGGCGTCGGGGCAGTTCGACAGCACCGCCGCGTCCTTCACGGGAATAGCGATCTGGTAATAAAAGCGGTTGGCCACCCAGCCCCGGATCTGCTCCGGCGTGGCTTTGCCGCTGTTAAGCATGACGTTGAACGGGTGGTGAATATGGTAGGCCGCGCCCTTGCTGCGCAGTTGCGCTTCAAATTCACTGCGGCTCCACGCCGGTTCTGTCGGCACCACCAGCGGTGGTGCGAGGGAGGAATCTATGAGAGCGATGGTGTGTCCCCGGTAAACCTGTGTGTCACAGGCTGATGGCCATGCCATCGAAAGCCACTTCGATGCCGTGCTCGCGCAGCGTCTGCCGCTGCACCGAGTCTTCATCGAGGATGGGATTGGTGTTGTTGATGTGGATCAGGATGCGGCGCGTGCTCGCGGGCAGACTGTCCAGCCATTCGATCATGCCGCCCGGGCCGGATTGCGGCAAATGCCCGATGCTGCGCGCCGTCTTGCGGCTGAAGCCGGCCGTGACCATCTCGTCGTCGGTCCAGAAGGTGCCGTCGACCATGACGCAGTCCACACTGCGCATGATGGCGTCAATGTGCGGCTCGCGCGCACCCAGGCCGGGTGCGTAGAAAAGGCGCTTGCCGCTGTCCGAAATCAGCGTCAGCCCGATGTTGTCGCCGGGCACCGACTGCTCGCGGTGCGGTGAATAGGGGGCAGCCTTGCTGGCCAGTGGCACGGCCGAAAAGCGCACGCCCGCCACGCCGGTGACAGCGAACTCCGAGCCATCGAGCGGCAGGTCGTGGCGGTCTACCCCACAGTAATGTTCCAGCACACGCAGGATCGGGTTGCCTTGGGTCAGGTCTTCGTACACCGGGTCGGCGCACCACAGGGGCAGCGGGCTGCCGCGCTCACGCAGCATGTACAGGCCGGTGGAGTGGTCGACCTGACCGTCCATCAACAGCACCGCGGCAATGCCCGAATCGCGCGCCGCGCGGTTGGGTTGCAGCGCTGGCGTGGCGCGGATCTGCGTGAGGATGTCGGGTGAGGCATTGAGCAACGCCCAGTCCTGGCCGTTGGACGAGACGCAGATCGACGATTGGGTGCGGGCCACGGCATTGAGCGTGCCTGCGCGCAGGCCGGCGCAGTTGTGGCAATTGCAGTTCCACTGGGGAAAACCACCGCCTGCGGCGGCACCGAGAATCCGGATGTGCATGAAAGGGTTACCTGCGCTGGGAGAGGGGCCACCGGGGCCTGTAAGCGACAAAGCCCGCTCGCGCGGGCTTTGTCGTTCAAACCGTGCCGATCAACGAGCGGCGACGTACATCGTGATTTCAAAGCCGAAGCGGAAGTCGCTGGCCTTTGGTGTTTCCCAGATCATGCCTAAATCTCCTGTTGGTTAAGAACAGAGCGCCAGTGGCACTCCGAAAACGGCGATTGCCCGTTCCAATGGAGAATAAGCGCCCCCTCGCCGCACCGCACTGGCCCCAGCCCTGAAAGCACCCTCATGATTTTCATGAATCGTCGTTCGTTGCAGCCGAATCGACCCGCCCGCCGCGCTGGGCGTGCGGTCATGGCGCGCGGGCTGATAGCATGCGACCGCATGGCCCCCCCGCAGAACTTCCCCCCGGACAGCCCGCACTGTTCCGACGGGCGGCTGGCCTTGACGCATGGGCACACCATGTACTGGCAAGACAGCGGGCCTTCCGGCGGCCAGCCCGTGCTGCTGCTGCACGGCGGACCGGGCTCTGCCAGTTCTGCGGCCTTGATCCAGCAGGCAACCAGCGCCGCTGGCCACCGTGTCATCGCCTTCGACCAGCGTGGCTGCGGCCAAAGCACGCCGCGTGGCCATACCGGTGACAACACAACTGGCCACCTGGTTCAGGACATTGAAGCGCTGCGCACCCATCTGAACATAACGCGCTGGTTGGTTGTTGGTGGTTCCTGGGGCGCGACGTTGGCCATGGCCTATGCAGCGCAGTGCCCGCAAGCTGTTTCGGGGCTTTTGCTGCGCGGACTTTTCGTGCCCTCCGAGGCGCAACTCGCCTGGTTTTTTGGGGGGACGGCTCCGCTGTTTCCGCAGGCGTGGGCCCGGTTCTCTGGGGCAGCACCCGACAGCAGCGCGCAGGGCATGGTGCGCTGGCTGGCGCAGGTGTTCGGCCAAGGGCCGCGTGAACAGCAGGAGCAGGTCACCCACGACTGGCTGTTCTGGGAGCAGTCGCTCGGGGGCATTCTGCCTTCGCCTCGCCAGGTGGGCGATGCCCTCGCGGCAGCGGTTGACCGCTACCGCGTTCACGCACACTTTCTCGCCCATGCCTGTTGGCTGGGCCAGCAGGGGCTGCTGCAGGCCGGTGCACGGATTGGCGCCATTCCCACCCTTTTTCTGCACGGGCGAAATGACCAAGTATGCATGGCCTCGGCTGCAATGGAAGTACACCGCGCCAGCAAAGGCAGCCACTGGCAATGGGTTGAAGGTGCCGGCCATGACCCGTTTCATCCCGCCATGGTGGCGGCCATGACCGACGCATTGCGCAGCCATGCAAGCCATGCGGCTTTCTGTGAACGGCAGGTGCCTGCATGAGCCTGCGGCTGCGCATCAACCTGATCATGCTGGCCGTCATCAGTTCGCTGGTGTTGTCGATGATCGCGTTGCAGATCGACGGCCTGCGCCGTTCGGTGCGGGAGGAAGTGGCCGCCGCCAACCTGGTGGCGGCGCAGTTGCTCAACCGCGTGGGCTGGCTTTACGCCATGGAGGGCATGCCCTCGCTGGTGCGTTTTCTTGACCAGCTCGGGCGTGTGCGGGCCAATGACATCACGCTGACCGACGCCAATGGCCAGGTGCTGTACCAGTCGCCGGTGTCGCGCTACAAACCCGGGCGGGAAGCGCCGCAGTGGTTCCAGGCCGTGCTCCTGCCGGCCTCGGCACGCCAGGTCATTGCACTGCCGGGCGGGCAACTGGTGATCGAAGCCAACCCCTTGCGCGCCATCCTCGATGGCTGGGACGACTTGCTGCGGCTGACAGCCATCGGGGCGGTCACGTTGTTGCTCATCAATGTGCTGGTGTTCTGGGCCATGGGCCGGGCGCTGAAGCCGTTTCAGCAGATTCTGGCGGGGCTGCAGCGCCTGCAAGCCGGCGATTTTTCTGTTTCGTTGCCACCGTTGCCGGGCAAGGAAGCCGGTGCCATTGGCGCGGCCTTCAACCGCATGACGGCGGTTCTCAAGGACAACATCGCGTCCCAGCAGCGCGCTTTTGAGGCCGAACGCCGGCTCTCGGATTCGCGTGAGCTGGCCCGGCTGATTGAAACCCACGTCGAGACCGAGCGCCGCGAAATCGCCCGCGCGCTGCACGACGAACTGGGCCAGTCGGTCACCGCCATCCGCAGCTTGGCCATGTCGGTTGCCCGGCGCAGCGAATCCAGCGATGCCCAGACGGCGCAGGCCGCGCGCGTCATCACCGAAGAAGCGGCCCGCCTGTACGACCACATGCACGGCATGATTCCCCGGCTGGCGCCCATGGCCCTCGATGCGCTGGGCCTGGCCGACGCCATGGGTGACCTGGTCGAGCGGGTCCGCGCCAGCCATCCTCAGGTCCAGCTTGAATTGCAGATGCACCACGTTCCCGCCGACCTGAACGAACCGACCGCGCTGGCCGCCTACCGCGTGGCGCAGGAAGGCCTGACCAACGCCTTGCGGCACGGCGCTGCCAGCGTGGTGTCGCTGACGCTGGCCGGGCACCCAGACCGGCTTGAAGTTGCCGTCAGAGACAACGGCAAAGGGCTGGCTGGCGATTGGCGCGCATCCGGCCATTTTGGGTTGCGCTGGCTGAGCGAGCGGGTCGAGGCGCTGGGCGGCACGCTGCGCATCGACAACCTGGCGCCGCACGGCGCGGTGCTGCAGGCAGTGCTGCCGCTGGAGGCCACTGCATGATCCGCGTGATGCTGGTGGACGACCATGCCATCGTGCGCATGGGTTTTCGCATGCTTCTGGGCACGCCGGACATTGAGGTCGCGGCCGAAGCCGAGAGCGGCGAGCAGGCCTGCCAGGACTACGCGCAGGTGCGCCCCGATGTGGTGGTGATTGATTTGTCCATGCCTGGCATGGGGGGCCTGGAAGCCCTGCGCCGCCTGCTGGCGCACGACCCGGCGGCCCGGGTGCTGGTGCTGTCGGCGCACGAAGCCACCGCCTACCCGCAACGTGCCTTCAAGGCCGGCGCGCTGGGCTACCTGTCCAAGCGCGGCGCGCCCGAGCAGCTGATCGACGCGGTTCGCACCGTGGCTGCGGGACGCCGCTATGTTGACCCGCAGATGGCGCAAAAACTGGCCCTCGCCCAAATCGACGGTGAAGCCAGCCCGGCCGACATGCTGAGCGAGCGCGAGTTCGCGGTGTTTCTGCAACTCGCACAGGGGCTGTCGGTGGCGCAGATTGCCGACCACCTCAAACTCGCGGCCAGTACCGTGGGCACCCACTTGTACAACGTCAAGCAAAAACTCAACGCGTCCAACCAGTCGGAACTGACTCTGATTGCGCTGCGCTGGGGCCTGATCCAGGCCTGACGCAGCCCGCGCCATAGCGGCTGCGCCGCCAGGCAAGTTGGCCACCGACCAGACGTAAAAAAGCCTGCGTGGGGCGCACGCAGGCTAAACGGAGAAATGGAGCAGGTGTCTGGAGGCTTAGTTCACGCGGCGTTCAATGACGATTTGTTCCACTTCCACGCGGCGGTTGGGTTCCAGGCAGGTGATCAGGTCGGCGCGCTTCTTGTTGTTGCACTCCACCACGGGGTTGCTTTCGCCTTTGCCTTCGGCGTTCAGGCGACCGGACGTGACGCCCTTGCTGACCAGATAGGCCTTGACCGCGTCAGCGCGGCGCTGTGACAGCTTCTGGTTGTAGGCAGGTGCGCCCAGACGGTCGGTGTAGCCAACGATGTTGAGCGTTTCAGCGCCACCGGCGCTGACCAGCGTGCTGGCCAACTGGTCGAGTTTGGGCTGGGGTGAGCGCAGCTGGGCGCTGTCAAAGCCAAACAGTTCGGTCGCCGAGAGCGTGATGCGCTCGAACTTGGGGGCTGGTGGCGGTGGTGGAGGAACTGGCACAGGCACTGGCACCGGTGCGGGGGCCTGGGCCACCGGTGCGGGTGGCGGAATGTACTGCGCCTGGCGCACTGGCTGAGGTGCCTTGTCAAAGTAGTAGGCCAGGCCGATGTTGGCGCTGTCGGTGATGGAGTGGTCGGCGTTGAAAGTGGTGCCACGCAGGTGGGCGGCACTGCGGCGGACGTCGGCTTGCACGAACAGGCGCTCGGTCACTGCGGCTTGCACACCCAAACCTGCGCTGATGTACGGCGAGGTTTCGTTGCTGCCACCGATCTTGTCCCGCTGGGCGCCTGCGCCCACCAACACAAACGGGCGCACCGCGCCGCGGCTCAGCATGTACAGACCGTCCACGCCCAGGGTGCCCTGTTCGTAGCGTGGTGTGCGGCCGTGGTCACGGGAGTAGGTGCCGCCGAGCTGCACGTCCCACGATGGGGAGACTTGTTTACCAAAACGCAGGCCAACACCGGGAGCGTTGTGGCCGTCGTTGAAGCGGTTGTCGGGCTTGCTGACGCCAATGCTGGGCATGATGTACCAGGACGGGTTTTGCACGGTTTCGGCATGGGCCACAGCAGTGGCGCCTGCGAAAACCGCCAGGGCGATGGAAATTTTGCTCAGAGGTGTCATCGGGAAAATCCTTGTTGTAGGTGGTGCGGTTGGCATGGTCACGACATTGGCGCGCTGCCGAATGTCTGAATGCAGTGTCGGTGGCAGGGGCGGCAGAACCAATCAGGCATGCGCCCGACTGTTTGTGGGCCTTGTCCTACCGCCGTGGGTTGGGTGCGGTGGCCTGGTTCGTGTAAATTGGTGCGGTTCGGCGCGCCCGCGCCAACGCCATTTCACCGGAGCATTCCATGACCCCTCTTGCAACCCGTTCGCGTTTTCTTCTGGCCGCACTGGCCCTGAGCATGCTGGCCGCTGGCTGCATCGTCATCCCGCTGCCGAGCAGCAGTGCCGAGTACAGCGTCACGCTGAGTGGGCTGGAAGAAGTGCCCCCGGTGGTCACCAAGGGCGGCGGCACGCTGACCGCGTCGCTGCACAAAAGCACCAATGTGTTGACGTGGAAGCTGAGCTACGCCGGCCTGACCGGCCCGGCGACGGCCGCGCATTTCCATGGGCCAGCGCCAGCTGGACAAAACGCGGGCGTGGTGGTGGGACTGGCCAACCCGGTGATCAGCCCGTCCACCGGCGAAACCACGCTGACGGCGGAGCAGGCCGCCGACGTGCTGGCTGGCAAGTGGTACCTGAATGTGCACACTGCCAAGCACCCTGGCGGCGAGATCCGCGGACAACTGGTCGCGCGCTGAAGCGCGGGTTGGCGGTGCGGCAGAAAAAATTTGCCGCGGCCGGAAACATGCTGTGGATCTTCCTACGGATCAGCATGTTCCCGGTCGCGGCAAAGAGCTGCTGCTCACCTCACACCCAACTTGTAGTCATGTGCTGTGCCTAATTTATCGGCCTGCGGCCGCTGGTGCGCGGGTGGCGTGGCCAACAAAATCAGGCAACCGTGCATAAGTCATGGCGAGCCTGACTCTGTTGGGGTCACCGGGTTGGACAAGGTTCCAGGTGTGAAATGAAACAAAACGCACCAACTTGACATTTCAATGAAGTGAATTTAAATTCACTTCATGGCCTACCACAAGACCGACCGCGTCATTGCCAAGTCCCAGGAGACGCGTGAGCGCATCTTGCAGGCGGTGCAGCAGCTGATCGCCGAAGGCGGCTGGCGTGCGGTGCAGGTGGCCACGGTGGCAGAAATTGCCGGCGTGGCCACCGGGTCCATCTACCGCTATTTTCCTGACAAGGGCGAGCTGATGGCGCAGGCCTATGGCTACCACACCGGTCACGAAACCGACGTGGTGGCCGCCATTGCCGACAGCGGGGGGCCAGCGCTGGCCCGTCTGGAGGCGGCGATACGCACCTTTGCCCAGCGCGCGCTGCGCGGGCCCCGGCTCGCGCACGCGATGCTGGCCGAGCCGTCTGACACGCAGGTGGAGGCCGCGCGGCTGGAACACCACGCGCGCTTCATTGCGCAGTTCAAGCGCATTCTCGACAACGGCGTGGCGCAGGGTGAACTGCAGTGCGCCCACACCGGTTTGACGGCCACCTGCATTGTGGGTGCGCTGCGCGAAGCACTGTCTGGCCCCTTGTCCGAACCATTGGACGGCGCGCCGGCTGCCGGTGAACTGATCAACGCCCTGTGTGCCTTTTGCATGGGGGCGCTGCGGCCCACGCCTTCAAGGAAACCACGATGAACCGACCCATCCCCCTGCAACTGGCCGACGACCCGGTGGCGCGCCGCATCTGGGAACGTTCCGCCACCGCCATCCACGGGCACGACCCGCAGCGCGGTGCACCGAGCAGCCAGCCGGTCAGCCACTACCTGAACCCGGCGCGGCTCGCCGACGAGTTGGCGCTGCTGAAAACGCTGCCAATGCCGGTCGCGCCCATGGCGCAGCTGGCCCAGCCCGGCGACTGGCTGAGCACGCGGGTGCATGGCGTGCCGGTGCTGCTGACGCGCGACGCACAGGGCGGGTTGAACGCCTTCATCAACGTCTGTCGGCACCGGGGCGCCATCGTGGCGCCGGAAGAAGCCTGCGGGCACGGCAAGACGCGTTTTGTCTGCCCGTACCACAGCTGGACCTACGACGCCTGTGGCGCCAGCGTCGGCCGCCCGCACGAAGCCGACTTCCCCCATGTGCCGCGCGAGGCGGCGGGGCTGGTGGCATTGCCCGTGGCCGAGCGGCTGGGCATGGCCTGGGTGATCGCCACGCCGCAAGCCGGGTTTGACTGGGACGGTTACTTCGGCCCCATCGGCGACGAGGTCGAGGCGCTGGGCTACAACGGCAGCGCTTTCAGCCCGGAGCGGCGGCAGTTTGTGCAGCCGTCCAACTGGAAGCTGGTGCTGGAGGGCAACCTCGAGAGTTACCACTTCCAGTACGCGCACCAGAAAACCGTGGCGCCGATCTTCCACGACAACATGGTGGTGCACGAACACGCAGGGGACCACCACAAGATCGTGCTGCCGAAACGCTCCATGGCGGAGACGCAGACGGACACCATCGACATGGCCCTCGTGGGCCGGCATACCCACATCATTTACTACTTCTTCCCGTGCGCCTTCATGCTGTGGGAGGGTGACCACATTGACTTGTTCACCGTGAGCCCGACCGACGTGGACCACTGCGACGTGCACGGCTGGATGTTGGTGCCAGAACGCTACCGCCACCGCGCGGCCGAACATTGGCAGAAAAACGACTTCCTGTTCTGGGAAACGCTGGACGAAGACTTCGCGCTGGCCGCGTCCATTCAAAGCGGCTTGCGCAGCGGCGCGAACGACGCCTTCCGTTTTGGCCGCAACGAATTCGCCTGCGCGCTGTTCAACGAGAGCCTGGCGCGGCGGCTGCCCTGAACGTTTCAGGTGGCGCGCCGCCAGACGATGCAGCGGTTGTTGGCCGGCATCGTCACATCGTCCACCCAGGCGAGCCCGGCGGCCTGTGCCAGCGCGTCCACCGCTTCAAAATCGCGGATGCCGCGCTTCGGGTCGGCGTCGCGCAGTGCGGCGTCGAATGTGGCGTTGCTGGCACTGGTGAACTGGCCGCCGTAGTTGAACGGGCCATAGACCACCAGCAGGCCGCCCACCGCCAGGGCGCGTGGCAATTCGGCAAACAGCCGCTGCACTTCGGCCCAGCCCATGATGTGCAGCGTGTTGGCGGTGAACACCGCCCCGTGCGGCACCGCTGGCAGGCCCGCGTTCACGTCCAGTACCCACGGTTCGGGTGTGTTGGGCCGCGCGGCCTCTGCCAGCCAGGCGCGGATGCCACCCAGGTGTTCGGCCACGTCGCTGCACTGCCACCGCAGGTGGGGCAGGGCGGCGGCAAAGTGCACCGCGTGCTGGCCGGTGCCACTGCCAACCTCGAGCACCCGCACCGGGTGATCGGGCCCGGTTGTGGGCGGCGGCAGGTACTGCTGCAGCACCGCGAGGATGGCGTCGCGGTTGCGTTCGGCGGCGGGAGAGAAGGGTTTGGCGAGAGGCAGGTTCATGGGGGCAGTCTCGCACGGTCTGGCAGGGCCACGATTGCTATTGTTTGTATAGCTTGATCACGAGGTTTCACTAAGGCTTGTGGCCAATTTGGCTTGAAAAATACCCGAAACCCGTGTTTGGTGGTCTGCGGTGGCCAAAACAAGGGGCTTGCCGTAAGCTCGCGGCATGAACACACCCTTTTCGCACCCTCTGGTAGCTGGCGCGCGGCGCGCCGTGCTGCTGCTGTTTTGCCTGGCCGGCGCGGCGCTGGCCCAGGCCCCTGCTGCCACCACCGCACTGGCCACCTTTGCCGGTGGTTGTTTCTGGTGTGTGGAGTCTGACTTTGACAAGGTGCCGGGCGTCATCTCCACCACCTCCGGCTACATCGGTGGCAGCACCGCCAACCCGACCTACGAGCAGGTGTCGTCCAAGTCCACCGGCCATGCCGAGGCGGTGCAGATCGTCTACGACCCGGCCAAGGTCAGCTACGAAAAATTGTTGGCCTACTTCTGGCACACCATCGACCCAACCACCAAAGACCGCCAGTTCTGCGATGCCGGCTCGCCCTACCGCACCGCGATTTTTGCCCACGGCGAGCAGCAGCTGAAAATTGCCAAGGCGTCCAAGGCCGCATTGGACAAGACCAAGCCGTTCAAAGAGCCCATCGTGACCGAGATCGTGCTGGCCAGCACCTTCTACCCGGCCGAGCAGTACCACCAGGACTACTACCAAAAGAACCCGCTGCGCTACAAGTACTACCGCGCCAGTTGTGGGCGCGACGGTCGGCTGAACCAGCTCTGGGGCGACCAGGCCGGCAAGTTCTGAGCGGGCAGGCTCAGTTGCTGCTGTCCAGCAGCCGGGCGCGCTTCAGGCGCCAGGCGTCGTCTTCGGAATCGCTGCCGTAGACGTCGTCCAGCGTGGTGGGGGTTTCCTGCAGGTGCGTGTCGAGCGCGATGCGGTTGTCGAACACAAAACACTCGCCTTGCCAGTCTTTCTCGGCGTCGGGCATTTTCTCGAAGTAGTTGAGGATGCCGCCTTCCAGCTGGTAGACCGTCATGCCGAGGTCCAGCATCCAGGCGCTGGTTTTCTCGCAGCGGATGCCGCCGGTGCAGTACATCGCCACCTTCTTGCCTTCGGCCTTCCACCCGTCAATGTTCGCCAGCACGTATTCGGGAAAGTCGCGGAAGTTGGTCACTTCGGGGTTGATGGCGTTGCGGAATTGGCCGAGCCGGAATTCAAAGCTGTTGCGGTTGTCGATCAGCAACACGTCTTCTTGGTCGATCAGCTTGCGCCAGTCTTCCGGGCTGACGTTGATGCCGGTCTGCTTCGCCGCGTCGATGCCGGCAATGCCCAGTGGCACGATCTCGGCCTTCTCATGCACCTTCATCCGCTTGAACGGCTGCGTGATGCAGGGGCTGCGCTTGTAGACCATGTCGGCAAAGTGCCCGCCAAACCGCGGGTCGGTCGCCAGCGTGTGGCGGAAAGCGTCCAGCGCCTCGGCGCTGCCCGCCAGCATGCCGTTGATGCCCTCGTGCGCGACCAGAATGCTGCCCAGCAGCGGCGCGGTGATGTCGCGCAGCGCGCTGGCCACCTCGACCGTGGCTGGCAGGTGGACGAATTTGTAAAAGGCGTCGTGAAACGCGACCCCGGTGTTGGATGCTTGCGCCATCCCCGCATTATCCCCGTAGCCTGGTGGCGGTGTGCCGTGCTACCGTCCATTTCACCGATTTCAGCACCAGGGCCTGAACCATGGACCGACGCGATTTCATCGAGACCTGTTCCGCCGGCGTGACCTGCCTGAGCGCGCTCAGCGCCTTGCCGGCGCTGGCCGCCAATGCCCGCCCCCAGAACTACGCCCGTGTGCTGCTGGTCAATGAACTCGGTGACCCGCTGAAGGCCTCGGCCCTGAAGCCCCAAACCAACTACGTCTTCCATTACCCGTTCGAGGCCACGCCGGTGTTCCTGCTCGACCTCGGCAAGCCCGCGCTGCCGCAGGCGCTGACCACCCAGGACAAACAGGCCTACGCCTGGCCCGGCGGTGTGGGCCCCAAGAAGCAGCTGGTGGCGTATTCGGCCATTTGCGCCCACAAGCTGGTCTACCCGACGCCGCAGCTCAGTTTCATCAGCTTCCGCAAGGGCGCCGCGGTCAATGGCAACACGCCCAGCGCGGCGAACGATGTGATCCACTGCTGCGCCGACCACAGCCAGTACGACCCGGCCAAAGGCGCACAGGTGTTGGGCGGCCCGGCCGAGCAGCCACTCTGTGCAGTGCTGCTGGAACACGACGCCAAAACCGACACACTCACCGCCTACGCCACGCTGGGCGGTGAGCTGTTTGACGCGTTCTTCAAAAAGTACGAAATGAAGCTGAGCCTCGATGTCGGCCCCAAGGCCCGCCACCCGGTGCAGGTGAAAAGTGTGGTGCGCGAACTGGACAAGTTCTGCCGCAACCCCGTGAAGTGCTGAGCGGGTGACAGGGCCGCTGCGCGTCACAGGCCCACGGATCAGGGTAATTCCTTACAATCGGGGGTTGCCCAGAAAGACGCCGTGTCCGATTCCACCCTGACCCCACCGTTGCCCGTTGCCGAGCCCCGTGCCAAGGCCGCGCCGCGCGTGCCGCAGGTGAAGCCGCTGGGCAGCTACCGCCCCTACTGGGCCAAGCGCTTCGGCACGGCCAAGTTCCTGCCCACCAGCCGCGAGGAAATGACCGCGCTGGGCTGGGACAGCTGCGACATCGTCATCGTCACCGGCGACGCCTATGTGGACCACCCCAGCTTTGGCATGGCGGTCATCGGCCGCATGCTGGAAGCCCAGGGCTTCCGGGTGGGCATCATTGCCCAGCCAGACTGGCAAAGCGCAGAACCCTTCAAGGCCCTGGGCAAACCGAACCTGTTCTTTGGCGTGACCGCCGGCAACATGGATTCGATGATCAACCGCTACACCGCCGACCGCAAGATCCGCAGCGACGACGCCTACACCCCGGGCGACGTCGGCGGCAAGCGGCCTGACCGCGCCTCGCTGGTGTATTCGCAGCGCTGCAAGGAAGCCTGGAGCGACGTGCCCATCGTGATGGGTGGCATCGAAGGCTCGCTGCGCCGCATCGCCCATTACGACTACTGGCAGGACAAGGTGCGCCGCTCCATCCTGGTGGACGCCAAATGCGACCTGCTGCTGTACGGCAACGCCGAGAGGGCGATTGTGGAAATCGCCCACCGCCTGGCCGCCCGCGAGCCGGTGGAAAACATTGTGGATGTGCGGGGCACGGCCTTCATCCGGCGTGACACGCCCGAGGGCTGGTTCGAGATCGACTCGACCTCGGTCGATGCGCCCGGGCGTGTGGAGTCGCATGTCAACCCGTACCTGAACACCTCCGAGCAGGCCAAAAGCCAGGGTGAAACCTGCGCCAAGGAAGACGGCGGCGCGGCGCCCAACGCCAACCCCGCCATCCAGCCGCTGGTGTTCATGCCCAACCCGGCACTGGCCGGCAAGCTCAAGGTGCCGCCGCGCGACCGCTCGGTGATCCGCCTGCCGGCCTACGAGCAGGTGAAAAGCGACCCGGTGCTCTATGCGCACGCCAACCGGGTGCTGCACCTGGAAACCAACCCCGGCAACGCGCGTGCGCTGGTGCAAGCCCATGGCGACCGCGACGTGTGGATCACGCCCCCGCCCATCCCGCTGACCACGGCCGAGATGGACATGGTGTTTGATCTGCCCTATGCCCGCAGCCCGCACCCGCGCTACGCCGACGAGAGCGGCGGCCACGAGGGCGCCACCAAGATCCCGGCCTGGGAGATGATCCGCTTCAGTGTGAACATCATGCGCGGCTGTTTTGGCGGCTGCACTTTCTGCTCCATCACCGAGCACGAGGGCCGCATCATCCAGAGCCGCTCAGAGGACTCGGTGATCCGCGAGATCGAGGACATCCGCGACAAGATCCCGGCCTTCACCGGCGTGATCTCCGACCTCGGCGGCCCCACGGCCAACATGTACCGCATCGGCTGCAAGAGCCCGGCCATTGAGGCCGCCTGCCGCAAGCCCAGTTGTGTCTACCCGGACGTGTGCTCCAACCTGAACACTGACCACGGCCCGCTGATCAAGATGTACCGCCGTGCCCGGGCGCTCAAAGGGGTGAAGAAGATCCTCATCAGCTCTGGCCTGCGTTACGACCTGGCGGTGAAGTCGCCCGAGTACATCAAGGAGCTGGCCACCCACCACGTGGGTGGCTACCTGAAGATCGCGCCCGAACACACCGAGACCGGCCCGCTCTCCAAGATGATGAAGCCGGGCATCGGCAGCTACGACCGCTTCAAGAAGCTGTTTGACGCGGCCAGCCTGGAAGCCGGCAAGAAGCAGTACCTGATTCCCTACTTCATCGCCGCCCACCCGGGCACCAGCGACGAGGACATGATGAACCTCGCGGTGTGGCTGAAGAAGAACGGTTTCCGCGCCGACCAGGTGCAGACCTTCTACCCCTCGCCCATGGCCACGGCCACCGCGATGTACCACAGCAACAAGAACCCGCTGCGCAAGGTGACGCGCGACAGCGAGACGGTGGACATCGTGCGTGGTGACCGCCGGCGCCGGTTGCACAAGGCCTTTCTGCGCTACCACGACGCCAACAACTGGCCGCTGCTGCGCGAGGCGCTGAAGACCATGGGCCGGGCCGATCTGATCGGCAATGGCAAGCACCACCTGATCCCGACCTACCAGCCGCTGACCGATGGGGGCTACACCAGTGCCCGGCGCAAGAACTCCACCGCGGTGGGGGTGAAAACGTCACCGGTGACCAAAGGGCGCGTGCTGACGCAGCACACCGGATTGCCGCCACGCGACAACGGCTCGCGGCCTGCGGCCAAGTCCTCGCGCAAAAAGCCAGGTTGAGTTGTTGCCCGTTTGGGGGCAGGCCGACCCGCGGTGCCTGGCGGGGCTACAAGCGCGACAAGCGCTGCAAAGCCGTTCGCAAAGTCTCGTCCTTCTTCGCAAAACAAAACCGCACCACCCGCTGGTCAAACCCGTCGGCATAGAAGGCCGACAAGGGAATGGCCGCCACACCGACTTCGGATGTCAGCCACTGGCAGAACTCGGCTTCTGGCAAGTCGTTCACCGCCGAGATGTCCACACACTGGAAGTAAGTGCCTTCAGAAGGCAGCAGCTTGAACTTGGTGCCTGAGAGGCCGGCACGAAACAGGTCACGCTTGGCGGCGTAAAAAGCGGGCAGGTTGCGGTAGGGCGCTGGGTCCGCCATGTAATGGGCGAAGGCGTGTTGCACCGGTGTGTTGACGGTGAACACGTTGAACTGGTGCACCTTGCGGAACTCGGCGGTCAACGGCGCCGGTGCGGCCACGTAGCCCACCTTCCAGCCGGTGACATGGTAGGTTTTGCCGAAGCTCGACACGATGAAGGCGCGCGCGGCGAGGCCGGGGAAGCAGGCGGCGCTGTGGTGGGGCTGGCCGTCAAACACCATGTGTTCGTAGACCTCGTCGCTGATCAGCAGCACCTCTGTGGGCGCCAGCAGGTCTTGCAGGCGCAGCATTTCGTCACGGGTCCAGCAGGTGGCGCTGGGGTTGTGCGGGGTGTTGACGATGATCGCGCGGGTGCGCGGGGTGAGTGCGGCGGCGATGCGGTCGAAGTCGGGCCGGAAGGTGTGGGGTGTCAGCGGAACGCGCACCACCGTGCCGCCAGCGAGTTCGATGTTGGGGCCGTAACTGTCGTAGCAAGGCTCCAATGCGATGACTTCATCACCCGGCCCGACCACTGCAAGAATGGCGGTGATGATGGCCTGTGTGGCGCCAGCGGTGACCGTGATCTCGTCGGCCGCGCGGTAGCTGCGGCCGTACTCGGCCTGCAGCTTGGCGGCCACGGCCTCGCGCAGCGCGGGCACGCCGGCCATCAGCGGGTACTGGTTCAACCCTTGCTGCATGGACTGTGTGACGGCGTCCACCAGGCGCGGGTCGCAGTCGAAATCCGGAAACCCCTGGCCCAGGTTGACCGCGCCTTTTTCAGCCGCCAGTGCCGACATCACGCTGAAAATTGTCGTCCCGACCGCCGGCAATTTGGACCGGAGTGCTGGCGTTCTGGTGGCAAGCCCGCTGCTGCTCATAGTTCGAAATCGTCCTCGTGGCCGGTCATGGCGCGGGCAATCAGCTTGCGGTCCAGCCGGTCGCCCAGCAACTCGGCAAAGGTGTAGACGAAGTTGCGCAGGTAGGCCCCGCGCTTGAACGCCACGCGGGTCACGTTCTGGCCGAACAGCACGCCACCCGGGCGTATCACCAGGTCGGTGTTGGTACCGTCGTCGCGCACCGCCATTTCGGCCACGATGCCCACGCCCAGCCCGAGCCGCACATAGGTCTTGATCACGTCGGAGTCGATCGCTTCCAGCGCAATGCGTGGCACCAGCTTGCGTGCGGCAAAAGCCTGGTCAATGCGGGTGCGCCCGGTGAACGACGGGTGGTAGGTGATGACCGGCTCGCTGGCGATGTCTTCCAGCGTGATGCGTTCTTTTGCCGCCAACGGGTGGCTGGCCGGCAGCACCAGCATGTGCTGCCATTCGTAGCAGGGCAGGGTCACCAGCTCGGGGTAATTGGCCAGCGATTCGGTGGCAATGCCGATTTCGGCCACCTCGTCGATCAGCATCTTGGCCACCTGGTCGGGCGCGCCCTGGTGCAGGCTGACGTTGACCTTGGGAAAGGCCTCGCGCAGCTTGGCCACCGGCACCGGCAGCACATAGCGGGCCTGGGTGTGGGTGGTGGCGATGCTCAGCGTGCCGCTGTCCTGGGCGCTGAACTGCTCGCCAATGCGCTTGAGGTTGCCCACCTCCCGCATGATCAGCTCGATGCTTTTGAGCACATGCTGGCCCGGCTCGGTGATGCGTTTGAGGCGTTTGCCGTGGCGCGCAAAAATCTCCACCCCCAACTCTTCTTCCAGTTCGATGATGGCTTTGGACACGCCTGGCTGCGAGGTGTGCAGCGCCTTGGCCGCCTCGGTCAGGTTGAGGTTGCGGCGTGCGGCTTCCTGCACGAAACGGAACTGGTGGAGGTTCATGGCTGGTTTTGTATATATGAATTCAAGCTAACAGCAAGAATCATTATGCAATAACAAGTCTATGAAAGTGCGATGTGGGCCAGGGTTTCGATCAAGCGGTTGTCTTCGCCCACAGCGGGCATCAATTCGAAATCCACCCGGGGGTGGTTTGCACGCAGCTGTGCGATCAGCAGCGGCAGGTCTTCGCGGGCGTGCTTGCCAACCCCTAAAAACATCGGCAACACGCGGATGGTGCTGGCGTGCTGGCCGACCAGCCCGGCCACACAGGTGGGCAGGTCGGGTGGGCTCAACTCCAGGTAGGCGCACGCCACCAGCGCGCCGGCCTCGCGGTCGCGGATGCGCTGCGCCACCGCTTCCATCGGTTTGTGCCACAGCGGGTCGCGTGAGCCATGGGCGAACAGGACGATCGCGTGTGTCATCGCCGCAGCACCAGCCAGCCAAACGCCCCGAGCGACATCAGCATGTAGAGCAGGCCTGGCGAGGCGGCGGCCAGCCATGGCTCCCAGTTGCGCAGGTTGCCAATGTAGCCAAACACGTTGTTCAGCAAGAAGAAACTGATGCCGATCATCACGCCGCCGAACACGTAGGCGGTGATGCCACCGCTGCGGAAATGCAGGTACGCGAACGGCAGCGCCAACACCACCATCACCAGGCAGCTGAGCGGGTAGAACACCTTGCGCCAGAACTCGATCTCGTAGCGCTGGGCGGTCTGGCCGTTGGTTTCAAGGTGCTGGATGTACTGAAACAGGTCCACCGTGCTCATGCGGTCGGGCTTGAGCAGCGCGACCGACACCATTTCGGCGTTGATGGCGGTGGGCAGGCGGTAGCTGTCCAGCTTGCGCCGGACCACGTTGGCGCGCTCGCTGGTCGGGCGTGCAAACTCGCTGCGGCTCACCCCCGTCATGTTCCAGGCATTGTCCTGGCCGAAGCGGGCGCTGTCGGCCTGTGTCACGGCGCGCATGAAGCCGTCGTTGTCGAACTCGAACACCCGCACACCGCGCATGCCCCCGTCGGGCGAGAGTGCGCTGATGTTGGCGGCGTAGCTGCCGTCGGGCAATTTTTCTTTCAGCCAGGCGCCTGTCTGACCGATGGACAAGCGGCCCTCGAACCGGGCCTTGACGATCTGTGCGGTGCGTTCGCTCAAGGGGGCGAGGTAGTCACCCACCGCAAAGGTCAGCACCACGAACATCGCACCCAGACCCAGCAGGGTGTTGAGCGCCCGCCAGGGCCCCAGGCCACTGGTGCGCAAGATGGTGTACTCCGAACTCTGGGCCAGCCGCGCCATCACGAAGATCGTGCCAATCAGCACCGCAATCGGCAGCAGCTCGTACCAGTGGGTCGGCACGCGCAGCGCCACATACAACAGCGCGTGGCGGACCTGGTAGGTGCCGCCCAGGCTGTTTTTGCCAATGGACTGCAGCTCGTCGACAAAGTCGAAGAAGAAGAACAGCGCCAGAAAACCCAGCGTGACGTAGCCGACCGAGGCCAGCACCTCGCCGTAAATCAGGCGGCGGATGGTTCTCATGCGGCGGTCACCGGTGTGCGGGGGCGCAGCAGGCTGCGCAGCGTCCAGTTGTTGTGGCGTTTGGCCAACCACAGCAAGCCCAGCAACAGGCCGCCCCCGTGCAGGCCCAGCATGAAGCCGGCAAAGCTGGCGCGGCCGCCGGTGACCCAGCTCTGGCCGAGGTTGATCAGGTTGTAATAGACGATGAAGGTGAACAGCGCAAACACCATGCCCCCGGCGCGGCCAACGCGCGGGTTCACGCTGGAGAGTACCAGCGCGATCACCACGCAGTTGAACGCCGCCAGCGCCAGCCCGAGGCGCCAGGCCAACTCGCCCAGGTGTGGCGCGGTGCGCTCCATCAGCAGGGTCTGGGTGCTGCGCGCCCGCACCGGCAACTCGCCGGGCAGGCTCAGGCGCGAGGTGCCGACGCGGGTGCTGTAGTCGGCGAATTCGCTGATCTGGATTTCACCGGTGGCCACCGTGGTTTCCAGCCGTTGGCCGCTGCTGAGGCGCAGCATCTGGTCGTTGCCGACGATCTCGATGCGGCCGCTTTGGGCCGAGGTGACGGTGTCTTTACCGTTCTCACTGGTGGAGATGAACACGTTCTTGCTGCCGCCGGTGCTCGCCACGTCTTTGTCAATGAAAAACACCCGGCTGCCGCTGGCCGAGGTCTGGAACTGCCCCGGCGCCACCCGGTCCAGGTCGCCCCGGCGTTCGTAGCGTTCGCGCAGTTCGGCCGTCTGCTGGTTGGCCCAGGGCCAGATCAGCAGCGCAAACGCGGCAATCACCGCCAGCACCGGCCAGGCAAAGTGCAGCAGCGGGGAAAGGAAGCTTGCCAGACCGCGGCCACTGGCGAACCAGATCACCATTTCGCTGTCCTTGTACATGCGGGACAGCGTGGAGACGATGGCAATGAACAGCGACAGCGTCAGGATGGTCGGCATGTAGCCGAGCACGGTGTAGCCCATCACCAGCATCACCTCCTGCGGGTTGACAGAACCCTTGGTGGCCTGGCCGAGCGTGCGGATCAGGATCATCGACATGACGATGGTGACCAGCACCACCAGCGTGGCCCCGAAACTCCGGGCCAGCTCCTTGCGAAGGGAAGAATGGAATAACATCAGTTTGCAGACAAGACCCTGAATTATGAACTTTGAACTCAAAACCCTCGACCTGGCGCAACTGGCGCGTGAAAAATGCGACGCCTTGCTGGTGCTGGTCGATGACCATTTCAAGCCTGGCAGCGGTGTGCTGTCCGAACTGATCGGCCAGACGCTGAAGTCGGGCGATTTCGCCGCCAAGACCGGCCGGTTGCTGCAGACTTACCGCCATCCCGGCCTGGCCGCCACTCGGTTGGTGCTGGTGGGGGCTGGCGACGGCAGCGTCAAGCAGGTGCGCAGTGCCGCTGCGGCAGCGGTGAACGCCATCAAGGCCAGCCGCTGCAAGCAGGTCGTGCTGCACCTCGGTGCGTTGGGCAACTGCAGCGACAGCGTGGTGTCTGGCGCCATGCTGGCCGTGGCCGACGCGACCTACGTCTACACCGCCACCAAACCCAAGGCCGAGGCGCGCAGCCTGCTGGCCGTGACCCTGGGCGTGGCCGATGCGGCGGCCAACCAGGCCGGTCACCGCAATGGCAGCGGCATCCTGGCGGGCATCGAATTGGCCAAGGAGTGGGCCAACCGCCCGGCCAACCACGCCACGCCAACGCACCTGGCCACGGTGGCGCAGGCGCTGGGAAAACCAGCCAAGTTCAAAACCGAGGTGCTGGGCCCGAAAGAGGTCACCCGGCTCGGCATGGGCTCGTTTCTGGCGGTGGCCAAGGGCTCGGAAGAGCCGCCGCGTTTCATCGTGATGCGCTACGACGGTGCGGCCAAGACCGAGGCGCCGGTGGTGCTGGTAGGCAAGGGCATCACCTTTGACACCGGCGGCATTTCCATCAAGCCTGCGGGCGAGATGGACGAGATGAAGTTCGACATGTGCGGCGCCGCCAGCGTGCTGGGCGTGTTCAAGGCATTGGCCGAACTGCGTCCGGCGCTGAACGTGGTGGGCCTGATCCCTGCCTGCGAAAACATGCCCGATGGCCGCGCCATCAAGCCTGGCGACGTGGTCACCAGCATGAGCGGCCAGACCATCGAGATTTTGAACACCGACGCCGAAGGCCGCCTCGTGTTGTGCGACGCGCTGACCTATGCCGAACGCTTCAAGCCACGCGCGGTGATCGACATCGCCACGCTCACGGGCGCCTGTGTGGTGGCGCTGGGCGGTGTGCGCAGCGGTTTGTTCTCGGCCAACGACGCGCTGGCCGGCGCGCTGCAGGCCGCTGGCGACGCGGCGCTGGACCCGTGCTGGCGCCTGCCGCTGGACGACGAGTACGCGGAAGGCCTGAAAACCAATTTCGCCGACGTGGCCAACATTGCCGGCCGCATGGCGGGCGCGGTCACTGCCGCCAAGTTCCTGCAGCGCTTCACCGCCAAGTTCGACTGGGCGCACCTGGACATTGCCGGCACCGCCTGGAAAAGTGGCGCCGCCAAGGGCGCCACTGGCCGGCCAGTGGCCTTGCTGGTGCACTACCTGCTGGGCCAGGCGGCTGCCACCCCGGCCCGTGCGCCCGCAACCCGCACGCCGCGCGCCAAAACGGCGGCACCGGCCAAAAGCGCCAAGCCCGTGGCCCGTGCCCGCCGCGCCTGAGGCATACCCAGCAAGGCCTGGCCGATGACCGAAGTCGCCTTCCATTTCAATGCGCCAGACAAGCTGCCTTACGCCTGCCGGTTGCTGCGCAAAGTCTGGGCCTCGGGCGCGCGCTCGGTGGTGACCGGCGAGCCGGCGCAGCTGGACGCGCTGGACCAGGCGCTGTGGACGTTCTCGGCGCTCGATTTCCTGCCGCACTGCCGCGCCGACGCGCCCGCGCACGTGCTGGCCGCCTCGCCCATCGTGCTGGCAACGGTGCCCACCGCCTTGGCGGGGCACGGTGTGCTGGTGAACCTGGGCAGCGGCGTGCCGGCCGGCTTTGAGCAGTTTGGTCGCCTGGTCGAGGTGGTGGACACCAGCGACGATGACCGGGCGCCGGCCCGCGCCCGCTGGAAGCACTACGCCGACCGTGGCTACCCCATCGTCCGCCACGATCTGGCGGCGCGCAACACGGCAGGTTCCGAATGAGCAGCCGTTTGCCACCCAGTTTTGTGCCCACGCTGACCGAGGTGCTGCGCGAGGGCGGCACGGTGGACACCGATGCACCGGCCTACCCGCCACCCTCCACACCGGCCCAGCCTGTGGTGACCGACGCGCGCTGGCTGGCGTTTGAAGACCAGGTGGTGCAGCGCGTGCTGCAACGGGTGGACCTGACGCTGGAGCACCGCCTGCACGAGGCCCTGGCGGCGTTGCTGGCGTCGCAAACCCGCAGCCTGATGCCACGCCTGCGCGACGAGATCGAGGCGGTGGTGCGCCGCGCCATCAACGACGCGGTGGCGCAGGAGATGGACGCCCCATGAGAACGCAGCCAGCGCTTTCAATACCAGCCGTTGCAGCCCCATAATGCACACGTGCCGGCTACCGGCCACGCATTCTCATAACTTTGACTGGAGGACTCCCATGCAAGTGAAAGTGACTTTGATGGCCGCTGCGGTGTTGGCTGTGGCCAGCGCGGGCGCGCAAGAAGTGCAGGTCGTCAAGATCGGCCACGTCGCGCCGCTGTCGGGTGCGCAGGCGCACTACGGCAAAGACAACGAAAACGGCTCGCGCATGGCGATCGAGGACATCAACGCCACCAACCCGGTCATCGGCGGCAAGAAGATCAAGTTCGAGCTGCTGGCCGAAGACGACGCCGCCGACCCGAAGCAGGGCCAGGCCGTGGCGCAGAAGCTGTGCGACGCGAAAGTCGCCGGCGTGGTCGGCCACCTCAACTCCGGCACCACCATTCCCGCCGCCAAGGTCTACAACGACTGCGGCATCCCGCACGTGACCGGCGCCGCCACCAACCCCGACCTGACCAAGCCCGGTTACAAGACCACCTGGCGCATCATTGCCAACGACAACGCCCTCGGCGCTGGCCTGGCGTTTTATGCCGCCGACGCGCTCAAGGTGAAGAAAGTCGCCATCATCGACGACCGCACCGCCTACGGCCAGGGTGTGGCCGGTGTCTTCAAGAAAACCGCGCAGCAAAAGGGCATCACCGTGGTGGACGAGCAGTTCACCAACGACAAGGCCACCGACTTCATGGCCATCCTGACCGCCATCAAGGCCAAGAAACCCGACGCCATCTTCTACGGCGGCATGGACGCGCAGGCCGGCGTGATGCTGCGCCAGCTGCAGCAGTTGGGCATGTCCAAGGTGCGTTACTTCGGTGGCGACGGCATCTGCACCACCGAGATCGCCAAGCTCTCCGGCGGCTCCAAAGTGTTGAACAACGTGGTCTGTGCCGAAGGCAGCGCTTCGCTGCAGAAAATGCTCGGCGGCGAAGCCTGGAAGAAGCGCTACGACGCCAAGTACCCGAACCAGTACCAGATCTACAGCCCCTACACCTACGACGCCACCTTCGTGCTGGTGGACGCCATGAAGCGCGCCAACTCGGTGGACCCGAAGGTCTACACCGCCAAACTGGCCGACACCAACTTCAAGGGCATCACCACCGCCATTGCGTTTGAGCCCAACGGCGAGTTGAAGAACCCGACCATCACGCTCTACACCTACAAAGACGGCAAGAAAACCGCGCTGAACTGAGCGTTTTTAGCCTCTCAAAAGCCGCCCCGGCCTGCCTGGGCGGCTTTTTCATGCCAAATCGGCCTCAAGCCCTAGTGGAATCTGGCGATTCAGCTATTGATTCAATAGCAAAAGCAGGCGTTAGCGGTCGCCGCTGTCGTCCACCGATGCGCTCCAGCGGTCGCCCCAGGCGCCGGTGTTGTCTGCCGCGTCGTTCAGCGCGCGGCGGTCGCGTTTGGTGGGGCGGCCCTGGGTGATGGTGTGGGCCGGTTCGCTGGCGTAGCGCCGCTGTTCGGCGGCCACCACGTTGGCCTGGATGCTCTCCGGTGTTTCTTCGTACAGCAGCCGCGCCACCGGCGCCGGGCCGCGCGCGGCGCTGATGCCCAGCACCTGCACCGTGCGCTGTTGGCCACCCGGGTGGCGCATGGCCACCGTGTCGCCGGTTTTCACCTCGCGCGCCGGCTTCACGGCCTGGCCGTTGACCTGCACCCGGCCCTTGTCAATCTCTTCGCTGGCGAGCGAGCGGGTCTTGTAGAACCGCGCCGCCCACAGCCACTTGTCGATCCGCAAACGCTCCATGCCTAGTTCGCAGCGCCCAACGCCTTGGCCTGTTCGTGCGACACCTTCAGCGCCGCCGCATCGGGCGCGCCGGTGGGCCAGCCGGCCAGGTGCTGCTCGGCAATGCCGGTCAGGGCCGAGAGCCAGGCCGGGCTGTCGTTCAGGCAGGGGATGTAATGGAACTCCTGGCCACCGGCGGCCATGAAGGCGTCGCGCCCCTCCATCGCAATTTCTTCCAGTGTCTCCAGGCAGTCGGCCACAAAGCCGGGGCAGAACACGTCCACCCGTTTCACACCCGCCTGGGCGAGTGCCTGCAGTGTTGGCTCGGTGTAGGGCTCCAGCCATTTGGCCTTGCCAAAACGCGACTGGAAGGTGGTCTGCACCTGCGCCGGGTTCAGGCCCAGCCGCTCGGCCAGCAGACGGGCGGTTTTGTGGCATTCGCAGTGGTAGGGGTCACCCAGGTGCAGGCTGCGCAATGGCACGCCATGGAAGCTCAGCACCAGCTTGTCGGGCCGGCCATGGGTTTGCCAATAGCCGGTGATGCGCTGGGCCAGCGCGTCGATGTAGCGGGCGTCGTCGTGGTAGTGGTTCACAAAGCGCAGCTCCGGCACGTTGCGCACCGTGCGGCCCCAGTCAAACACCGCGTCCAGCACACTGGCGGTGGTGGCGGCCGAGTACTGCGGGTAGGCCGACAGCACCAGCACGCGGGTCACGCCCTCGGCCTTGAAAGCGTCCAGCGCGCTGGCGATGGACGGCGTGCCGTAGCGCATCGCGTGGCTCACCGCCACGGTGTGGCCGCGTTCGCCCAGGTAGCCGCGCAGCAGCGTGGTCTGCTTTTGCGTCCAGACCCGCAGCGGCGAGCCCTCGGGTGTCCAGACGCTGGCGTACTTGAGCGCCGACTTGGCCGGCCGCACCCGCAAAATGATGCCGTGCAGGATCAGCCACCACAGCAGGCGGGGGATCTCCACCACCCGTGGGTCGCTCAAGAACTCGGCCAAGTAGCGGCGCAGGGCCGGGGCCGTGGGCGCGTCGGGCGTGCCCAGGTTGCACAGCAGCACGCCGGTTTTGGCGGCCTGGCCATGGGCAAAAGGGGGTTCTTTGGCGAACGGGGATTTCAGCAGCATGCGGTATTCTCCCGCACCATGCTCGACATCCCGAAAATCAGGGCGATCAGCATCGACCTCGACGACACGCTGTGGCCGATCTGGCCCACCATCCGCCGCGCCGAAGCGCTGCTGCTGGCCTGGTTGCAACACCATGCGCCAGCCAGTGCCGCTCTCTACGCCAGTGTGGACTACCGGATGCAACTGCGCGAATCGCTGGTCGCTGCCCAGCCGCAGTTTGGGGTGGACCTGAGCGGACTGCGCCACGCCACGTTGCACCACACGCTGCAGCGTGCGGGCGAAGACACGGCGCTGGCCGACCCTGCATTTGAGGTGTTTTTCAACGCCCGCCAGCAGGTGGAGCTGTATGCCGATGCGTTGCCCGCACTGGCCCGCCTGGCCCAACGCTACCCGGTGGTGGCCTTGTCCAACGGCAACGCCGACCTGGCCCGCATGGGCCTGGGGGCGTACTTCCACGCGGCGCTCAGCGCGCAGACGTTTGGCGTCGGCAAGCCCGATGTGCGCTTCTTCGCTGCGGCTGCCGAAGTCGCCAACACGCCGCTGGACACGGTGCTGCACATTGGCGACGACGCCGCGCTGGACGTGGCCGGCGCCCACGCCGCCGGCATGCAGGCGGCGTGGGTCAACCGCACGCCCGACGCCTGGTCCCACCCGGGGCCGCCGCCACACGCCAACACGCCAGACCTGCTGGCGCTGTGCGACCTGCTCGGCGTTTGAGGCCACCCGCAACACGGGAAATCCCTAGCGGACAAAACCGCGTGCATGGCTAGAGTACGCAGGTTACTCAAAAGTAGAAATCAGGCGGTTTCAACCGCTGCCTGCCCCCAGAGACATTCCACACATGACGCCCGACGACGCCACGCCTCCGATGCTGCAGGTCCAGGACCTGACGTTGGCCTTTGGTGGTGTCAAAGCCCTCAATGGGGTGAGTTTTTCGGTCAAGCCCGGCTCCATCACCTCGGTGATTGGCCCCAACGGCGCAGGCAAGACCTCGGTCTTCAACACCATCTCGGGCTTCTACACGCCGGCTTCAGGCCGCATGGTGTTTGAAGGGCAAGACCTTGCGGCCCTGTCGCCGCCCAAGCGTGCGGCGCTGGGCCTGGCCCGCAGCTTCCAGAACATCGCGCTGTTCCGCGGCATGACGGTGCTGGACAACATCAAACTCGGCCGCCATTGCCACCTGAAAACCGGTGCCCTGGGTGCGCTGTTTTACAGCCCTGCCGCACGGCGCGAGGAAGAAGCGCTGCGGCAGGAGATTGAAGAACGCATCATCGACTTCCTGGAGATCGACCACATCCGCAAGGCGCCGGTGTCGGCACTGTCGTACGGCCTGCAAAAGCGGGTGGAACTGGCGCGTGCGCTGGCCATGAAGCCCAAACTGCTGCTGCTCGACGAGCCGGTGGCCGGCATGAACCGCGAAGAAACCGAAGACATGGCGCGCTTCATTCTGGAAGTGCGCCGCGAGTGGGGCGTGACCGTGCTGATGGTGGAGCACGACATGGGCATGGTGATGGACTTGTCGGACCACGTGGTGGTGCTGAACTTTGGCCAGGTGATTGCCAGCGGCTTGCCGGCCGAGGTGCAGGCCAACCCGGAAGTCATCAAGGCCTACCTGGGTGCGGGTGATGTGGCGGTGCTGCGCGAGCGGTTCCAGGCGGTGGCGCAGGCTGGCAAGGCGCGGGCAGCGCAAAAGGTGGCTTGAGATGGATTGGTGGCTGCTGTTTGAAATCACGCTGGCCGGTCTTGGAACCGGTGGGTTGTATGCGCTGACCGGCCTGGCCTTTGTGATGATTTACAAGGCCACACGGGTGGTCAACATCGCCATCGGCGACATGCTGATGATCGGTGCCTATGTGTTTTTTGCCTTTTCGGCGGGGCTGGGCCTGCCGATCTGGCTGGCCATTCCAGCCGCACTGCTGGTGTCGGGTGCGTTCGGCGCGGTGATCGAACGCACGATGATCCGACCGATGCTGGGGGAGTCGCCGATCTCGTCCTTCATGGTCACCGTGGGTTTGTCGTCGGTGCTCATCGGTCTGGTGGAACTGGTCTGGACGGCCGACCAGCAGCGCTTGCCCGAGTTCCTGCCCAACACCCCGATCACGGTGGGCGAGGCCTTCATTTCACCGAAGATCTTTTATGGCTTCTGGATTGCCGTGGCGCTGATTGCGGTGGTGCTGGTGCTGTTCCGTTTCTGGCGCGGCGGCGTGGCCCTGCGCGCCACCGCGTCCGACCAGGCGGCGGCCTATTCGATGGGCATCAACGTGCCGCGTGTGTTCTCGCTGTCGTGGGTGGCCGCCGCGATGATCGCCTGCGTGGCCGGCATTGTGGTGGGCTCCATCGGCGGGCTTTCTTCCGCCATGGGGGTGTTTGGCCTGTCGGTGCTGGTGGTGGTGATTTTTGGCGGCCTGGACAGCGTGCTCGGCGCGCTGGTGGGCGGTTTGATCGTGGGTGTGATGGAGGCGTTGGCCGGCTTCTATCTGGGCGGTGAGTTCAAGATTCTCGCCACCTTCAGCCTCTTGGTGCTGATCCTGCTGGTTCGTCCCTACGGCCTCTTCGGCACGCATGAAATAGAACGGCTCTGAGTTATGACCCCCACGCTTGTCACTTCGTGTACTGCGCTGTCTGGAGAGCGTTGAGATGCGCATCGGTTCCGCCAAACAAAGCTATGCCGCCGACGCGGCCCTGTTCGACAGCGCCACCCAATGGCGCTGGGTGGCCCTGCTGGGCGCATCGCTGGTGGTGTTTCCGTTTGTGGCCAGCCAGTACTGGCTCTACATGGCCTGCCTGGTCGCCATCAACATTGCCAGCGCCACCGGGTTGAACATCCTCACCGGCTACACCGGCCTGGTCAGCCTGGGGCAGGCGGCCTTCATGGGCCTGGGGGCCTACACCGTGGGTGTGCTGCAGCTGCGTTACGGCACGCCTTTTTTGCTGAACCTGCTGGCGGGGGGCTTTGTGGCCATGCTGGCGGGCATTGTGGTCGGGCTGCCGTCGCTGCGCGTCAAGGGCCTGTACCTGGCCATTGCCACCATCGCCGCAGGCGTGATCGCGCATTTTCTGTTTTCCCACTTCACCGCGCTCACCGGCGGTACCGCCGGCTTGACCGTGCCGCCGGCCTCGCTGTTCGGCATCCAGCTGGACACGGACTTCAGGCTGTACTGGGTGATCGTCCCCATCGCGGGTTTGATGTTGCTGGGGGCGGCCAACCTGTTCCGCACCCGCATCGGCCGCGCCTTCATTGCCATCCGTGACCGCGACATTTCCGCCGAGGTGCTGGGCATTCCGCTGCTGCCGTACAAGCTGCTGTCGTTCGCCATCTCGTCGTTTTACGCCGGTGTGGCCGGGGGGCTGTTCGCCTACTTCTTCCGCGCCATCACGCCGGAGAGCTTTCCGCTGCTGATGTCGATCTTCTTTCTCGCGGCCGTCATCGTCGGCGGCATGGGCACCATTCTTGGCAGCGTGCTGGGCGCGGTGTTCATGACGCTGGTGCCCGAGGTGCTGAAGATCGTGGTGGGCTGGTTGCCGCTGGGGGGCAACGCCACGCTGATCCTGTCGCCGGTGCGCACCATCGTTTTCGGTTTGATGATTGTTTTGTTCCTGATCTTCGAGCCGCATGGCCTGGCCGAAGTGTGGCGCCGCATCCGGCGGCTGTTCCACCTGTGGCCATTCCGCACCTGAGCCCGCTTTCAACCCGCAACAACGTCAAGGAGACTGAGATGAGCTTGAGCAAACGCGATTTTTGCGCCACCAGCCTGGTGGCGGCCACCCTGCTGGCGCTCGCGCCCTCCGCGATGGCACAAAAGAAGGCGGCCGCGCCGCTGGAAGACATCGTCTTCGGTGGTTCGATCCCGCTGACCGGGGTGTTCGCCTTTGCAGGCATCGGCATTGATGCCGGCATCAAGGATTACCTGACCATCCTCAACGAAAGCGGTGGCGTGGCCGGCCGCAAGGTGAAGTATGTGGCCGAAGACACCGGCTACAAGGTCGACCAGTCAATGGCCGCCTTCAAGAAGATCACCAGCCAGAACAAGGTCAGCCTGTACTACGCCGACTCCACCGGCTTTGTGAAAGCCGTCAACCCCGAGCTGGAGCGCGTGGGCTCGGTGCTGATGACCGGCGCCTCGTTCGCCAAGGAAATCAGCAACGCGCAAAAGTACCCGCTGCAGTTCATGATGGGCCCCGACTACAGTGAGATGGTCTCCATCCTGCTGCAGTACATCGCCAAGACCAAACCCGGCGCCAAGGTGGCGCTGGTGTACTCCGACACCGAGTTCGGCAAAGACCCGGTGGAAGCCGCCCGCGCCGACACCAAGAAGCTCGGCCTGAACCTGGTGACCGAGATCGTCACGCCGCCCGGCAGCGTGGACGTGTCGGCCGAGGTGGTGAAACTGCGCCGTGCCGCGCCCGACTACACCATCTTCCACGGCTATGTCTCGGCCCCGATCCCCGAGTTCATCAACCAGGCGCGTGGTCAGGGCCTGCAGACCCAGTTCATGGGCACCTTCTGGAGCATGGACAAGACCACGGTGATGCGCATGGGTCCGAACGCCGACGGCTTCCTCGGCGTGATGCCTTACCGCTACTACGACGACACCGACGGCAAAGCACCGATGCTGGACAAGATCCGCAAGATGCGCCCCGAGTACCAGAGTACGGCCTACATGCAGGGCTTCCTGGCCGCCATGCTGCTGACCGAAGCCGCCAAGCGCACGCTGGCCCAGGGCAATGAGCTGAACGGCAAGAACCTGAAGACCGCGCTCAGCTCCATCCGCAACTTTGACACCGGTGGTCTGATTGGCGTGCCACTGTCCATCAAGGGCAATTCGATCCCGATTGGCCGCATCTACAAGGCCGATTTCAAGGCCCAGAAAATGGTGCCAGCGTCTGACTGGATTTCCCTCCAGCAATAAGCGACGAAAGCAAGGACATGGACAGCACCGACGCGATTCTGCAGGTCAACAACATCGAGGTCGTCTACAACAAGGCGATCCAGGTGTTGCGTGGCCTGTCGCTGTCCATTCCGCGTGGCCAGATCGTGGCCCTGCTCGGCAGCAACGGTGCCGGCAAGTCCACCACGCTGAAAGCGATTTCCAACCTGCTGGAACTGCAGGACGGCGAGATGACCCGGGGTGACATCCGTTTCAACGGGCAGGACACCAAGGGTCTGGCACCGCACGCGCTGGTGCGCTCGGGCATGTTCCACGTGATGGAAGGTCGCCACGTGTTTGAAGACCTGACCATCGAAGAAAACCTGGTGGCGGCCACCTACGCGTTGACAGGCAAGAAGGCCGGCAAGGCCGAGTTTGACGTGGTGTACGAGTACTTCCCCCGCCTGTTCGAGCGCCGCAAGGGCCTGGCCGGCTACCTCTCCGGCGGTGAACAGCAGATGCTGGCGATTGGCCGCTCGCTGATCGCCGAGCCGCAGCTGATCCTGCTCGACGAACCGTCTCTGGGCCTGTCGCCGGTGCTGGTGGAAACCATTTTCGAGATCATCGCCCGCATCAACGCCGAGCGCGGCGTGTCCATGCTGTTGGTGGAGCAGAACGCGTCCATTGCGCTGGCGGTGGCGCATTACGGCTACATCATGGAAACCGGCAAGGTGGTGATCGACAACACCGCAGAGAAACTGGCCGCCGACCCCGATGTGCGCGAGTTCTACCTCGGCGTGGGCAGCGAGGGCGGTGCCAGGAGTTTCAAGGATTTGAAGCACTACAAACGCCGCAAGCGTTGGTTGTCCTGAAAGCGCGGCGATGACTGAACTGTCTTATTCCCTGACCCTTCCACAGGTGCTGCGTGAGCAGGCGCAACGCCGCACCGACGTGGTGGCCATCCGCCAGAAAGAGCACGGCATCTGGAAGCCCCTCACGTGGGCTGGCTACCACGGGCGTGCACGGCATGTGGGCCTGGGCTTGCGCGCGGTGGGTTTGTCCGACGGTGGCCATGTGGGTGTGCTGTCGGAAAACCGCGTCGAATGGGTGTTGACCCAGCTCGGGGCGGGCCTGGTGGGCGGTGTGACCGTGGGCGTCTACCCCACCAGCCCGACGAATGAGATCGCCTACGTGCTGGCCCATGCCGACGCCGAGGTGGTGGTCTGCGAAGACCAGGAACAAAGCGACAAGGTGCTGGAAGCGCGTGACCAGTTGCCAAGGTTGAAAAAGATCGTGGTGATGGAGCGCAAGGGCCTGGACGATACCCGTGCGTTGGCGCCCGATCTGGTGGTTGGCTTTGCCGAACTGGAGGCGCTGGGGCGCGCCTCTGCCGACGGCGCCGTCATCGACGGCGTGCTGGCCCGGCAAACGCTGGACGACACCGCGCTGATCATCTACACCTCCGGCTCCACCGGCAAACCCAAGGGCGCGATGATCTCTTATGGCAACGTGGCGGCCATGGCGCCCGGGGTCATTGAGCGTCTGGGCCTGTCGCCCGACACCTCGCATTTGTCCTACCTGCCGCTGTGCCATGTGGCCGAGCAGATGCTGACGACCTTTGTCCCGCTCTACCTCGGCTCGCGGGTGGACTTTGGCGAATCCATCCGCACCGTGCAGGAAGACCTGCGCGAGGTGGCGCCCACCATGTTCCTCGGCGTGCCGCGCATCTGGGAAAAATTGCACTCGGCCATCTCCATCAAGATGCACGAGTCCGGCGGACTGCGGCAGCGGGTCTACAACGCGGGCCTGAAAGCCTGTGCGCCGTTTGCCCACAAGGCGGCGCACCAGCGCAGCTTCAGCGAAAAGCTCACCTTCGGCGTGTACTACACGCTGATCTTCCGGGCGCTGCAAAACTTCATCGGCCTGCGCCGGGTGGGTGTGGCGCTCACTGGGGCAGCGCCGATTTCACCGGCCATCGTGCAGTTCTTTCGCACGCTGGGCGTGCCGCTGGTGGAGGTGTACGGCATGACCGAGTCCAGCGGCATGGTGCTGGGCCAGCGGCTCGACCAGGTGCGTTTTGGCACCGTGGGTGTGCCCACCCAGGGCGTGGAGTACCGGTTGTCTGACGTGGGCGAGCTGCAGATCCGCGGCGGCGTGGTGTTCCAGGGCTATTACAAAAACCCGGAAGCCACCGCCGGCAGCATTGTGGACGGCTGGCTGCACACCGGTGACGTGGTGGCCGAACAGGACGGCCAGATGCGCATCGTGGACCGCCTGAAAGACATCATGATCACCGCGGGCGGCAAGAACCTCACGCCGAGCGAAATTGAGAACACGATGAAGACCAGCCACTTCATCAAAGAATGTGTGATCGTGGCCGACGCGCGCAAGTTTGTCGGCGCGCTGATCCAGATCGACTACGAAGCCGTGGCCCAGTGGGCCGAGTCGCGCAACCTGTCGTTCACCCATTTCCGCTCGCTGGTGGACACGCCCGAAGTGCGCGAACTGGTGCAGGCCGAGGTGGACCAGGGCAACGCCAAGCTGGCCGAAGTGGCGCGCATCCGCCGTTTCCACCTGCTGACCAAGGAGCTGGACCACGACGACGGTGAAGTCACCGCCACCATGAAGGTCCGCCGTTCCAGCATCTACAAATCCTATGCCACCGAGATCGAGGCCCTCTATCGCTGAAGCAGCGTCCGCACCCCCCGCGCCCAAGGGCAGGGCGGTGGTGGCGTCCCCGTGGGAGCCGCAGGGTGAGCGTGCCCGGCTGCGCGCCAGCAAGCGCGAGGCGGTGCTGCGGGTGGCGGCGCAGATTTTCAATGAAAAAGGTTTCCACGCCACCTCGCTGGACGAGGTCGCCGAGCGGCTGAACATCACCAAACCCACGCTGTACTACTACGTCAAGAACAAGGACGAAATCCTGTTCGAGTGCGTCAACATTGGCCTGCAGATGCTGCAGGATGCCATTGGGAAGGTGGCGCTCAGCGGCGGCAGCGCCATCGACAAACTGGTGGCTGGCATGCACCAGTACGCCCGCATCGTCACCATGGACTTTGGCATGTGCGTGATCCGCGTGGGGGAAGACCCGCTGCCGGCGGAGAGCCAGCGCAAGCTGCGCCGCTTCAAGGCCGCGCTCGACAACGAATTCCGTGAGCTGATCCGCCAAGGCATTGCCGAAGGCAGCATCGCCCCCTGCGATCCCAAGATCGCCGCCTTCACCCTGGCCGGTGCGCTGAGCTGGATTGGCCGCTGGTACCAGCCCGGAGGCCCTTTGAAGCCAGACGAGATCGCCCACCAGTGCATTGGCCTGTTGATCAACGGCCTGGGCCAGCGGCCCACACCATCCCCCACTTCCTAGGACGCCCGACATGACCACGCCCGACACCCAGCCCGTGCTCACCACCCGCAACGGCGCGGTGGTGCACCTGCAGTTCAACCGCCCGCAGCAGCTCAACACGCTGGACGTGGCCACCGCACAGGCCTTTCTGGCGGCCTGCCAGGCCATTGCGGCCGACGCCAGCGTGCGCGCGGTGGTGCTCAGTGGCGCAGGGCGCGGTTTTGGCGCGGGTGGCGACCTCGCCAGCTTCCGCGCCGACCCGACCGCCACCGCCGTGGCGGTGATCGAACCCATGCACCAGGCGGTGCAGTTGCTGACCGGCCTGAACGCGCCGGTGATCGCCAGCCTGCACGGTGTGGTGGCCGGTGGCAGCCTGAGCCTGGCCACCGCCTGCGACCTCGCCATTGCCGCCGAAGGCACCAAATTCAACCTGGCCTACGTGAACGTGGCGGCCAACTGCGACGTGTCTGGCTCATGGCACCTGCCGCGCATCGTCGGCCTGCGCAACGCGATGCAGATCGCGCTGCTGGGCGACACCTTCCTGGCCGACGAAGCGCTGCGCCTGGGCCTGGTCAACCGTGTGGTGCCGGCCGACCAGCTGGTGGCCGAGACCGAGAAGCTGGCCCAGCGCCTGGCCAACGGGCCGACCCTGGCCATCGGCAGGCTGAAAAAACTGCTGCGTGCGTCGCTCGGCAACGACCTGCCGACCCAGCTCAACGCCGAACGCGACAACTTCCAGGCCAGCACCCAGACGCACGACTTCAAGGAAGCGCTGGACGCTTTCCTCAGCAAGCGCCCGGCGGTTTTCGAGGGCCGTTGACGCTGGCCGGCCGGCCCGGGGGCGTGGCATGGTGGGGGAAAACCGGGTTGTTGCGGGTAACACCTTCGCATACATTTGACACCTTTGTGACAGCCCGCACCCAAGAACCAACATGAACAAGCACACCCCCCGCCTGGCTTTGACGCTCCCTCTGGCCTTGCTGACCACCACCCTGTGGGCCCAGAGCAGCGCCGGCTTTTTTGACGATGCCGAAAAAGCCCGCCTCGCTGCCCGCAGCCCCGGTTGTCAGGTGGAGATCCTCAAGCTGCCGGAGAACAAACCGGTGGCGCTGGTCAGCAACACCAACATCGCGCGCGTCAAGGTGGGCAGCACGGTGAGCGAGCAGTACGTGCATTTCCGCAACAGCAAGGAAGTCAAGTTCGGCGGCCTCACACTGGCACCCGGTGGTGACTTTGTGGTCGAGGCCGCGCTGGTGAAGAACGGCGAAGAAGGCCTGTGCCAGCCCATCGGCTGCCGCAGCATTCCCGCCAAGATGACGATGGACGTCAGCGCCAAAGGCGGCAAGACCCGCATCCTCGACAGCGACGTGCTGGTGCAGGACGCCTGCGGCCGCGAAACGACCAAGCGGCTGATGAACTAAAGCGCTGCCGCGGCGGCCAGCCCGCTGCGCACCGCGCCTTCCAGCGTGGCCGGGTAGGGGCCCGCCACGTAATCCCCACAGGCCAGCAGCCCGGGCGCCACCTGCATCGGTGGCCGTTCCAGCCCCGGCGTGCAGGCAAAGGTCGCGCGTTTTTCCACCACGGTTTGCACCGGCGTCAGGCCGTGCAGGCCGAGTTGTGTCCGGGCCTGGGCCAGCACCTGCTGCTGCAAGGCCTCACGCTCCCCCACGCTCGCGCTGACCACCCAGGCCAGCAGGCCTGCCGGGCCGCCCAGTTGGCCCCGGTCAAACACGAACTGCGCGGGAGCATCTGACCGGCTGGGCAGTGCCAGCAGCGGCGCTGACAGCCGTGCGGTGGGGCTGTGGGTGTACACCGTGGTGATGGCTTCAAAGCGCAGCGCCGCTGCAGTGGCTTGCCAGGGCATTGCGGTGTGCGGTAGCAGCCGCGCCGCCTCGGGTGCCGTGCAGGCCAGCACCACGCGGTCAAACGCCTGGCCGTCCACCTGCCAACCCCCCTGTGTGCTGGTGTGCAAAGCCGTGACCCGGTGGCCTGCGACCACCTGTGCACCCCGCTGCAGCAGCCACGCGGCCGCGGCGTCGGGCAGCAGCGCGCCCAGGTCGGTGCGGGGCAGCAGCAGGTCGGCGCCGCCGGGGCCAGCGAACAGGCTGTCTTGCAGCACGCGCAGGAACACCTGCGCGCTGGCCTGTTCGGCCGGTGTGTTCAAGGCCGAAACGCACAGCGGTTCGACCAGTGTGGCCACCACACGTGGGCTGAGGGTGCGGCCCAGTTCGGCGACGCTCAGCGTCTCTGCGCACGCAAAGCCCCCGAGGCGCCAGCGCAGCGCGGTGCGCAGCAGGCTCAGCTTGTCGCGCCAGGTCCAACCCCCGGCGCGCAGCACACCGGCCAGCAGGTTGAATGGGGCTGGGCCGGGGGGCACCCGCAGGCCAGAACCATCGGGGTAGACCAGTGCCAGCGGCAGGCGCTGCAGTGCCGATTCAGGCGCAACGCCCACGGTTCGCATCAGCGCCAGGGTGTCGCGGTAGGCGCCGATCAGGATGTGCTGGCCGTTGTCGAGCGTGACCGGCGTGCCGTCGGGCAGCGTGGCGGGCAGGGCGCGGGCGCGGCCCCCCAAGGTGCGGGCGGCCTCGAAGACGGTGACCGCATGGCCAGCTTGTGTGGCCGTTACGGCAGCAGCCAGACCGGCCCAACCCGCGCCAACAACGGCAACTTTCACAGGCATGCCGCAGCGCCGGGCCGCCCCAAGCAAGGCACGGCCCCCTCGGGGGGCAGGGAGCCACACGCAGTGGGCGACCGTGGGGGCAATCTCACAGTCTGCCTAAAGCTTGCACCTTCCACGCCAGCCAGAACTTGCGCAGCGGCGTCAGGCTGACGCGCTGGTGCAGCACCTGGAAACCGTCGCGTTCGATCTCGCGCAGCAGGGTGCGGTAGATGCTGGCCATCATCAGGCCAGGTTTTTGGGTGCGGCGGTCGGCGGCGGGCAGCAGGGCCAGGGCTTCGTCGTAGAGGCGGTGGGCGCGCTGGGCCTGGAACTGCATCAGCGCGGTGAAGCGGTCGGAGTAGCTGCGTTGCAGGATCTCATGCGCCTTCACCTCGAACTGCTGCAGCTCGTTCACCGGCAGATAGATGCGGCCCCGCAGCGCGTCTTCGCCCACGTCGCGGAGGATGTTGGTGAGCTGGAAGGCCTGGCCCATGCGGTGGGCGTACGCCGTGGTGGCCGGGTCGGTCTGGCCAAAGATTTGTGCCGCCACTTCGCCCACCACGCCGGCCACCAGGTGGCAGTAGCGCTGCAGGCCGGGGTAGTCGAGGTAGCGGGTTTGCGCCAGGTCCATCTGGCAGCCTTCTATGACGGCTTGGAGGTGGTGCTCCTCGATGTGGTGGCTGGCGGCCAGCGGCATCAGCGCCTGCATCACCGGGTGGCTGGGCTGGCCGGCAAAGGCTTTGGCCACCTCGGTCTGCCACCAGGCGAGCTTGGTCAGCGCCACACCGGGGTCGACCATGTCGTCCACCACGTCGTCCACCTCGCGGCAGAAGGCGTAGAAGGCGGTGATGGCGGCGCGCCGCGGCTTGGGCAGAAACAGGAAGGCGTAGTAGAAGCTGCTGCCAGAGGCGGCGGCTTTTTCCTGCACGTATTGCTCAGGGGTCATGCGTGAATTGTCTCCGACGGCATCACATCGTCAGGCTGCGCCACAGCAGGCGCGGCACATCGGCGCGGCCCACGGTGGGGCGCACGTCGAGCGTGCGGTAACCCACGGCCTCGATCTTGTCCAGAATGGCCAGACCGCCCTGGGTGACCAGCCGCAGCTCCCAACCGGCCCGGCCGGGCACTTTTTTCGGCAATTTCAAGCCTTTTTGCATCCAAGCCCTAGTGAAACCTACCTGGTTAGCTATCAATTTGAGAGTGTTTGGCGTCGTTTGCAGCGCCGCCAGGCCGCTGCGCGAGACGCCGTGGGCGGCACAGGCGTCGTCGGGCAGGTAGTGGCGGCCACGGGGGATGTCCACGCTGAGGTCTTGCCAGAAGTTGGCCAGCTGCAGCGCGGTGCAGATGTGGTCGCTCTCGGCCAGCGAGGTGGCGTCGGTGATGCCGTAGAGGTGCAGCAGCAGGCGGCCGACCGGGTTGGCCGAGCGGCGGCAGTAGTCCAGCAGCTCCGCGCGGTCGGCGTAGCTGGCGCCGTCGCGGGTTTTGCGCACGTCTTGCTCGAAGGCGCTGAGCAGGTCGGCCAGCAGCGGCACTGGCAGCTTGAAGTCGGCCATCGCCTGGGCGAGGGGCGTGAACACCGGCGCCCAGCGGGCCGAAGGGGGCTGGCCGGCGGCGACGGCGTGCAGGTTGGCGCGGAAAGCGGCGAGCTCGTCCAGCCGCTGCTGCGCCGGGGCGTCGCCTTCGTCGGCGATGTCGTCGGCGGTGCGGGCGAACCAGTAGATGGCGGTGATCACCGGCCGCAGCCGGGGCGGGCACAGCCAGGAGGCGACCGGGAAGTTCTCGTAGTGGTCAACCGCCATCAGCCGACTTTCATCGGTGTGCGGGCAGGGGGAAGGGCGGGCATGGTCTGTAGTTTAGAGGCCGCAGGTTGCCGCCGTGACTGACGCGTGTGCGGCGCTGCCGTAAGCTCGGCAACACACCGAACCACCTGACCACCAAAAGGGTATTTCCCATGGGACTCACGATCCACGGCATCGCCAGCTCGCGTGCCATCCGCCCGCTGTGGGCCGCCACCGAACTGAACCTGGCCTTCAGCCACGTGCCCACGCCCTTCCTGCGCGGCGCCACCCGCACGCCAGAGTTTCTGGCGCTCAACCCGAACGGCCACATCCCGGTGCTGGTGGACCAGACGCCCGAGGGCGAGGTGACGGTTTGGGAGTCGATGGCCTGCACGCTCTACATCGCGCGCCAGTACGGTGCGCACGACGGCACGGACATCTCGACCGCCAACGCCCGCGAAGAGGCCGACGCCTTGCGCTGGAGCTTCTGGGCCGCCAGCACGGTTGAAAAAGACGCGCTCACCGTGCTGATGCACCGCCTGGCCATGCCGGCCGAGCAACGCAAGCCGGAGCTGGCCGAGGCGGCCGAGAAACGGCTGCCCAAGCCCCTGGCCGTCATCGAGCAGCACCTGCAGCAAGCGAAAGACCGAGGCCATGCCTACCTCGCCGCCGACCGCTTCACCGTGGCCGACCTCTGCCTGGCCAGCGTGGCCGGCTGGGTGCGCCCGGCGCGCGAGCTGCTGGCGGGTTACCCGCTGACGAAAGACTGGCTCAAGGCCTGCCTGGCGCGGTCAGCGCACACGCAGTGGCTGTGAGCTGAAGGTCAGCGTGTCTGCGCTGTCACCGCGGCCCGGCCAATGGCCGGGTCGTCGGTGAAGAAGCCGTCCACGCCCGCGTCGAGGTAAGCGCGGATCTCGGCCAGCAGATCGCCGCGTTCGCTGGGTGACGCCACATTGCCGCGCCGCAGGTTGGCCGGCAGGAAAGGGTTCTCCGGGCGCAGGGTGTAGATGTGCACCACCAAGTTGTTGGCATGCGCGTTGGCCACGAACGCGGTGGGCGTGCCGAGGTTGTTGTTGGCGTCGCGCGGGATCACCAGGTCTTTCACCGGGCCCACGCCCTGGGCGTAGCTGGCCACCTCGCGCAGGCCGGCAGCGGTGGCCATGTCGCCATAGGTGCGGGGGTCGTTCGCCACCACAAAGTCGTAGGGTTTTTGCGTCGGGCCGCCGTAGAGCTGCACCAGCTTCACCCGGGTGCGGCTGCGCAGCGCGCGCAGGTTGGCCACCTCAAACGACTGGATGTAGACCGGCGAATTCGCCTCGGTGTAGCCGTTGCGGGCCAGCACGTTGAGCAGCGGCTGCTCCAGCGGCTTGCCGATGCTCTGGAAGAACGTGGGGTGCTTGGTTTCCGGGTAGATGCCAATGGTGCGGCCGGTCTGGCGGCTGGCCTGCTGGGCCAGGTCAATCACCTCCTGCAGCGTGGGCACCGGGAACTGGCCGTTGAAGGCCACGTTGGCCGGGCGGTTCAACGGAATGCGCTCAATGGCGCGCAGCGTCTTCAGCTCGGCCAGGGTGAAGTCTTCGGTGAACCAGCCGGTGAGCGGCGTGCCGTCGATGGTTTTGGTGGTGCGGCGGGCGGCAAATTCGGGGCGGCTGGCGACGTCGGTGGTGGTGGCAATCTCGTTCTCGTGCCGCGCCACCAGCACGCCGTCGGAGGTGATGACCAGGTCGGGCTCGATGAAGTCGGCGCCGTCGTCAATGGCCTTTTGGTAGGCCGCCAGCGTGTGCTCGGGCCGCAGCGCGCTGGCACCGCGGTGGCCGATCACGGTGGCGGGCGGCGTGTCGTCGCTGCCGCCGCAGGCGCTGAGCGCGGGCAAGGTGAGTGTCATGGCGAGCAAAAGGCGTTGGGTCAGTGTGCGCATGGTAGTGGCTTCTGTGGACAGGGCTTGATTGCACGCCTGGCGTGTGAAAAGCCGGTGAACAGTACGCCACTGGCGGCCGGTGGGTTTGACAAATACACCTGCTTACATTAGATTACTAACCAGTCAGTCATTAATATCGTCGCCAACGTGGCAGTTTTCTGCGTTGCCACCGACCACCTTCTGGAACCGCCATGCCCACACGTGCCTTTGCCCTGTTGTCCTGTGTTGCCGGGGCCGCGCTGCTGCTGTCGGCCTGCTCCCGGCCAGCCCCGCCAGAGGCGCCGGTGCGGGCGGTGCGCCTGCTCACGGTCGGCGTCGACAGCATCCAGACCGGGCACGAATTTGCCGGGGATGTGCGGGCGCGGGTCGAGTCGCGCCTGGGTTTCCGGGTCGCTGGCAAGCTGCTGCGCCGCCCGGCCGAGCTGGGCCAACACGTCAAGGCCGGCCAGGTGCTGGCGCAGATTGACGCGCAAGACTACCGGCTGGCGGCCGATGCCGCCCGCGCGCAGGTGGCGGCTGCCCAGACCAACCGCGACCTGGCGGCGGCCGACTTTGGACGCTTCAAGTCGTTGAAAGACCAGAACTTCATCAGCGGCGCCGAGCTGGAGCGGCGCGACACCACCCTGAAGGCCGCGCAGGCGCAGCTGGACCAGGCGCAGTCGCAACTGGCCAGCCAGGGCAACCAGGCCGGCTACACCACGCTGGTGGCCGATGTGGCCGGCGTCATCACCGCGGTGGAGGCCGAACCCGGCCAGGTGCTGGCCGCCGGCACGCCGGTGCTCCGGCTGGCGCAAGACGGCGCGCGCGACGTGGTGTTCGCCGTGCCGGAGGACAAGGTGCGGGCGGTGGTGGTGGGCAGCGCGGTGAAGGTGCGCAGCTGGGCGCAAGACGTGGTGCTGCCCGGCACGGTGCGCGAGGTGGCCGCCAGTGCCGACCCGGTGACCCGCACCTTCTCCGTCAAGGTGGCGGTGGACGCCGCCCAAGCCCCGCCGCTGGGCACCACGGTGTACGTACAGCCAGCCGCGCTGAGCCTGGCTGGGACCCCGGCCATCAAACTCCCCACCAGCGCTTTGCGCAAGGACGGTGACGCCACCGCCGTGTGGGTGCTGGACGAAGCGACCATGACGGTGCGTTCCCAGCCGGTGCAAATTGCCACGGCCGACGGCAACGCCGCTGTGATTGCGGGCGGGCTCACGCCGGGCATGCGGGTGGTGTCGGCGGGTGTCCATGTGCTCTCGCCCGGGCAAAAAGTCACTGTTTTCAAGGAAAAAGAGGCACAGGCCTTAGTGAAACCTGGCGGTGTAGCTACAAATAACGGAGCAACCACGGTGGCTGCGAGTGCCCCGGCCGTGCCTGCCAGCCGCGCGCAGTGAGCCTGTCATGACAGAACCTACCCGCTCCACACCGCCGCTGGCCGAACCCAAGGCCGGCTTCAACCTCTCCCGCTGGGCGCTGGAGCACCCGGCGCTGACCCGCTACCTGATGGTGGTGCTGATGCTGTTGGGCGTGGCCGCCTACTTCCAGCTCGGGCAGGACGAAGACCCGCCGTTCACCTTCCGTGCGATGGTGGTGCGCACCTACTGGCCCGGCGCCACCGCGCAGCAGGTGGCCGAGCAGGTGACCGACAAGCTGGAGCGCACGCTGCAGGAGGTGCCCTACGCCGACAAGATCCGCAGCTACTCCAAGCCGGGCGAGTCGCAGATCATTTTCCAGATCAAGGACTCGTCCAAACCGGCCGATGTGCCCAACGTCTGGTACCAGGTGCGCAAGAAGATCGGTGACATCCGCGGCACTTTGCCGGCGGGTGTGCAGGGGCCGTTCTACAACGACGAGTTTGGCGACGTCTACGGCGTGATCTACGCGCTGGAGGCCGACGGCTTCAGCGACGCCGAAACCAAGGACTTTGCCGACGACGTGCGCCAGCAGCTGCTGCGCGTGCCCGACGTCGCCAAGGTCGAGCTGTTTGGCGTGCAGGACGAGAAGGTTTTCATCGAGATTTCGCAAAAACGCCTGGCGCAGCTGGGGTTGGACTTCAACCAGGTGCTAGCCCAACTGGGCCAGCAGAACGCGGTGGAAAGTGCTGGCGCGGTGCAAACACCGCTGGACGTGGTGCAGGTGCGGGTGGCCGGCCAGTTCAACGCGCTGGACGACCTGCGCGCCATGCCCATCCGTGGCGCCGGGGGCAACGCCTCGGCCAACCAGCTGCGGCTGGGCGACATTGCCAGCATCAGCCGCGGCTATGTGGACCCGCCCACGGTGAAGGTGCGCCACCAGGGCAAGGAAGTGATCGCGCTGGGCGTTTCCATGGCCAAGGGCGGCGACATCATTGCCCTGGGCAAGGCGCTGCAGGCGGTGACCCAGAAGGTCAACGCCGGGCTGCCCGCCGGCATTGGCCTGGTGAATGTGCAGGACCAGCCCAAGGCGGTGGCCAATTCGGTGGGCGAGTTCATCCGGGTGCTGATCGAGGCGGTGGTGATCGTGCTGGCGGTGAGCTTCATTGCGCTGGGGCTGCACAAGGGCGGCAGGCTGGGTTGGCACATCGACATCCGGCCTGGCCTGGTGGTGGGCATCACCATCCCGCTGGTGCTGGCCATGACCTTTCTGGCGATGAATTACCTCGGCATCGGCTTGCACAAAATCTCGCTCGGCTCGCTGATCATCGCGCTCGGCCTGCTGGTGGACGACGCGATCATCGCGGTCGAGATGATGGTGCGCAAGATGGAGGAGGGCTACG
>JAZKIY010000016.1:0-2889 GCA_040384665.1 Pseudomonadota bacterium
CACGGTGGAGGCCTGACTTAAACCAAACAGCCTCCATGAATTCCGGGGCGGTTCAGGCCGGAGAACCAGAAACCTTCTTCAAAATCGGAACGAAGCCCAAGCCCATGGCCTTCGCCGTTTCCGTCATGCCCTGTGACCACAACTTCTGGTTATTTTCTAAATCCCTCCAAAGTGGGCTGATCCATCCGCTTGGATCCTTGGAAACGCTTGGAGCGACCATTTCCTTGAGTGCGGCCGCCTCGAATTCGATCTGTGGGTAATGCTTCTCGTGATTCGCCGCACTCTTGGCCATATGCCAAAAAATCATGAAGGACTGATTTTTCTTGGCTCGATCCGTCTGTTCCAGGAACTCGATCGCAACTTGTCCGGCCTGCATGAGCGCCGAGGCGGGCTCCTTGGAGGGTTCTTGGAGGTTTATGGAGTGCACAGCCATCTGCATATCTTTTAGCTTACCCGCACCCACAACTTTTAAGGTGCGAAATGAGCAAAAAGAGGAGTTTCAGAACCAGTCGAACCATGCGATCGGCACGGAGGCGAAGCTTTCGTCCTCGCCCTGACCGCGTTCGTTGGCCCTACAGCATTCACAAAAGAGCCATTGAGTGCCTGCTAGCCCAAATCCGCAAGGGGGTGGGCATCACTTGCGTTTTCCATGGCGGCGTCCAGTGGACGGGAATGAAATCCTTACTCGGTGGACGAAAAGACGCAGTGATCAAGCTGGAGAAGGGGCTGCTATTGAACGGTCGGAAATGGTTCCCTGACTTAGCTGTGTATTGCGAGTCGACGGGGGCTCTATTGCTGGCGATCGAGGTTTGGCACACCCACGCGGTATCTGGGAGGAAGCACGCTAGCTACCTTGCAGCGGGAATCCCCTGGATAGAGGTCAAGGCCTGGAATGTTCTGGAAAGGATCGGCAAGAAGACTGTGTCGGTTCTGGATTGGGGGGCGATTGCAGGGGTTCGAAGCCCGTTCCAAGGACAGCTGTTTGAAGAGGCCGCGCCAAAGTCTAGGAGCATAAAAGCCCACCAGAGGGTAGCCTTCAATGTGCGAAGCAGCGATTGGCCCATGCCGCCTGCTGCGAAATTCACCTTTGGGGCGCCAAAAGATGGAGAGCTAATCCAGCCGAAGTAGATTAGCCAACGGCCGCTCCGGCTGCGTTTTTTCAATCCAAGTGGCTAGCAGGCTGAGCCGCTGAGCCGCTGAGCCGCTGAGCCGCTATCCTTATCTGATGGGTGACGTACTCGCAAAAATTCAAGCGTTGGCAGTCGGCCAGTCGCTTCCGGCCAACACGATCATCCAACGCCCTGAGTTGTACCGGGCAGTTTGGTCTACCCCCCTCAGGACATTGGCGCCCAAGCTAGGATATTCCGACGTGGGCCTGCGCAAGGCATGCGTAGCGCTCCAAATTCCGCTGCCTGGATTGGGGTACTGGGCAAAAATCGAGGCCGGCCAGGTGCTTGAAGTTCCAGACCTTCCCGATCAAGATCGGTTTGGCTCACTGCGTAGCCGTGCTCCTGCTGATACGTCTGTTCTGCGGAGCGACGAAGATGAAGCTTGGCTGACAAGAATGCTTGAGAAGGAGCGTCTCCGAAAGCAGAATCCTGCGGTGGAGCAATCGGCTCCGGCAGTGATTGGCACACTGGCCGTGGCGCTTCGACGTGCGGAGTCCAAATACGACAAACTGGTCGCCGATATCGAGAAGAAAGAGGCTGATCAACGTCGGCCTGGCCGTCAAGGTGGACCCAATTACGCGGCAATGGAACGATGGTCGCTTGATCGCGCGTTCGCTATGAGTGACCACGATGACGACGCCCTCCGCGTTTCGCGCACAGGCGGAGCCAAAGCACTGGCGATCATGGAGTCCATTTGTTGCGGTTTGGTGAGCCGAGGCCACCGAGTAGCCAGCAAGTCAGAGCTAGGACGGGTCAAAGCGGAGATTGCGAGCCAAGCATTCAAGATCGGTGTTCGGGAACGGTTCATCCAGGGCGCTCCCTCACCAAGCTTGTTACCCGGCTTGCCTAGCCAAAATGTAAAAGTGAGTGGCGGTGATTACGTCCTCGTTATCGAGGGGCTCGGGCAATCCAACAAGGAGTTTCGGGGGACATCACAAGCATTGATGCAAGAAATCAACAAGGGGACGGTATTTGAAACCCTCTACCGCAGGGTGGTGCATGCACGTCTGCAGCAGCGCGATATGGAGCGCAAAAGACTTGAATGGAAAGCCCAAAGCGAGCGCGAGGAGGTGCGCAGAACTCTGGAAAAAGCCGCCGCAGTGGAGGCGGCCGTCGAGCAAGAAAAGAGAAAGGCGCTTTTTGAGGAGGCTACCCAGTGGCACGAGGCATTGCGGCTTCGAGCCTACCTCGCTGCCGTGCGAGCAGCTGCAGGTCCGAGTCTATCCGTTCAGGGAGTAGAGTGGCTAGCCTGGGCGGAACGAGTGGCCGCAGATACGGATTCTTTGCCTCAAAGAATTAGCCAGATTGGCGACACATCCGAGTGATCTGCGCGTCAATCACCCCAGCCGGATGCTGGGTACCGATAAATATTCCCACTTCGCCTTCACTAATTACTCGCATTGATAAGGAAGAAGGCGACTCTCAAGCAATGTCCATTGCACGCCGCTAGCCCTCCACCATGTCGTACTCGCCTGCCAATGGCCTGTGTGTTAGCGCCGGCGTCATTCTGACCAGTGCTACCGAAAGACTGTGACCACCATACAAAGCACAAAAGCCTAGAGTTCTTGCGGGATGCAGACCGCATGCCCCTGGTCAGTAAACACCAGCATCCTTGGTCAAATTCGCGTCGGCGCCAACAGCACGAGCTTTAACGGCAGCTTGAGAGGGTTCCAAACTGTACCGTGAGATTCGCAGGCACTGGCGCCAGCCAGTGCCTGCG
>JAZKIY010000016.1:2989-77540 GCA_040384665.1 Pseudomonadota bacterium
GTTCCCCCTGCGGTTCCCCCTGCGGTTCCCCCTGCGGTTCCCCCTGCGGTTCCCCCTGCGGTTCCCCTTAAAAATATCTAATTGCCGACTCAATGGGCAGAGCTGCTGACACCTCAGCAGCAAGATTGCGAGGCCGCGTTGCTTTAGATATCAGACGCGATGGCCCAAATCGAGGTGCTTGTTTGCAGACAGGCATCATGTTCTGTCAGAAGTTTGCGACAAGTCAAAGCGGCGCATCAAACCCCTCTGTTCACAAATGTGCAGGACGGCTTGCGTTTGGTGGTCACCGGTTCAAGCCACAGTTAGCTTGCTAGACCTCTGATGCGGATATCCTTCTGCTACGAGGTCGACTGCGAAACCATTGCATAGGCCCCATAAGGTGCAAGCAGTGACTACGCCAGAAGGTAAATAGAGTCCAGCGGAAACAACTGACGGTGGGTTCCAGCGAGTCACGGACGCACGGGTTAGCGCCGTTATTCGAACATGTTTACGACGCTGCGCCCTTTTTTGCGCGCGCGCGCGTTTTTTTATTTCATACCTGCAGAAAACCTGTACCCATGGCTCGTTTCCTCAAAAGTCAAACCGAGAGTAGTTAGCCCGTGACTACGGCCACCGCCAAAAAAGTATGGGCCCTCTCTTGTGGAGGGCCTTTTCTTTTGGTGGGTCCGAAAGTTGCCGCTCAGGGCCGGGGGATGGTGTCCGTCAAGGGGGCGCTGTTTGCCGGCGTGCTGTCATCCGTTTGTGGAATTGGCACCGCCACCGTGACCGGGAAAGGCAAGGGCGCTTCGGCCCGGTGCTCCATGATGGCGGCCACGCGGTCCCCCAGGTACTTGTTGGCCGAGCGTTCCAGCGCGTGGCGCATCTCGCTCTCAATCATCACCATGGCCAGCGGCCGGATGTGCCAGATGGTTTCTACCAGGCGGGGCATGTCTTCGGCCGGCGGCAGGTTGCCGTCGCCATAGCGGTCGAGTTCGCCCACCGCCAGCCCTATCAGTTTGTCAGACACCTGCTGCAGCAGCGGGCGCGCCATGTCGATCACCTGCAACACGTCCCGCAGAGGGAAACCGGCTTTTGCAAAGGCGGCGCCGGCTTCCAGCAAGCGGGGTGAGCGGCAGTTGTAGCCCATGCCCTCCGCCTCCAGCAGGCCCAGCGACACGGCCTTGCCCAAGGCCTCCAGGCTGATGGCTGTGCCGAACATGCGCACCAGCGACAAATAGGAGTAGTGCTGGGGTTTTTCGGTGCTCCACGGGCTGTTGATGGCTTTTTCCAGCCCCAGGATGGCGTGCAGTTCCTGGCCGTCCACCAGCGCCAGCAGCAACTCCTGCACATTGGCCAGCGTGTAGCCCCTGCTCAGCAGGTGGTTGATGAGTTTGAGCCGGCCCAGGTGGGCCTGGGTGTAGATGCCCACTCGGCCACGCCGTTCCGGCGGGTCGATCAGACCACGGTCCTGGTAGGCGCGCACGTTGCGCACCGTGGTGTCGGCCGCACGCGCCAACTCGTCGATGGTGTACTCCATCGATTCAAGCTGTTCGCGGCCGTCGGGGCTGGGTGTTTCTGCTGGGGGGGGCATGGCTTGAGGTGGCGTGGCAAAACGCCATAACGGCTGAATTATGCGGCCAGCTGGGTGTTTTTGGCCCATCTCGGGGTGCAGGTGTTGGGGCGGCATGGGGTTAATGGAAAACCCTGTAAGTTTGTCGAAAGCTTGAAGGCACAATCTTGCCATTGTTCAATGTCACAGTCAGATTGTGCGATTTAATCTGACCCACAACGAGGGGGCTTTCATGATCAACACCAGCGTGGTTCGCCAGATCGGCACCGACGAGCTGGCCCAGTTCCGGGCTGTGCAGCAACTCGCCTACCGCTGCGTCGAGGCTGTGGCGGCCGAGCTGCGCCCCGGCATGACCGAGAAAGACGCCGCCGCCCGCATGCTGGACTGGCTGCGCGCCCACGGTGTGAACGACTGGCTGCACAAGCCTTTTGCCTGGTTTGGTGACCGCACCGCCTTCCAGGGGTTCTCGGGGCTGAGCCACATGGCCGGTTTCAGCCTGAACTTCTTCCCCGGCAGCCGCCGGCTCGAAGAAAACATGCCCTTCATTCTGGACGTGGCGCCGGTTCTGAACGGCGCGCTGGCCGATGTGGGCTTTGCCGGTGTGATCGGCCACAACCCCACGCTGGACCGCCTGCAGGACGACCTGATGGCCCACCGCGAACTGATCGTTGACCTGGTCCAGCGCCGCCACACTTTGGCCGACGTGGCCCGTGCGGTGGATGCGCTGTGCCTGCGCCAGGGCGTGGAGCCGCGCCACAAGGCCTACCCCTTCAAGGTGCTGGCCCACCGCGTGGCCAAGCTCGACAACCCTGCCACGCCGCGCAGCGTGGCCCGCTTTGGCCTGAACAGCACGCTGAACCTGATGGCGCAATCGCGCGCCGGCAAAAAAGAGGGCTGGTCGCCGCTGTGGAACACCTCGGAGAAATCCGACCACGCCCCCACGCCCGGCTTGTGGGCGGTCGAGCCCCACCTGGGTTTCCGTGGCGTCGGTGCCAAGTTTGAAGAGCTGCTGGTCATCACCGAGACCGACGCCTTCTGGCTCGACGACGACCTGCCCCATGTGCGCCGCTGGCAAGCCCGCCAGGCCGGGCACACGGTGGTGCCCCCCCAACCCGAACTGCAGGCAGCCTGAACCATGAGCGCCACCCTCGACTTCGTCGCCCCCACCCCGGCCGATGTGAAACCCACTGCCGCCAGCGGCCGCGCACCGGATCGCCGCTTTGTGGTCTCTGCCGGCGAGGTGCAGCTGGCCTGCAAGGCCTGGGGCAGCGCCGACCGGCCCACCGTGGTGCTGGTGCACGGCTACCCCGACAACAGCGAGGTCTGGCACGCGGTGGCCACCGACCTGGCCAGCGATTTCCATGTGGTGGCCTACGACGTGCGCGGCGCCGGCGACTCCACCACGCCCAAAGGCACCCAGGCTTACCGGCTGGAGCGCTTGTCGCTGGACTTCGAGGCGGTGATCAACCAGGTGAGCCCGGACGCGCCGGTGCACCTGGTGGCCCACGACTGGGGCTCGATCCAGAGCTGGGAGTCGGTCAGCGACGCCCGCTTGAAAGGCCGCATCGCCTCCTTCACCAGCTGTGCCGGCCCTTGCCTGGACCATGTGGGTCATTGGATGCGTGCGCGCATCGGCCGGCCCTCGCTGGCCAGCCTGCAGGCCACCTTGGCCCAGATGGTGCGGTCTTGGTATATCTACTTCTTCCACCTGCCGCTGCTGCCGTCGCTGATGTGGCGGCTGGGTCTGGCCAAAGCCTGGCCGGCGGTGCTGCGCCGGATGGAGCGCATCACCGTTGCGCCCAGCGTCACCCAAACCCGTGATGGCGTGAACGGTGTGGCGCTGTACCGTGCCAGCTTCCTGCGCCGGCTGCTCTGGCCGCAGGCCCGCGTGGCCCATGCCCCGGTGCAGACCCTGGTGACCTTGTACGACAACTACGCCAGCCCCCGCCTGTCCGACGACCTGGGCCGCTGGGTGCCCTTGCACTGGCGGCGCGAGGTGCGCGGCGGCCACTGGCTGCCGCTGAAAAATCCCGCGCTGATGGCGGCCATGGTGCGCGAGTTTGTGCAATTCACCGAAGGCGGTCTCGACACCCAGGGCCAACGGCCTGATGGCCGGCCCATGCCCGGCAACTTGCGCCGCACACTGCTCAAAGGCCCGCGCCTGCCGTTCAGTGGTCAGGTGGCGGTGGTCACCGGTGCTGGCAGTGGCATTGGCCGCTGCGCCGCACTGGCGCTGGCCGACCAGGGCGCCCATGTGGTGGCGGTGGACATCAACCCCGACAGCGCCGCCCGCACCGCCGAGTTGGTGAAACTCATCGGCCGCGACGCGGTGGCCGAGCGGGTCGACGTGGGCAGCGCCGAGCAGATGCAAGCGCTGGCCGACCGGGTGCTGCGCGACTGGGGTGGTGCCGACATTGTGGTCAACAACGCCGGCATCGGCATGGCCGGCGGCATGCTGCAAACCGACATCCCGGCCTGGCAACGCATCATCGCCATCAATTTGTGGAGCGTCATCTACGGCGCCCGTTTTTTCGGCCAACAGATGGTGGCCCACGGCCGCGGCGGCCACATGGTCAACACCGCGTCGGCGGCCGCGTTCTCACCCTCGCGCAGCATGCCGGCCTATGCCACCACCAAGGCCGCGGTGCTGATGCTCAGCGAAAGCCTGCGCGGCGAGTTTGCCCAGCACCACATTGGCGTCAGCGCGGTCTGCCCCGGCTTTGCCGAGACCGGCATCATGGCCGCCACCGAGCATGTGGGCGTGAGCGCCGACGTGCAGGCCGCCAAGCGGGCCAAGGCCACCAAGCTCTACAAGATGCGCGGCCTGCAGCCCGAAACCGTGGCCAAGGCCATGGTGCGCGCCATCCGCAATAACCAGCCGCAGGTGATGGTGGGTCTGGAAGCCCATGGCGCCCGCTTCACCTGGCGCGTTCTGCCCTGGCTGTCGCGCCGCATTGCCCGCGTCGAGATGGTCTGACGCTCCCACTTTCTTTCATACCAACGACCTAGCCCAGGACCTTGTCATGACCGATCTGACCACGCCACAGCCCAGCGCCGCGCCGCTGCACGACCACTACCGCATCCTGCCGCGCCATGTGCGTTTCGACTTCAGCCACACCCCCATCCAGTGGGTGCCCGGCGACCCGGCCAGCACCCACGTGATGAACACGCTGAACCTGATGTTCCCGGCCGGCGAGCTGTGGTTCTGCCGGGTTTACAACAAGGTGCTGCCCCACATCACCGATGTGAAGCTGCGCGACGACGCCGAGGGTTTTCTGCGCCAGGAGGCGCTGCACTCGCGTTCGCACGGCGGCGTGCTCAAACACTACTACCAGCGTCACGGCATCGACACCACCCCGTTCACCCGGGTGTTGGACTGGTCGCTGGCCAAGCTGCTGGGCGACCGCCCCTGGGGTCTGCCCTGGGGCGGCCAGTCCCGCTTCTGGCTGCACCAGCAGCTGGGCATCATTGCGGCGCTGGAGCATTTCTTCGGCTACCTGGGCAACTGGATACTCAACGCCCCGGCGCTGGACGATGCCGGCACCGACCCGGTGATGCTTGACCTGCTGCGCTGGCACGGCGCCGAAGAGGTCGAGCACCGCAGCGTGGCCTATGACATTTACCGCCACCTGGGCGGCGGCTACCTGGGCCGCTGCTTCCACATGGCCTGCGTCATTCCGATGCTGCTGGTCACCACCGCGTTGGGTGTGCGCTTCATGTACCGCCACGATCCCGATGCCGGCAAGCCGCTGGGCCTGTTCCGCACATGGTCGCAGGGCGCGCGCAACGGGCGTCTGCCCTCGCTGTGGGGCACGGTGAAGTCGGCGCTGCGTTTCTTCGCGCCCGGTTACTCGCCGGGCCACGAAGGCTCGACCGAACAGGCCCTGGCCTACCTGGCCCGCTCGCCCGCCGCCCAGGCCGCCGCCCACGGTGGCAACTGGGTGGCTGCGGCTGCGCCAATGCGCACCGAAGCGTTGGCTGCCGCCTGACCCATCAACCTGATCCATCCCGCCATGACTGCCGTCTCCCAGCCCGCTTTGACCCCCGCCCGCACCGGCTGGGCCGACGCCTTCACCTGGCCCTTGGCCCCCGGCCATTTCCTGGCCCTGATCAACCCGCTGTGGTCGGGCGACCGGGTCCAGGCCCGGGTCGAGCGGGCGCGCATGGAAACCGCCAACACCCGCACGCTGGTGCTGCGGCTGGGCCGGGGCTGGCACCGGCACCGGGCCGGCCAGCATGTGCAGGTGAGCCTGGCCATCAACGGCGTGCTGCGCACCCGCACCTATTCGATCAGCTCGGCGCCCACCCGCGGCCGGCACATCCGCATCACGGTCAAGGCCATGGGCGAGGGCGGGGTGTCCGAGCACCTGGTGCGCCACACCCAGGTCGGCGATGTGCTGACACTGAGCCCACCGCACGGTGACTTCATGCTGCCCCGGCCGGTTCCGCGCCAGATGCTGCTGGTCAGCGGTGGCAGTGGCATCACGCCGCTGATGGCCATGCTGCGCCGGCTGGCCGCACGCAGCCAGCTGTGGGACGTGGTGCACCTGCACTACGCCACCGGCGCGCACGACGTGATCTTCCGCGACGACCTCAGCACCCTGCAGGCCCGCCACCCCGGCTACCGCCTGCACCGCATCTACACCCGCGAGGGCGGGGCGGCAGCGGGCGAGCGGCATTTCAGCGCCGCCCAGCTGGCCCGGCTGTGCCCCGACTGGGCCGAGCGCCAGGCCTTTGCCTGCGGCCCCGAGGCCTTGCTGGCCCGTCTCGACGCCCACTGGGCCGACACCGGCCTGACCGAGCAACTGAGCATCGAGCGCTTCCACGCCCAGCTGGCCACACCGCCGGCCACGGCCCATGGTGGCGCCATCGTGTTCCAGCGCAGCGGCGTGGCCACCACCGCCGACGGCACCACCCCCTTGCTGCTGGTGGCCGAAGGCGTCGGCCTGCAGCCGCCGCACGGTTGCCGCATGGGCATCTGCCACGGCTGCGACGCGGTGCTGCTGTCGGGCTGCGTGCGCGACCTGCGCAACAACACCGTCTACAACACCCCCGGTCAACGGGTCCAGCCCTGCGTTTGCGCCGCCGCCGGCGACGCCACGCTGGACCTCTGACCCTGTTCCCTTTTTGAGGAAAACACCATGTCCCTTCCCACCCATTTGAGCCCCGCCGACGTGGAGGCCTTTGGCCGCGCACTCGACGAGTTGCGCGACACCACCATCGCCTCGCGCGGCGCGGCCGACCGCGCCTATATCCTGGGCGTGATCCGCCTGCAGCGCGGCTTCAACCTGTTCGGTCGCCTGGCCATCATTGCCGCTTTGCCCCTTTTGCCCCAGTTGGGCCTGGTCGAGAGCCTGTGGTGGGCTGTGGCCATGGCCGGCCTGGGCGGCGTGCTGCTGTCGCTGGGCAAGATCCTGGAGAACATGGAGATCGGCCACAACGTGATGCACGCCCAGTGGGACTGGATGCACGACCCGCAAATCCACTCCAGCAACTGGGAGTGGGACAACGTCTGCCCGTCCAGCCAGTGGAAGCATTCACACAACGTGGTGCACCACACTTGGACCAACGTGCTGGGCAAAGACCCCGACGTGGGCTACGGCGTGCTGCGCGTCACGCCCGAGCAGCCCTGGCGTCCCAAGTATTTGCTGCAGCCGCTGGTGAACGTGCTGCTACAGCTGTATTTCCAGTGGGGCGTGGCCCTGCACGATGTGGAGCCCGAGAAGCTGCTGGATGGCAAAAAATCGCTGGCAGACACCATGCCCATGCTGCGCGAGATTGGCGTCAAGGCCTGGCGTCAGCTCCGCAAGGACTACCTGGTGTGGCCGGCGCTGTCAGCGCTGCTGGTGCTGCCGCTGGCCGCCACCGGCGTGGCGCCCTGGGCGGTGCTGGTCTGGGCTTTTGGCGCCACTGCTTTGGCCAACCTGCTGGCCAATGGCATCCGCAATGTGTGGTCCAACCTGATCATCTTTTGTGGCCATTTCCCGGCCGGTGTGCACCATTTCACCGAGGCCGATGTGGCCAACGAGACCCGGGGCGGCTGGTACGTGCGCCAGCTGCTGGGCAGCTGCAATATCAGTGGCGGCCCACTGCTGCACCTGATGTCGGGCAACCTGAGCCACCAGGTGGAACACCATTTGTTCCCCGACCTGCCCAGCAACCGCTACCCCGAACTGGCACCCAAGGTGCAGGCGCTGGCGCGGCAGTATGGCCTGCCTTACAACAGCGCGCCGTTGTGGCGCCAGTACGGCACCACCACCTGGACCATCTTGCGGCTGGCGTTTCCTGGCGGTCGGTCTACCGCGTCAGCGATGGTTGCAGCAGGGCACTGATGGCTCGACCATGTGCTGTGCCCGGTTTTTGCCCCCGCAAAGTCCGGGCTTTTTGATGTGTGTGGCTTGGGGTATATTTGTTTGAAATTTCTCAGCTGCTGCCACTCATGTCCAACCATTCAGCCCATTCTGGCGGTAACGCCAAAGAGCCAGTGCCCACCACGCCGCTGGCGCAGGCGCTTGCGCAGAACGAGGATGTCAAGGACAAGGTGGGGGCGGTGGCCGATGACCTGTTGATCATCAACACGGTGCTCAAGCAGGAAATCCCAGAGCAAGTGCAAACCGGTGAGGTGGCACAGGCGCTTGAGAAACACGAGGCACTTGAAAACCAGGTGCAGCAATGTGCCGACGAGTTGCAGGTGGTCAACCAGGTGCTTGCCGATGAAATCGACGAGCGTGAAAAACTGGAACGCGCGCTGGCTGCCAGCCAGGCGGCACTGGCCGAACAGCAAGCCGGCAAAAAATAGACACGCACGCGTGTCATGCACCGGACTGACGGTCCGCTGTGCACTGTCTACACTGGTTTGCCACTCCCGCAGTCTTGCGTCAGGGTGGCCACGTTGGCCCAGCGCCATGTTGCAACCAGAACACCAGGAGACACACCCATGCCCGCATTCGGCACCGTCACGATTGCCCACGACCCGCAGCAGCCGCGCATTGCCCGCCTGCTGCTGAACCGGCCCGAACGCCTCAACCCCATCGGCAACAGCACGCCCGGCGACATCCGCAAGGCCATCCAATGGGCCGAGGCGCAAGACGAGGTGCACGTGGTCATCGTTGAAGGGGCAGGGCGTGCTTTCTGTGCCGGTTACGACCTGGCGGAATACGCCGAGGGCGTGGACGCCGAAGGCTTTGTGGGCGACCACCCCTGCCGCCAGGAAAAAACGCCGTGGGACCCGATGGTCGACTACGCGGCCATGAAAGGCCACACCGAAGACTTCATGTCGCTGTGGCGTTGCAGCAAGCCGACCATCGCCAAGGTGCACGGCTACGCAGTGGCGGGCGGCAGCGACATTGCGCTGTGCTGCGACCTGCTGGTGATGGCCGACGATGCCCGCATTGGCTACATGCCCACCCGCGTCTGGGGCTGCCCGACCACCGCCATGTGGACCTACCGGCTCGGCGCCATCCGCGCCAAGCAGATGATGTTCACCGGCGACACCATCGACGGCAAAAAAGCCGCCGACTGGGGCCTGGCCAACATGGCGGTCCCGGCTGATGAGCTGGACGCCGCCACGCAAAAACTTGCCGAGCGCATTGCCGGCGTGCCCAAGTCGCACCTCACGATGCACAAGCTGGTGGTCAACCAGGTCTGGCATTCGATGGGCCTGGAGCAGAGCCAGATGTTTGCCACCATCTTTGACGGCATCACCCGCCACAACCCCGAAGGCATGTGGTTCCGCCGCTATGCGCAGGCCGAAGGTTTCAAGGCCGCGGTGCAGTGGCGCGACAGCGGCAAGCCGATCCCCCAGGGGGACGAGGCGAGGGCATTGATGGCCGAACTGGAAGCCCAGCTCGCCGCCGCCAAGGCCAAGCTGTAGGTCAGTTCACCATCACCAGTTTGCCCTTGACGCCGCGTGAGCCCATGTGGGCGTACGCGGCTTTCAGGTCGGTCATCGGCACCGTGCTGTCGATCACCGGCTTGACCTTGCCTTGTGCGTACCACTGCGCCAACTCGGCCAGTGCCGCGTTGTTGGCCTTGGGCTCGCGCTTGGCAAAGTCGCCCCAGAACACGCCAACGAGGGACGCGCCCTTGAGCAGCATCAGGTTCAACGGCAGCGCCGGAATCGGGCCCGAAGCAAAACCCACCACCAGGTAACGGCCACGCCAGGCAATGGAGCGGAAGGCGGGTTCTGCAAAGTCGCCACCGACTGGGTCGTAAACCACGTCGGGGCCTTTGCCGTTGGTGGCGGCCTTGATGGCGTCGCGGAGGTTCTCGGTGGTGTAGTTGATGGTCGCGTCGGCACCGATGGACCGGCACAGCGCGCACTTCTCGTCGGTCGATGCGGCGGCGATCACCCGTGCACCCACCGCCTTGGCAATCTGAATGGCCGAGGTGCCCACGCCGCCGGCGGCACCCAGCACCAGCAGCGTCTCCCCGGCCTTGAGTTGGGCCCGGTCGATCAGCGCGTGGTGCGAGGTGCCATAGACCAAAATGAACGCCGCCGCATCGACCATCGGAAACCCTGCCGGCAGCGGCATGCACAGCGCCGCCGGGGCAATGGCGTGGGTGCCAAAGCCGCCGGTGCCCGGCATGCAGGCCACCGGCTGGCCCACTTGCAGGTGCGTCACGCCGTCGCCCAACGCCTGCACCACACCAGCGTATTCCGAGCCGGGCACAAAGGGCAGGGCGGGCTTCATCTGGTACTTGTTCTGCACGATCAGCAGGTCGGGGAAGTTCAGGCTGGCGGCCTTGATCTCGACCAGCACTTCGCCGGGGCCGGGCGTGGGCGTGGGCAGTTCCTTCCAGGTCAGCGCGTCCACGCCGGTCGGGGTCTCACAAAGCCATGCGTGCATGAAGTCTCCACTCGTCAAGGGTCAAAAGGCCAATGATAGAAGGGCGTTTGTCGCGGAGCGTGTCCCAGCAGCGACCTACAATCGTTCGCAACTTTCCCGACCCCATGAAAATTCTCATTTCCAACGACGACGGCTTCCAGGCACCCGGCATTGTGGCGCTCTACGAGGCGCTGAAAGACCTGGGCGAGGTGGAGGTGATCGCACCCGAGCACAACAACAGCGCCAAGTCGAATGCGCTGACGCTGCACTCCCCGCTGTACGTGCACCGTGCCACCAATGGCTTTCGCTACGTCAACGGCACCCCGGCCGACTGTGTGCACATCGCCATGACCGGCCTGCTGGGCTACCGGCCCGACCTGGTGGTGAGTGGCATCAACAACGGCGCCAACATGGGCGACGACACCATTTACTCCGGCACCGTGGGCGCGGCGATGGAAGGTTACCTGTTTGGTGTGCCGGCGATTGCGTTTTCGCAGACCGAGAAAGGCTGGCACCACCTGGACGCCGCCGCGGCCAAGGCGCGTGAACTGGTCCAGCAAATGGGCCAGCACGGCCTGCATGGCGAGGCCCCCTGGCTGCTGAACGTCAACATCCCCAACCGCCCGCTGGCAGACATCAAGCCGATGAAGGTGTGCCGCCTGGGCCGCCGCCACCTGGCCGAACCGGTCATCCAGCAAACCAGCCCGAGGGGGGAGACCATGTACTGGATTGGCGCCGCCGGCGCCGCCAAAGACGACGCCGAAGGCACCGACTTCCACGCCACCTTCCAGGGCCATGTCTCGTTGACACCGCTGCAGGTGGACCTGACCGACCACAACCACCTGCGCTACTGGGCGCAGACCGCCGCCGCGCTGAACGGGTCGGGCGCATGACGCAGCGCCCCCGCTTCCCGGCACAGGAAACCCTGCCCACCTGGGTCAAGCGCGCTCCTGAAAAAGGAGCTATACCGCTAGGTTTTACTAAGGCTGGACCCATAAAAGGCTTAAAAAATGAGGGGTTGCCCTTGCCCGTGGCCGGTTGGGGCATGGATTCGGCCCGGGTGCGCGAGCGCATGGTCGCGTTGCTGGCACGGCAAGGCGTGTCCGACCCGCAGGTGCTGGCCGCCATGGGGCGTGTCGAGCGCCACCGCTTCGTCGATTCCGCGTTGGCCAACCAGGCTTACGAAGACACCAGCCTGCCCATCGGGCTTGGGCAAACCATCTCCAAGCCTGGCGTGGTGGCGCGCATGCTGGAACTGCTGCGTGAGCCCTGGGTGGGTTCCGGGCAGCCGCTCGGCCGGGTGTTGGAGATTGGCACCGGCTGTGGCTACCAGGCCGCCGTGTTGAGTGCGCTGGCAAGCGAGGTCTACAGCATGGAACGCCTGCGCGGCCTGCACGAGAAAGCCCGCGAGAACCTGCGCCCGTTCCGGCTTGCCAACCTGCACCTGCTGCTGGGCGACGGCATGGCCGGCTACCCCAAGGGGGCGCCGTACGCGGCCATCATTGCCGCCGCCGGTGGCGAGGCCTTGCCGACCACCTGGATCGACCAGCTCGCGCCCGGTGGCCGCCTGGTGGCACCGGTGTGCCAGCCCAACGGCGCACAGGCACTGACGGTGGTGGACAAGACGCCCACAGGCATTGTTCAGCGCTTCCTCGAGCCCGTCCTCTTTGTGCCCCTAAAATCGGGTGTTGCATGACCCGGAGGTATCGCGTGGTGTTTCGTAACTCTACAGTCGTGGTGGTGGCACTGATGGCTGTGCTGCTCTCCGCCTGCTCGTTCAACCGCGCGCCCAACCGGGCACCGGTCGAAGACCGCGCCGGCAGCAAGCCGCGGCCCATCGTCCGGCCGTCCAACGACACCCCCACAGTGGCACCCGACGCAGAGAACGCTGGCAAACCCGGTTTCTACACCGTCAAGCCCGGCGACACACTCAACCGCATTGGTTTTGAGGTCGGGCAGCGCCCGGCCGACATCGCCCGCTGGAGCGGCCTGGCCAACCCCAATGTGCTGGAAGTCGGACAGGTGCTGCGCGTTGTGGCGCCACCGTCCGAGGCGCCCGTTGCGCAAACCAAGCCGGTCATCCCGCCCGGCATCTTGAGTTCGCCTGTGCCCACACCGCTGCCACCCGTGGGTGCGGCGTCTGTGCCCAACATCGCCACCACCGACAGCACACAGCCGCCTCCGGCCAGCGACGAAGAGGTGGCCTGGATGTGGCCGGCCACCGGCAACGTGATCGCCGGGTTTGACGAGGCCAAAAACAAGGGCCTGGACTTCGCTGGCAGCGCCGGAGACCCGGTACTGGCCGCGGCCGACGGTCGGGTGGTTTACGCCGGCGCAGGCTTGCGTGGCTACGGCAACCTCATCATCCTCAAACACAACAACACCTACCTCACCGCCTACGCGCACAACCAGCTGCTGCTGGTGAAGGAAGACCAGAACGTGCGCCGGGGCCAGAAGATTGCCGAGATGGGCAACAGCGACGCCGACCGCGTGAAGCTGCACTTCGAGGTGCGCCGGCAAGGCAAGCCGGTGGACCCTGCCAAGTACCTGCCAGGCCGCTGACGATGACGCGGCGCAACCTCCCAGGAGCCGAAATTGCGCCAGATGCGTTGCCCGCCAGTGCGCCGCGCGCGGGCAGTGATGCCCCCATGGACCTGCCTGCCGCCGAGTTGGTCGGTGAGTCCAGCGACGCGCTGACGCTTTATTTGCGGGACGTGCGCCGCACCACGCTGTTCACCCCGGAAGAAGAATTCGACACCGCAACCCGTGCCCGCGCCGGTGATTTTGAAGCCCGGCAGGCGATGATCGAACACAACCTGCGGCTGGTGGTCAGCATCGCCAAACACTACCTGGGCCGCGGGGTGCCGCTGTCGGACCTGATCGAAGAAGGCAACCTGGGCCTGATGCACGCCATCGACAAGTTTGAGCCCGAGCGTGGTTTCCGTTTCTCCACCTACGCCACCTGGTGGATCCGCCAGGCGGTGGAGCGGGCGGTGACCAACCAGGGCCGCGTGATCAGGCTGCCAGTGCATGTGATGCGCGAGGTCAAGAAGGTGCTGCGCGCGCGCCACCTGCTGGAATCTGACCCCGCCTACCTCGAGCGCCGCACCGGACTGGACGCCACCGGCGTGCGCAACGAAGACATTGCTGCACTGCTCGGCCGTGACGTGCAGGACGTGACCGAATTGCTGGCGCTGGCCGAAAACCCGCGCTCGCTCGACGCCGCGCTCGACAAAACCGACGGCGACCACACCCTGATCGACACCGTGGCCGACGCCGTGACCCAGGACCCGACCGATGTGACCCAGTCGCACGAGGTCGAACGCCTGCTGGCGTTGTGGATGGACACCTTGACAGACCGCGAACGGCAGATTCTGGAAGGCCGCTTCGGTCTGCACCAGCACGAGCCGGAAACGCTGGAAGTCCTGAGCGAGCGCCTGGGGCTGACCCGTGAACGGGTGCGGCAGATCCAGAACGAAGCGCTGCTCAAGCTCAAACGCTACCTGGCCCACCACGGCATTTCCCGCGACGCGGTCCTGTAGGCACCATGGGCTGGCCAGTTCTCGTTTTTGACATCGAGTCGATCCCCGACATCGCCGGCCTGCGCGCGCTGCGCGGCAGCCCCGCAGAACACACCGACGCCGAGGTCTACCAGGCCTGGGTGCAGGAGCGCAAAGACAAGGGACAAAGCGACTTCATGCCGCTGCACCTGCAGCGCATCCTGGTGCTGTCGTGTGTGTTCCGCAACGCCGAGGGCTTGAAGGTGCATTCCTTCGTGGACCGCGACGACCAGAGCGAAGGCAAGGTCATCCAGCAGTTCTTCAACACGCTGGAAAAGCACACGCCACAACTGGTGAGCTGGAATGGCGGCGGCTTCGATCTGCCAGTGCTGCACTACCGCGGCCTGAAACACGGCGTGGTGGCCGACAAGTACTGGGACATGGGCGACGATGACCGCGAGTTCAAATGGAACAACTACATCAGCCGCTACCACCTGCGCCACCTCGATTTGATGGACCTGCTGGCCATGTACCAGCCCAAGAACAACGCGCCGCTCGACGCGATGGCCAAGCTCTGTGGTTTCCCCGGCAAGCTGGGCATGGACGGCTCCATGGTCTACCAGGGCTACCTCGACGGCCAGTTGGACGACATCCGCCGCTACTGCGAAACCGACGTGATGAACACCTATTTGCTGTACTGCCGCTTCCAGAAGATGCGCGGTGGCCTCACCGAGGCCGAGTACGAGCAGGAGATCACCTTGGTGAAAGACACCTTGGGCAACCTGGCGCCCACAGAAGCGCACTGGCAGCAGTACCTCGCCGCCTGGGGCTGAGAACTGGGTCTGGCACCTGAGACAATCGGGGCATGACCGCAGCGACACCGCCAGACACTCCTCCATTGCCCGCAGGCCAGTCCCACGACCCCACCCGCGCCCCCGACACCGCCCACTCCCTGCCGCCAGGCCACCTGCGGGTGGACGCGCTCGACATCGATGCGCAGGGCGTGGCCCGCAAACCCGATGGCAAGGTGGTCTTCATCGAAGGCGCACTGCCGTTCGAGGAGGTGAGCGTCAACGTTCACCGCAAGAAAAACAACTGGGAGCAGGGCACCGTCACGGCCATCCACCGCGAGTCGTCACAGCGCGTGAAGCCCGGCTGCCCGCATTTTGGCCTGCACGCCGGCGCCTGCGGCGGCTGCAAGATGCAGCACCTGCACCCGGCTGCGCAGGTGGCCGTCAAGCAGCGGGTGCTGGAAGACAACCTGTGGCACCTTGGCAAGGTCAAGGCCGAAACGGTGATGCGGCCCATCGAAGGCCCGGCCTGGGGCTACCGCTACCGCGCCCGGCTGTCGGTGCGCCATGTGCACAAGAAGGGCGAGGTGTTGGTGGGGTTCCACGAGCGCAAGAGCCGCTACGTGGCCGACATGCGCGAATGCCATGTGTTGCCGCCGCATGTGAATGCGATGCTGATGCCGCTGCGCGCGCTGGTTGCCTCGATGGACGCGATTGAAACACTCCCGCAGATTGAACTCGCCTGTGGTGACGAGGTGACCGCGCTGGTGCTGCGCCACCTGGAACCGCTCAGCCAGGCCGACCTGGCACGGCTGCGTGCGTTTGCGGTCGAACGACCTGGCTTGCAGTGGTGGTTGCAGTCCAAAGGACCAGAGACGGTCAAGCTGCTCGACGAAGGCGGGCCTGAACTGGCGTACGCGCTGCCGCAATTCGGCATCACCATGCCCTTCAAGCCAACCGACTTCACCCAGGTCAACCCGCACATCAACCGCGTGCTGGTGGCGCGTGCGCTGCGCCTGCTCGACCCCCAGCGGTCCGAGCGCGTGATCGACTGGTTCTGTGGTTTGGGCAACTTCACGCTGCCGCTGGCCACGTTGGCCGGCGAAGTGCTTGGGATTGAGGGCAGCGAGGCCCTGGTGGCACGTTCCAGAGAGAATTTGAAGCTGAATCAGGATCAAGCCCTAGTGAAAACTAGGTTGTCAGCTACTAAATTTGTAGCGCGAAACCTCTTTGAGATGACCCCCGAGTTGCTGGCCGCTGACGGCCACGCCGACAAGTGGCTGGTGGACCCACCGCGCGAAGGCGCGTTCGCACTCGCCCAGGCATTGGCCGGCCTGAACCAGCAGCATCTGGCTGGGACGCCGTGGCCCGCTGGCTGGACCCCGCCCCAGCGCATCGTCTACGTCAGTTGCAACCCCGCCACGCTGGCCCGCGATGCCGGCCTGCTTGTGAACCTGGGGGGTTACCGCTGCACAGCGGCCGGGGTGGTGAACATGTTCCCGCACACAGCCCACGTCGAAAGCATCGCAGTCTTCGACCGCGTAGCGTAAAAAGGACAAGGGGCCCGAAGGCCCCTTGTTGAAATCAGCGCAGCGCTCTATTCACGTCTTTAGTCGCGTTCGCCACCCATGATGCCGAACAGCGCCAGCATGGCCTGGAACACGTTGAACACGTTCAGGTACAGGGCCAAGGTGGCGCTGATGTAGTTGGTTTCGCCGCCGTCCATGATGCGCTTCAGGTCGTACACCATGAAAGCGCTGAAGATGCCGATGGCCGCAACCGACAAAGCCATCATGCCAGCGGTGGAGCCAACGAACACGTTGACGATGCCGCCCACCATCAACACGATGGCGCCGACGAACAGCCACTTGCCCATGCCCGACAGGTCGCGCTTGATCACGCTGGACAGGCTGGCCATGGCAAAAAACACACCTGCCGTGCCGCCAAAGGCCAGCATGATCAGCTCGGAGCCGTTTTTAAAGCCCAGCACCATGGCGATCATGCGCGACAGCATCAGGCCCATGAAGAAGGTGAAGGCCAGCAGCACCGGCACGCCGGCGGCAGAGTTCTTGGTCTTCTCAATCGCGTACATGAAGGCGAACGCGCCGCCCAGAAACACCACCAGGCCCAGGCCACCCGTCAGTTGCAGGGTGAGGCCGGTGGCCACGCCAATCCAGGCACCGAGCACCGTGGGCAGCATGCTGATGGCCAGCAGCAAGTAGGTGTTGCGCAGCACGCGGTTGCGCTGTTCTGCCGAGACGCCGTAACCGTAGCCCGGCGATGGGTTCAGGGTTTGTACGCGGTCATTCATGGTGAGGGCTCCTGGTGCGTCAACATTGACGCGTTGCTGACATTTTAAATGGCGGTGGTGTCGCCGTCTTCAATACCCCTGCAATGTCCACACACATGCACCTGCTGTTGGCAGGGGCAATTTCGGTACAGTAGGTGTTCTTCAGCAACACCCGCCACCACACCATGAAAACCAAACCTGTACTTGAACTGACCGACGTCAAAACCATCGCCGCCGCCGCAGAAGCCGAGGCCGTGAAAAACCAGTGGGCTGTGTCGATTGCCATCGTGGACGATGGCGGGCACCTGCTGTGGCTGCAGCGGCTGGACGGCGCTGCAGCCATCTCGGCCCAGATTGCGCCTGCCAAGGCCCATACGGCGGCACTCGGTCGCCGCGAAAGCAAGGTCTATGAAGACGTGATCAATGGCGGCCGGATGTCGTTTCTGAGCGCGCCGGCACTGCAGGGCATGCTGGAGGGGGGGGTGCCCATCGTGCGCGATGGGCAGTGCATTGGTGCGGTGGGCGTGAGTGGTGTCAAATCCACCGAAGACGCCCAGATCGCCCGCGCGGGCATTGCCGCATTGGGCGGTGCATGAGACAAGTGGGTTGAAAAAAAAGCCTGGCTACCAGAGTTGTGTCTTTGGCTGGCTAAACGACCCTGCCGGCAAGTGGTGCCGGTTGTCGCTCCACTGAAACTACTTGGTCAAGATCAGCTTGCCCAACTTGGTGGCCTGCAGACGGTAAACCAGACCGTTGTGCAGGATTTCCACCGTCTTCTGACCCTTGAGCAGTTCGCCGCTGTCCACCACGTGCGACAAGGCACGTTGCACAGCGCTGGCCGAATCCTGCCCTGGCACGGCGTCGTTCGCTGGCAGCGGTGAGGGCAGGGCGTGGACGTTGGCGAACATGGTGGTTGTGTCAGAAGTGATGGGCTGCGTTGAAAGTTATGTAATGATAATTGTTATCATTTAAAAGTCAAGCGGATTCTTTGTAAATCCGCATTGGCGTTAAGGTGTTTTCGGCTCCGTGACGAAGCCAATCTTCTTCACGCCAGCCAGTTGTGCCGTGGCCATGGCCTGGGCCACACGCTCGTAACGCACCGCCTTGTCGCCACGGATGTGCAGTTCGGGCTGGGGCTCCTGTTTGGCGGCCGCCTGCAGCCGGGTGGCCAGTTCGTCGTCCGGCACAACGGCCTCGTTCCAGAAGTACGCGCCCTGGCCATCCACGGTGAGCAGAATGGTCTGCGGCTTCACGTCTTGGGGCTGGTTGGTGGCGCGCGGCAAATCGATGTTGACCGCGTGCTTCATCACCGGCACGGTGATGATGAAGATGATGAGCAGCACCAGCATCACGTCGACCAGCGGCGTCATGTTGATCTCGTTCATCACCTCATCGGGCTCGTCTTGCGTTCCGAAAGCCATGTTCAGCCGCCTTTCTTCATGGGCACCACGTTGGCAACGCCACTGGTGCTGACACGTGCACCGGTCACAAAGTAGGCATGCAGGTCATGGGCAAAGCGGTTCAGCTTGGACAGCACCGACTTGTTGCCACGCACCAGCGCGTTGTAGCCCAGCACGGCGGGGATGGCCACAGCCAGACCCAGTGCGGTCATGATCAATGCTTCGCCAATGGGGCCAGCCACCTTGTCGATGGTGGCCTGGCCGGCGGCACCAATGCCCAGCAGCGCGTGGTAAATGCCCCAGACCGTGCCAAACAGGCCAACAAAGGGGGCGGTAGAACCAACCGAAGCCAGAATGGCCAGGCCGGACTGCATCTTGGCGGTGAACTCGTCAAGGTTGTTGCGCAGGCAGCGCGTCACCCAGTCGCTCACGTCCAGGCTGTCGTGCAGGTGGGCCTGGGTGTTGCGGTGGTGGCTGGTGGCTTCACGCCCTTCGATGGCGAGCTGGTGGAACGGGTTGTCGGCGTCAGGGCCGAGCTGCTTCAGGCCGCTGGCGAAATCGGGGTTGTGCCAGAAGTCCTGTGCCCGGCTGGCCAGGCGCTTGTATTTCATCAGGTCCAGTGTCTTGATGATGATCACCATCCACGAGGCCAACGACATGGCCAGCAGCAGCAGAAAGACCGCCTTGGTGACCAGATCGCCCTGCGACCAGACGTTCAAAAGACCGAGTTGGGATTCCATAGTTTCTCCAGAGAATTATTCAAGAACAAAATTGATTGGCACGTCAAACCACATGGTTTCCGCAACGCCGGCACGTTTGCCGGGCACATAGCGCCAGCGCAGCACAGTGTTCAGGGCGGTCTGGTCCAAGCGGTCAAAACCGCTGGAGCGCTTGATCTCGCCTTTGTCCGCAGTGCCATTGACGTTGATCAAGACGCGGATGACCACCTTGCCTTGCTCGCCCAGCCGTTTGCTGACGGGTGGGTAGGGCGGTTTGGGGTTCTGCAGGTAGTCGGCATCGCTGGACGGCAGCTCCACTTTCGGGGGCGCGGGTGGTGCTGGCGGCGCAGCAACGGCCACTGGCGCCACGGGCACCAACACCGGCGGCGCAGGGATCGGGTCCGCCACGCCGGTGGGTGCGGTGGGAGAGGGGGTTGGGTCTGGAATGGCTTGCAGCTGCGGTGGCGGAGATGCCTGAACCTTCTGCACCACCGGTTGTGGCTTGACCGGCACCGGTGCCGGTGGTGGTGGCACCACCTTGGGTGCGGGCGGTTCAATGAATTCGCTCAGGATGGCTGCCGGGACGATGATCTCGACAGCGCGGCGCAACAGGCCACTTTGCAGGGCCCACAGTGCGGCCACGTGGAAAACCACCACGCTCAGGGCGATCACGGCGTTGCGGCTGAGGCCAGAGCTCGGCTGGGTTGGGGTAGGCAGGGTCATGGTCATGGGGGCGGGGAGAACATCGGACTATAGGCAACTGCAGCGACAAATGCCGTGCAGCATGAACACCGTGCCTAGCGGCGGAACACCCACCAGGCCGACAGCACAATGGCGATCAGGCTACCGACAACGATGGCCAGGTATTCCATGGTTCTCCGCCGGTGGAATCAGGGCTGTGTGCTGTGCCCTCGCGGCGCAGCGCGGCCAAGGGACAACCCCCACCACATTGCGCCACCACCTCGCGTGCACAGCCTTCGCACTGGCCACACTGGGTGGCAACGCCCAATTCAAACTGGATCTCGTCAAAGCCCATGCCAGCGCGGGCATGCCGGGCAATGTCGCGGTCAGAGACTCGGTGGCAGATGCAGATGATCATGGCGAAGTGCAATTGTGTTAACGCTATTATAAATGCGAACGGGTTGCATTTGCAATTCAATGGGGATTTTTTTAACGCTTTACCTGTTCAATCGCTGTCTGCGCGCCACAAGATGGCCTCGGTGGCGTCGGCCAATGTGGCGCAGCCGCACAGCGCCATGGCGATTTCCAGTTCATCCCGGAGCAAACGCAGCACGTGGGCAACGCCCACCGCACCGGCATTCGCCAGTCCATAGACATACGGCCTTCCCACCAACACGGCCGTGGCGCCGAGGGCGACCGCCTTCAGCACGTCTGTGCCCCGGCGGATGCCGCCATCCACCAGCAAGGGCAGGGTGCCCTGCAAGGCATCGGCCACGCGGGGCAGCACGGCCGCGGTGGCCGGGCTGGTGTCCAGCGTGCGGCCTCCGTGGTTGGAGACCACCAGCGCGGCCACACCGCGCTGTGCAGCCTCTTTGGCATCGTCGGGGTGCATCACGCCTTTCAGAACGATGGGCAGACGCGTCACCCCTTGGAGCCATTCCAGGTCTTCCCAGGTGGCGGCATGGCGGAGCAGGCCGTCAAACAGCGCGCTTTGGTGGTGTTGCAAAGAAAGCGCAGGCGCAGGTGGCATGCCGGCCAGGTTGACCGCACTGACGCCGGCCGGCAAACGAAAGCCCACCCGGCGTTCCCGGTCGCGGGCCCCATGGGTGGGCGCGTCCACGGTGAGCACCAGGGCCTCATAACCGCCACGCTCGGCACGCGCCACCAGTTCCCGGGTAAATCCTCGGTCGTGCTGCAGGTACAACTGGAACCACAGCGGCCCACGCCCTGGTTCGTGCAGCACGGCTTCTGCCACCGCTTCCAGTGCGACGCTGGCTTGGGTGCTGAGGACCATGCCGGCGCCCAGAGCCGCAGCGGCGTGGGCACAGGCCAATTCACCGTCGGGGTGCGCCATCCGCTGGTAGGCCACCGGCGCCAGCAGGATGGGGTGCTGCAAGGCATGGCCCAGCAAATGGGTGCGTGTGTGGCCGCCAGCCAGTGGGCGCAACACGCGCGGTTGCAGTTGCAGGGCGTCCCAGGTGTTGCGGTTGGCACGGAGGGTGATTTCATCGCCAGCCCCACCCGAAAAGTAGGCCCAGGCGTTGTCATCCATCACGCTGCGGGCATGCTGCTCATGGTCTGCCAGCGTCACCACCCCAGGGGGGATCGTGGCCAACTGGGGCGCCTGGCTCATGTGTCGGCCCACATCCGCAAGAGGTTGTGGTAATTACCAGTCAAGGCCACCGTGGCTGCGTTTTCACCATGTTCTGCGCGCAGTTGCAGCAAGGCCGTGTCCATGTCAAACAGCAGCTGGCGTTGCGCGTCGCTGCGCACCATGCTCTCAACCCAGAAGAAGCACGCCAGGCGCTCGCCGCGCGTGACCGGTGTGACCTGGTGCACCCGGTTGGCGGGGTACAGCAGCAGGTGACCTGCCGGGAGTTTGAAACGCTGGGGGGCTGGCGTGTCCTGAATCACCAGTTCGCCTCCGTCATAGCTCTGTGGGTCTGACAGGAACAGCGTGCACGACAGGTCTGTGCGTACTTTCTGGCCGTTGTCGGGCTGGTAACGGACGGCGCTGTCCACATGGTCGCCGTAGTGGTTGCTGTTGCCGCCGTAGCGGTTGAACTGCGGTGCCAGCACACGCTTGGGCAGACAGGCCGAGAAAAATGCCAATTGGCGGTCCAGCGCCGCGAGCACCAGGGGGCGCAGTGCCCGCGCGGCATCACACGTGTGTGGCAACTGCTCGTTGTTCTTGACCAGTACCGCCTGGCTGCCGGCGCTGGCCCGACCATCGGACCACGGCGCCGTGGCCAGCAGGCGACGGGCTTGTTGAAGCTCGTCAGGGGTGAGTACGTCAGGAACTTTCAGCAGCATGGGCAGGATTGTGTCGCTAAAAAGGAAAAGCCGATCCCACGCATGGGATCGGCTTGCAGAAGGATGGCAGTTCTTAGAACTTGGCTGACAGGCTCACGTACAGCAGGCGACCGGCACCAGGGATGTAGTGGCCACGGTACAGAGACTCGCCATACAGTTTGTTGGTGATGTTGCTCAGGGTGGCCTTCACCAGGAACTTCTCGTTGATTTTGTATTCGGCCAGCAAATCGGCCGTGACAAAACCGGGCACCTCAAAGATAGGGGCCGTCACATCGGCGGGTGCCTGGCTGCTGCGCAGGTTCAGGCCACCGCCAAAGCGCCACTGCGGCGTGACCTGGTAAGTGCTGAAAACCGTGCCGCTGTGCTTGGGGCTCAGGCCAGGGCGGTCACCCACACGGTTGCCAACGGTGTTGACGTTGGACGCAGCGTTGTCGACCACGGCAATGGGCAGCCAGGTGTACGAGGCGAAGATTTCCCACTTCGGTGTTGGGCGGCCAGACAGGTCGATTTCAAAGCCAGTGGCGTGGCGCTTGCCAGACAGCAGCAAACGGGTGGCTGCTGTGTCCGGATCGGTGTTCCGTTCATTGGTTTTGGTGGTGCGGAAAATCGCCAGACGGGTGGTGAAACGTTTGTCGGCCGAGTCCAACTTGGCACCGAATTCGATGTTTTCGCTTTGTTCCGGTGGCGTGTTGGCGCTCAATGCGTTGTACGAGTAGGTGTCACCCGAGGTGTTGAACGAGGTACCGTACGAGAAGTGGAACGAGTCCAGATCGTTGGGTTGGTACAGAACGCCAACACGTTTGCTCACCTCGGAGATTTTTTGGCGGAAAGTGGTCGTTGTGGTGGGGCCTGCCGCGTTGTTGGGAATGGCGAAGTTGTCGTAGACGCCGTCCAGATGGTCATAACGCAGGCCGCCGAGCAACTTCCAGTGGGGGGCGACTTGCACCAGATCCTGGGCATAGATGCCGACGTTCTTGGCGGTGAATTCATTGCCAACCCGGAATATGCGCGCGCCTTCATTGATGGAAGCGCCATCGTTGGGTGTGCCGGCCGTGGTGGGTGGTTTGACAAGGTCTACACCGCCTTGTGCGGCGCTTCTGGCGGCGTACACCGTCTTCTCTTCCTGCGCAAAGTCAACACCCGTCTGCAGCGTGTGCTTGACGCCGAGCGCGTCAAACTTGGTGCTCAGGTCAGACTGCGCGTGGATGGTTTTGAAGTCCTGAACCTTGAGTTGGGTGCCCCGCGTGAGGACCGTGTTCGGACCGAAGTTGGTGAGGTCAACGGCGGCCGGGTTGCGAATCGTGCCCGTGGTGCCGGCAAAACGCACGGTACCGGCACGCTGGTCGCGTTCGAAGTCGCCAACACGGACCTGGCTGACCAATTCACTGCCATTGCCAAAGCGGTGGGTGTGGCTGAAACGGGCCACCTTGGCACCGCCTGCGCTGTAGTCGCTGGCCATACCGAAGTAGGCGTCGGGTGCCAGGCTGCCGATGAGGGTGTTGGTTGATTGCGAGTCTGTGGCCCGTGGACGGATGTACGGAATGCCGTAGTTCATGCCGTTGTTGTTGTCCAGGTAGTACAGGCTGGCCAGGAATTCGTCCGAGGTGCCAATGCCCCAGCGGTACGACAGGGCCAAGCCGCCTTTGTCCAGACTGCTGCCGCTGCCGTTGTTGTCGGCCTTGGTGCGCATCGCGGTGATGCGCAAACCGGCGTCCGGGTTGGTGTTGATGTTGAAGTCACCCACGATGCGCCGGTACTGGTGGCTGCCGATGGTGGTGGTGATTTCGTTCTCGTTGATCGCACGTGGAATTTTGCTGACCTGGTTGACCGCACCACCGGTGGAGCCCCGGCCGAACAGCAGCGAAGCCGAGCCGCGCAGCACCTCAACGCGGTCCAGGTTGAACGTGTCGCGGTCGTAGAAGGCGGGGTCACGCACGCCATCCAGAAAAATGTCACCGGTGCCGGCGAGCGAGAAGCCGCGCAGGCGAATGTCTTCCTCACCGCCTTCGGCTGCGAGGAAGGTCACGCCGGAAGTCTGGCGCAGGGCGTCCTTGACGGTGTCCAGGTTGCGGTCGCTGATCAGCTTTTCGGTGACCACGGTGATCGACTGTGGAATGTCACGCAGTTCCTGTTTGCCCTTGCCAATCGTGGTGGTGGTGGCGCGCACCGAGTCTTTGCCTTGCGCTTCTTCGCGCTTGTCGGTCACGGTGACCTGTTTCAGGGTTTGGCCTTCTGCAGGGGCCGCAGCTGGTTTGGGCGCTGCAGGATTCACAGTTGCTTGTGCCAGGAGGGTGGTGCTGTCTGCAGCCGGGCTGGCCGTTTCCGTGGGGGCGGCTGCTGTGCTGTCGTCGGCAGTCTGTGCCCAACCGGACACCGATGCGGCCAGCATCAGCGCGCTCAAGGGAAGCCGTGCGAAGCCGGCAGCAGACGGTGAACTGTGGTTGGATGGAAATTGTTTTTTTGCCAAAATGGCCTCCGTTTGATGGCGAGCCATGGGTGGCTCGATTGTTGTCAGAGGCTGGCTGGGGCGCCCAAAGAGGGCGCAGAAATGGCTTGCGACTGCGTTGGCCGCGAGCTTAAATCAAATAAGAACGATTCTTGTCAAGATTCGTACTTTTTGCGAGGCGTCGTTGGTTTTTTACAACCAACGACGCAGGGGGCTCAGACGACTTTGGCGATGGACGCGCAGACGTGGTCGATGTTTTTGCTGTTCAGCGCGGCGACGCACATGCGGCCGGTGTCGGTGCCGTACACGCCGAACTCGCTGCGCAGGCGCACCATCTGGTCCTTGGAGAGGCCCGAGTAGCTGAACATGCCGATCTGGGTGGTGATGAAGGACATGTCCTGCTTCACGCCAGCGGCCTTCAGGCCGTCGACCAGCTTCTGGCGCATGGCCTTGATGCGCACGCGCATCTCACCCAGCTCTTTTTCCCACAGCGTGCGCAGCGCGGAGTCGTTCAACACAGCGGCCACCACAGCACCGCCGTGGGTGGGCGGGTTGCTGTAGTTGGTGCGGATCACAATCTTCAGCTGGCTCAGCACGCGGCCGGCTTCTTCCTGGTTGTCGCACAACACGCTCAGTGCGCCGACGCGCTCACCGTACAGGCTGAAACTCTTGCTGAAGCTGGTGGACACAAAAAAGCTCAGGCCGGCAGCGACGAATTTGGCGATCACGGCGCCGTCTTCGGCAATCCCGTGGCCAAAGCCCTGGTAAGCCATGTCGAGGAAAGCCACCAACTGCTTGCTTTTGACTGCCGCGACCACTTGGTCCCATTGCGCAGCGGTGATGTCGTAGCCGGTGGGGTTGTGGCAGCAGGCGTGCAACACCACGATGGTGCCTGCGGGTGCCGCATTCAACGCGCCGAGCATGCCGTCGAAATTCACGCCACGGGCCACAGCGTCGTAGTACGGGTAGGTGTCGACTGCAAAGCCGGCGTTGGTGAACAGCGCGCGGTGGTTTTCCCAGCTCGGGTCGCTGATCAGCACGGTGGCGTTGGGGTTCAGGCGTTTCAGAAAATCGGCGCCCACCTTCAGGCCACCGGTACCGCCAATCGCCTGGATGGTGGCCACGCGACCCGACTTGACGGGCTCGCTGTCGGTGCCGAACACGAGGCCCTTGACGGCCGCGTCGTACGCCGCAATGCCGTCGATGGGCAGGTAGCCGCGCGCCTTGGGCGATGCCATCATGGCTTTTTCAGCGGCTTGCACGCATTCGAGCAGGGGCAGCTTGCCGTTGTCGTCGTAATAAACACCCACACCGAGGTTGACCTTGGCCGGGTTGTTGTCGGCGTTGAACTGCTCGTTGAGACCCAGAATTGGGTCGCGCGGGGCCATTTCGACGGCGGTGAAGAGAGACATGGAGAGTCCTTGGCAGGTGGTTGTATGGGGCGCGGGCCGGTGCCCAAGCGCATGGTCCGAAGGTGTTGTACGCTGTCGGGTTGGCCCAATTTTAAGGGTTGTCCCGAGGTAGCCCCATGTCTGAGATCGCAGAAACCATCCCTGAGCCACGGCAAGGCGAATTCGTCAGCTACCCGGACTCGCCGTTCGAGCTGTACCAGCCGTACCCGCCTGCCGGTGACCAGCCGGTGGCAATCGCCAAATTGGTCGAAGGCCTGCGCGACGGCGAGGTGTTCCAGACACTGTTGGGGGTGACCGGCTCCGGCAAGACCTTCACCATGGCCAACGTCATTGCCCAGATGGGGCGGCCCGCGATTGTGTTTGCGCCCAACAAGACCCTGGCCGCGCAGTTGTACAGCGAATTCCGCGAGTTTTTCCCGAAGAACGCAGTGGAGTACTTCGTCAGCTATTACGACTACTACCAGCCGGAGGCCTATGTGCCGCAGCGCGACCTGTTCATCGAGAAAGACTCGGCGATCAACGAGCACATCGAGCAGATGCGCTTGAGTTGTACCAAAAGCGTGATCGAGCGGCGCGACGTGATCATCGTGGCCACCGTGTCGGCCATCTACGGCATCGGTGAGCCCGAGAGCTACCACCGCATGGTGATGACGCTGCGGGTGGGTGACCAGATTGGCCAGCGCGACCTCATCGCCCAGTTGATCCGCATGCAGTACCAGCGCAATGAACAAGATTTCTCGCGCGGCAAATTCCGCGTGCGTGGTGACACGATTGACGTGTTCCCCGCCGAGCACTCAGAGTTGGCGATCCGCATCGAGCTGTTTGACACCGAGATCGAGAGCCTGCAGCTGTTTGACCCGCTGACGGGCCGCATCCGGCAGAAAATCCCGCGTTTCACGGTGTATCCGTCGAGCCACTACGTGACGCCGCGCGACCGGGTGTTGGTGGCGGTGGAAACGATCAAGGTGGAATTGGCCGAACGCCTGAAAGAGCTGGTGGGCATGGGCAAATTGGTAGAGGCGCAACGGCTGGAACAACGCACCCGTTTCGACCTTGAGATGCTGAGCGAAATTGGCCACTGCAAAGGCATTGAGAACTACACCCGGCATTTGTCGGGTGCGGCGCCGGGCAGCCCGCCGTCCACCCTGACCGACTACCTGCCCAAAGACGCGCTGATGTTCCTGGACGAGTCGCACGTGCTGATTGGTCAGCTCGGTGGGATGTACAACGGGGACCGCGCGCGCAAGACCACATTGGTGGAATACGGTTTTCGCCTGCCGAGTGCGCTGGACAACCGGCCGCTCAAATTCGAGGAGTTTGAAACCAAGGTCCGGCAGGCGGTGTTTGTGTCGGCCACACCGGCGGCGTATGAGAAAGAACACGCCGGGCAAGTGGTGGAGCAGGTGGTGCGGCCCACGGGGTTGGTGGACCCGGAGGTCGAGGTACGCCCCGCGACCCACCAGGTGGACGATGTGCTGCAGGAAATTCGCATCCGGGTCGAGAAAAATGAGCGGGTCTTGATCACCACGTTGACCAAGCGCATGGCCGAGCAACTGACCGACTACCTGGGCGACAACGGCGTCAAGGTGCGCTACCTGCACAGCGATGTGGACACGGTGGAGCGGGTAGAGATCCTGCGTGACCTGCGTTTGGGAGCCTTCGACGTGCTGGTGGGTATTAACCTGCTGCGCGAGGGCCTGGACATTCCAGAGGTCAGTCTGGTGGCCATCCTGGATGCAGACAAAGAAGGGTTTCTGCGCTCCGAGCGCTCGCTGATCCAGACCATTGGGCGCGCTGCCCGCAACCTGAACGGGCGGGCGATTTTGTATGCGGACCGCATCACCGACTCGATGAAACTTGCCATCGGTGAAACCGAGCGCCGCCGCACCAAGCAGGTGGCGCACAACCTGGCCATGGGCATCACGCCGCGCAGCATTGTGAAGCAGGTGCGCGACCTGATCGACGGGGTCTACAGCGAAAAAGCGGGGCGTGAGGCCGAACGGCTGGAACAGGCGGCCGTGCAGCGCGCCCGGGTGGAGGACATGAGCGAGAAAGACGTGTCGCGTGAAATCAAGCGCCTGGAAAAACAGATGCTGGAACACGCACGCAACCTCGAATTCGAGAAGGCGGCCCGCGTTCGGGACCAGTTGGCCCTGCTGAAAGAGCAGGCTTTTGGCGCGCCGGGGACCGACAACATCGCCCCGTCGGTGCCAACCGGCCAGCCTGGGCGATGAATTTGGCTGGGCTGTTCGGTTATTTGTCCACCAATGATGGTTGGACAAGTTGTGTTCGGTGACCCTTGTTTTTCTGAAAGAATACGCCTTGATTTTTGTTGAATTGGGCCGATAACTGGACTGTTTTAGTCCGGTTTGAACTTAAGCCGAGGTTTTGGCTCAATCAAGCAACCACTGGTACGAAGACTGACTGCTTCATGGAAATGCGGTGGTGTCTCCCAACAAGGCTGTTCGCTGGTATGGGGTGAGGAGGGGTTTGGAGTGGTTTATTTGTTCGAGACTGTCTTGGACAAATCTGCGACTTATCGGTACAGTTACTTGACTGATTTGTTTGGTCTTGTGCTATACTTGACTCCGTTACTCAACAACCAAGCTGTCGGGTGTTTGACCGCAAATACCTGATGACCGCCAGCGCGAATCTCTTGTCAGGTCCGTACAGGGTAGTGCTTCAGGGCTCACAAAGCCGGGAGCGTTTTCAAGGTTCACAAGCACAACATAAGGAGCTTGCCATGCGTCTCACAACCAAAGGCCGATTTGCGGTCACAGCCATGATTGATCTGGCCCTGCGCCAGAATTCGGGCCCTGTGACCTTGGCCGCCATCAGCCAGCGCCAGCAAATCTCCTTGTCCTACCTGGAGCAACTGTTCGGCAAGCTGCGCCGCCACGAACTGGTCGAATCGACCCGTGGCCCTGGCGGCGGCTACACCCTGGGCCGCAAAGCGGCCGAGATCACCGTGGCCGACATCATCGTCTCAGTGGACGAACCCATTGACGCGACGCAGTGTGGCGGCAAGGAAAACTGCCTGGGTGAAGCCGGCCGTTGTATGACGCACGAACTCTGGGCGGCGCTCAACACGCGCATGGTCGAGTTCCTCGACTCCGTGTCGTTGCAAAAGCTGGTGGACGAGCAAATTGCCAAGGGTGTGCAGATCGAGGACAAGCCCACGGTCAAGCGCGCCATTTCCAGCATGCCAGTTGTCAAGCCAATTCGCGTGAACGCGCCGAATTCGGTGTTTGCGCTCGGCAACGTTTTCGCCAAATCCTGACGCGGCCCAATCCGTTTTTTGCCAGCCCGTCGTTCTGTACAGAGCCAGCCATGGACACCACCCCGCACTTCCCCATTTACATGGACTACAGCGCCACCAACCCGTGCGACCCGCGCGTGGTGGACGCGATGATTCCCTGGTTGCGTGAGCACTTCGGCAACCCGGCGTCGCGCAGCCACGCCTGGGGTTGGGAAGCGGAGGCGGCGGTTGAAAATGCCCGCGAGCAGATTGCCGCACTGATCGGTGCGGACCCACGCGAGATTGTCTGGACTTCCGGCGCGACCGAGTCCAACAACCTGGCGCTGAAGGGCGCGGCCAACTTCTACAAGACCAAGGGCAAGCACCTCATCACGGTGAAGACCGAGCACAAGGCGGTGCTGGACACCTGCCGTGAGCTGGAGCGCCAGGGCTTTGAAGTCACTTACATGGATGTGCAGGCCGACGGTCTGCTGGACCTTGAGGCCTTCAAGGCCGCGATCCGGCCCGACACGATTCTGGCCAGCGTGATGTTCGTCAACAACGAGATCGGCGTCATCCAGGACATCGCGGCCATTGGCAAGATTTGCCGTGAGAAGGGCGTGATCTTCCATGTGGACGCAGCGCAGGCGACAGGCCGCGTCGACATCGACCTGGCCACGCTGCCGGTCGATCTGATGAGCCTGACCTCGCACAAGACCTATGGCCCCAAGGGCATTGGCGCGCTGTACGTGCGCCGCAAGCCGCGCATCCGCCTGGAAGCACAGATGCACGGCGGTGGCCACGAGCGCGGCATGCGTTCCGGCACGCTGCCCACGCACCAGTGCGTCGGCATGGGCGAGGCCTACCGCATCGCCAAGGAAGAAATGGCGGCCGAGAACGTGCGCATCCGTGCCCTGCACGAGCGCATGCTGGCCGGCCTGAAAGACGTGGAGCAGGTTTTCATCAACGGCCATGAAACCCAGCGCGTACCGCACAACCTCAACATGAGCTTCAACTTTGTTGAGGGCGAATCGCTGATCATGGGCATCAAGGGGCTCGCGGTGTCGAGCGGTTCGGCCTGCACCTCGGCCAGCCTGGAGCCCAGCTATGTGCTGCGTGCCCTTGGCCGCAGCGACGAACTGGCCCACAGCAGCCTGCGCATGACGATTGGCCGCTGGACCACCGAAGAAGAGATCGACTACGCGATTGCCACCATCAAGCAAAACGTAGCCAAGCTGCGCGACTTGAGCCCGTTGTGGGAAATGCACCAGGACGGCATTGACATCAGCACTATTCAATGGGCTGCGCATTGACGCAGACCTGTTTTGATTGAAGGAGAAACGCCATGGCATATTCTGAAAAAGTCGTAGACCACTACGAAAACCCCCGCAACGTCGGCTCGTTCGACAAGGGTGACGACACCGTGGGCACCGGCATGGTCGGCGCGCCGGCTTGCGGCGACGTGATGAAGTTGCAAATCAAGGTCAACCCGGTGACGGGTGTGATCGAAGACGCACGCTTCAAGACCTACGGTTGCGGTTCGGCCATTGCCTCCAGCTCGCTGGTGACCGAATGGGTCAAGGGCAAGACGCTGGACGAAGCGGCGGCGCTGAAAAACAGCCAGATCGCCGAAGAACTGGCGCTGCCGCCGGTCAAGATCCACTGCTCCATCCTCGCCGAAGACGCGATCAAGGCAGCGGTCGACGACTACAAGAAAAAACACACGCATTGACCCAACGCACCGGGTGCCTTGAATGGCAACCGACCTGCGTGACCTGAGAAGAACATGGCCGTTACCCTGACCGAAGCCGCCGCACGGCACGTGACCCGCTACCTGTCCAAAAGGGGCAAGGGTGTGGGCGTGCGCTTAGGCGTCAAGACCACCGGCTGCTCCGGCATGGCCTACAAGCTCGAGTACGTGGACGACCTCGCGCCCGAAGACGTGGTGTTTGAAGGCCACGGCGTGAAGATTTTGATTGACCCGAAAAGTCTGGCCTACATCGACGGCACCGAACTGGACTTTGTGCGCGAAGGCCTGAACGAAGGCTTCAAGTTCAACAACCCGAACGAGCGGGACCGCTGCGGTTGCGGAGAGAGCTTCAGAATTTGAGTGTGCGCCTGCGCTGCGCCTCAGCCCAACCAACCGCCACCCCATTTCGCGCTGGCGGTTTTTTTTGACATGAACCTGCAATCTTCCGATTTCGAACTGTTTGGCGTGCCTGCGCAATTTGCGCAGGACAGCGCCGCGCTCGATGCGCGCTGGAAAGAGTTGCAGCGCGAGGCGCACCCGGACCGTTTCGCGGCCAGCGGTGCCGCCGCGCAACGGGTGGCGATGCAGTGGTCGGTGCGCATCAACGAGGCCTACCAGCGGCTCAAAAATCCGCTGAAACGGGCCGCCTACCTGTGCGAAATGAACGGGGTCCAAATCGACGCCGAAAACAACACCGCCATGCCGGGCGCTTTTTTGATGCAGCAGATGGCATGGCGCGAGGCGCTGGACGAGGCCGATGGCGAACCCGCGCTGGACACGCTCAACAGCGAAGTGCAGCAGGCACGCCAGCAGGCATTGGCCCGCTGTGCAGAACTGCTGGACGTGCAGCACGACGCGGCCGCCGCCGCGCAGCAGGTGAGGGCGCTGATGTTCATCGAGCGTTTCGCCAGTGACATAGAAGCCCGGTTCGACCGGATGGACACCGAGGCACGGGGACAATAACGCGATGGCATTGCTGCAAATTTCTGAACCAGGCTACTCGCCCGACCCGCACACCCGGCGCATTGCGCTGGGCATTGACCTGGGCACCACGCACTCGCTGGTGGCGGCGGTGCGCAACGGTGTGGCCGAGTGCCTCCCCGACGCCCTTGGCCAGGTCGTCTTGCCTTCGGTGGTGCGCTACCTGGACAACAACGGCCGAAAAATCGGCTTTGAGGCGCAGGCCGCCCTCAGTGACGACCCGGAAAACACCATCGCTTCGGTCAAGCGCTTCATGGGGCGGGGCTTGGCCGACATTGCCAACCGCGACCAACTGCCTTACCGCTTCATCGACAAACCTGGCATGGTCGGCCTGATGACACGCGCCGGCGAGAAGTCCCCGGTGGAGGTGAGTGCCGAGATTCTGGCGACGCTGCGCTTTCGCGCCGAAGACACCTTCAACGACGACATCCATGGCGTGGTGATCACCGTGCCGGCCTATTTTGACGACGCCCAGCGCCAGGCGACCAAAGACGCGGCCCAACTCGCCGGCCTGAACGTGCTGCGTCTGATCAACGAACCCACCGCCGCCGCGATTGCCTATGGGCTGGACAACGCCAGCGAGGGCATCTACGCGGTGTACGACCTCGGTGGCGGCACCTTCGACATTTCCATCCTGCGCCTGAGCCGTGGCGTGTTCGAAGTGATTGCCACCGGCGGCGACTCGGCCCTGGGCGGCGACGACTACGACCGCGCGCTGGCCGACTGGGTGCTGCAGCAAACCGGCACCGTGGTGGACAACGCCTCCGACAAGGCCGCAATGAAAGTTGCCGCACGGGCCTGCAAGGAAGCGCTGACTGCTACAGATTCCGTAGCATTCTCGGTAGATTTGACTGAGGCTCAGCTGCGATTTGAGGTAAAAATTGCCGATTTTGAGGCAACAACGGCTGCCTTGACCGCCAAAACCCTGTCCGCGGTCCGCAAGGCCCTGCGCGATGCCAAGCTGCAGAAAGACGAGGTCAAGGGCGTGGTGATGGTGGGTGGCTCCACCCGCATGCCGCAGATCCAGCGCGCCGTGGCCGATTTCTTTGGCCAGGCACCGCTGAACAACCTCAACCCCGACGAGGTGGTGGCGCTGGGCGCCGCCATCCAGGCCAACCAGCTGGCCGGCAACGCCGGCAGCGAAGACCTGCTGCTGCTCGACGTGATCCCGCTCTCACTCGGCATCGAGACCATGGGCGGTCTGGTCGAACGCATCGTGCCCCGCAACCAGACCATCCCCACCGCCATGGCGCAGGACTTCACCACCTACCAGGACGGCCAGACCGCGCTGGCGCTGCACGTGGTGCAGGGCGAACGCGACCTGGTGGCCGACTGCCGCAGCCTGGCGCGTTTCGAGCTGCGCGGCATTCCGCCGATGGCCGCCGGCGCCGCCCGCATCCGGGTGGTGTTCACGGTCGACGCCGACGGCCTGCTGAGCGTCAGTGCCAAAGAGCAGGGCAGCGGCGTCGAGGCGAAAATCGACGTCAAACCGTCTTATGGCCTGACCGACGACCAGATCGCCACCATGCTGCAAGACAGCTTTGCCACCGCCGAACAAGACATGCAGGCCCGCGCGCTGGCCGAAGCCCGGCTGGAGGCCGACCGCATGCTGCTGGCGATTGGCTCGGCACTGGCGGCCGATGCCGACTTGCTGGGCACGCAAGAGCGTGCCACCATCGACACGCTGGCCCAGGCCGTGGTGGCGGCCAAACCCTTGACCGATGCCAAGGCGATTGAAGCGGCCACCGAAGCGCTGGCCAAAGGCACCGAAGCCTTTGCCGCCATGCGCATGAACCGGGGCATCCACAAAGCCCTGGCCGGCAAAAATATCGAGACGGTCTGAAGACCGCACAACCCGAGCGCTCCACATGCCCACCATCCGAATCCTGCCGCACCCCGAATACTGTCCCCAGGGCGCCGAAGTGACGGCCCCCGCCGGCACCTCCATCTGCGAGGCGCTGCTGGACCACCACATCAACATCGAGCACGCCTGCGACATGAGCTGCGCCTGCACCACCTGCCACATCATCGTGCGCGAGGGCTTTGCGTCGCTGAACGAACTCGACGAAAACGAGGAAGACCTGCTCGACCGCGCCTGGGGCCTGGAGCCCAACTCGCGCCTGAGCTGCCAGGCTTTTTTGGCGCAGCAAGATGTGGTTGTTGAAATCCCCAAGTACTCAATTAACCACGCCAAAGAGAACCACTGATGTCCCGTCAGATCGTCCTCGACACCGAAACCACCGGTCTATCGGCCGAGAATGGCGACCGCATCATCGAGATCGGCTGTGTCGAGCTGCTCAACCGCAAGCTGACCGGCCACAACAAGCACTTCTACCTGAACCCCGGGCGTGACAGCCACGAAGAGGCGTTGAAGGTGCACGGCATCAGCAACGAGTTCCTGCGCGACAAACCCAAGTTCGCCGCCGTGGCCCAGGAGCTGATGGACTACCTGCAGGGCGCAGAAATCATCATCCACAACGCCGCGTTCGACGTCGGTTTCCTGAACAAGGAACTCGAGCTGATCGGCGAGCCGCCCTTCAAAGCCAGCGTTGGCAGCGTCACCGACACGTTGGTGATGGCCAAGGAAATGTTCCCCGGCAAACGCAACTCGCTCGACGCGCTGTGCGCCCGCCTCGGCGTGGACAACTCCGGCCGCACCCTGCACGGCGCACTGCTGGACGCCGAACTGCTGGCCGACGTCTACATCAACCTGACCCGCGGGCAAGACGCGCTGCTGGTGGATTTGTCCCCCAGCGACACCCAGCAGGTGCAGACCGAGGTGGTGGATTTGCGCGGTTTTGTGCTGCCGGTGTTGACCGCCAGCACGGGCGAATTGACCGAGCATGAAGCGCTGTTGGCCCAACTGGACAAGGCTTCGGGCGGCAAGACGGTGTGGCGCCATGACGCCGCGTCGGTGGCATGAGGCGCCTTACAAAGCGTAACGCCGTCTCCGCTGGCATGTCGGGTCGCATACTTTATGCTCGGTGATGGTGCACAAAAACAATGAGAACAACCGAATGAGTGGCGAACAGATTCACCCCGTCATCCTCTGTGGTGGAAGCGGTACCCGTTTGTGGCCGCTGTCGCGCAAGACCTATCCGAAGCAGTTCATCCCCTTGCTGGGCGACAAGTCGCTGTTGCAGCTGACGATGGAACGTCTGGCGTCGCTGGGTTCGGTGTGGTGCATTGGCGCCGAAGACCACCGTTTTCTGGTGGACGACGCTGCCCGCGCCGCTGGCTTGTCGGTGCTGCAGATTCTGGAACCCAGTGCCCGCAACACGGCTGCTGCGATGGCGCTGGCCGCCTTGCAGGCCAGACCCGACGAACTGCTGCTGTTTTGTCCGGCAGACCATTACATTCCCGACGTCGCCGCATTTGGCGACATGGTGCGCTCTGCCGTCCCTTCTGCCCACGCCGGCCACATTGTCACTTTTGGCGTGGTGCCCAACCACCCCAGCACGGCCTATGGCTACATCGAACAAGGGCATGCCTTGCCCGAGGGTGGTCTGTCGGTGGCGCAGTTTGTGGAGAAGCCAGACGCATTTCGTGCGTCTGAACTGCTCGCCACAGGCCGACACCTGTGGAATGCCGGTATTTTTCTCGTGCAAGCCGATGTGCTGGCCTCAGCCCTGGCGCGGCATGCCCCAGCGATCTGGCAAGCCTGTGTCGCGGCCATGGCTGCCAAGCGCGTTGAGGCCCATTTCGTTCGCCCTGAAGCGGTGGCATTCGAGACCAGCCCGTCTGACAGCATCGACTATGCGGTGATGGAGAAACACGACCGGCTGGCGGTGTACCGCTTTGCTGGCGCCTGGAGCGATGTGGGCAGCTGGAATGCGGTGGCGCAACTCAGCCGCCAGCACGCCGATGGCAACCGCACGGCGGGCGCACCCGGCCATGCGCATTTCTTGCAGGCCGAAAACACCTTTGTGCACGTCAGCAACCGGCCGGTGGTGGCCCTCGGTACGCGCAACCTGTTGATCGTGGACACGCCCGACGCGTTGCTGGTAGCCGACGCCGACCATGCCGAAAAAGTCAAGCAGGCCGTGGCCATGCTGGAGGCGCAGGAGTCGCCGCAGGCCGGTGCACACCGCAAGGTCAATCGCCCGTGGGGCAGCTACGACAGCGTGGACCAAGGGCCAAGGCACCAGGTCAAGCGCATCACCGTTCGGCCGGGCGGCAAACTCAGCCTGCAGATGCACCACCACCGCGCCGAACATTGGATCGTGGTGCAAGGCACGGCCGTGGTCACGCGCGGCGACGAGCAGATCGTGCTGCACGAAAACCAGTCCACCTACATCCCGTTGGGCGTCAAACACCGGCTGGAAAACCCCGGCAAGACCGATCTGGAGATCATCGAGGTGCAGTCCGGCAGCTACCTGGGTGAAGACGACATCGTGCGGTTTGAAGACACGTACGGGCGGGTGTCGAACGGCAATTGAGGCCGTAACTTGAAGCGGCATCGGTCACAATGGTCCGATGCAGTTCGTCAGTTACCAACCTGGCCACACCGCCGTGGTGCTGGACTCGCCGCACAGCGGCACCGATTACCCGAAAGACTTCGCCTTCAGCTGCGATCTGGCGTCGCTGCGGCGGGCGGAAGACACCCACGTCGAGCGGCTGTACAGCTTTGCGCCGGCGCTGGGCGTGGCCTGGGTTGAGGCGCATTTCCCGCGCAGCTACCTGGACACCAACCGCAACACCACCGAGATCGACGAGTCGCTACTGGACGGTCCCTGGCCGGGCGTGCTGGAGGGTGGTAGCAAGGTCAGGTTGGGCAAAGGGCTGGTCTGGCGATTGACCGACGACGGGCGGCCGATTTACCAGCGGCGGCTGACCGTGGCCGAGGTAGAGGCGCGCATCGCGCACTGCTGGCAGCCGTACCACGCGGCGGTGGCCAGCGCCATTGACGCGGCCCACCAGCGCCATGGCTACAGCCTGCACATCAACTGCCATTCGATGCCGGCCGTGTCGTCCAGCCATGCCACCGAATTCCCGGGCCTGGTACACGCCGACTTTGTGGTCGGCAACCGCGACGGCACCACTGCCAGCAACGCGCTGATGGCCCTGGTGGCCGGCCATTTGGCGGGGTTCGGCTACGACGTGGCCTGCAACCACCCGTACAAGGGGGTGGAACTGGTGCGCCGCTATGGCCGCCCGGCCGAACACCGGCACAGCCTGCAACTGGAGATCAACCGCAAGCTCTACATGGACGAGGCCACGCTGGCCATCCACAGCGGCTTTGCGCCGCTGCAGGCGCACCTGGTGTCGCTGGTGCAGCGCTTGCTGGAAACCGACCCTAGAACACTCTAGATGCTCTGTTTTTGATAGCTGAATCGCGAGATTTGACTAGGGCTTGCAGTGCTTTTTGATCGAATTTGCGGCCTGGGTGACCAAAGCGGGGCCCTGGTAGATCAAACCGGTGTAAATCTGCACCAGGTCGGCCCCGGCCTCGATTTTGGACACCGCGTCCGCGGCCGACATCACACCGCCCACGCCAATGATGGGGAAGGCCGTGCCGAGTGCCGCGCGCAGTTGAGCGATGACCCGGTTGCTCATTGCCAGCACCGGTGCACCGCTCAGGCCGCCGGCCTCTTGCGCGTGTGCCTGGCCCTGCACCGCGTCGCGGCTGAGGGTGGTGTTGGTGGCCACCACGCCGTCCATGCCGTGGCGCTGCAGCGTGGCGGCGATCACCGCCACCTGGGCCTCGTCCAGGTCGGGCGCGATTTTCACAAACAGCGGCACGCGGCGCTGGTGCGCCTGGGCCAGGGTTTCGCGGCGCTCGGCCAATGCACCCAGCAGGCCGTCGAGCGCGGCGTCGCTCTGCAGCGCGCGCAGGTTCTTGGTGTTGGGGCTGGAGATGTTCACCGTCACGTAGTCGGCATGCGGGTAGACGCCTTCCAGGCAGGCCAGGTAGTCGTCGGTGGCTTTTTCAATGGGCGTGGCGGCGTTCTTGCCAATGTTCAGGCCCAGAATGCGCCCATGTTGGCGGAACGAGGCCTTCTGCACGTTGGCCACAAACGCGTCCAGCCCGCCGTTGTTGAAGCCCAGGCGGTTGATCAGGGCGTTGGCCTCGGGCAGGCGGAACATGCGTGGCTTGGGGTTGCCCGGCTGGGCCTTGGGCGTGACGGTGCCGACCTCCACGAACCCAAACCCCATCGCGCCCAGGCCGTCGATGCAGCGCGCGTTTTTGTCCAGCCCGGCCGCCAGGCCCACCCGGTTGGGAAAGCGCAACCCGGCCACGGTGACCGGGTCGTTCACAAAGCCGCTGCAGTAGGCCCATTGCAGCGGTGTGCCTTGCACACGGGCGAGGGTGGCCAGCGTCAGGTCGTGCGCGGCTTCGGGGTCGAGCCCGAACAAAAAGGGGCGGGCGAGGGCGTAGGGCAGCAGGGGCATGGGTGGGTGGCGTTGGATAATCCCGGCCACCGCCCGGAAAGAGTCCGGGCGGCGTCAGCCGGGCAGCCGGGTATTGTCGCAAAAGCACCATGAACCAAGACGAACTGAAAACGCGGGTCGGCCAGGCCGCCCTCCATTACGTGCCCGAAGGCGAGATCATTGGCGTGGGCACCGGCTCCACCGTCAACAAGTTCATCGACGCGCTGGCCAGCATGAAAGACCGCATCCGGGGCGCTGTCAGCAGCTCCCAGGCGTCCACCGCACGCTTGCAGGCGCTGGGCATCCCAGTGTTTGACTGCAACGAGGTCGGCGAACTGGCGGTCTACATCGACGGCGCGGACGAGATCGACCCGCACGGCCACATGGTCAAGGGCGGCGGTGCCGCACTGACGCGCGAGAAGATCGTCGCCGCCCAGTCGCGGCAGTTTGTCTGCATTGCAGACGACAGCAAGCTGGTGCAGACGCTGGGCAAGTTCCCGTTGCCGGTGGAGGTCATTCCCATGGCCAGCGCGCGGGTGGTGCGCCAGTTTGCCGCGCTCGGCGGGCAAGGGCGGTTGCGGCTGGTGAACGGTGTGCCGCTGGTGACCGACAACGGCCAGCACATCCTGGACGTGACCGGCCTGCAGATCGCCGACCCGCTGGCCTTTGAGGACCTGGTCAACCAGTGGCCCGGTGTGGTGGAGGTGGGAGTGTTTGCCCGCCAGAAGGCGGCGGTGTGCCTGCTGGGCACGGCCCAGGGGGTGCAGACGCTGGTCTACTGAGCCCTGGCGGGTCCGTTCGGGCTCAGTGCAGCGTGGCGTCGTCCGGCGTGCTGGGCGCGATCTTGAAGAAGCCCGTGCCAGCGCTGCCACGGCCCACCTCCTGCTCGGTGGCCTCGCGGATGGCACGCACCTTCAGGTGGATGCGCAGCGCAATGCCCGCCAGCGGGTGGTTGCCGTCCAGCACCACGTGCTCGGGGTAGATGTCGGTCACCACGTACACCACGTTGCGTGGTGCGTCCGGGTTGCAACCGGCTGGCAGGCCCTCGAAGGTCATGCCTTCTTCCAGTTCCTTGGGGAAACGCTCGCGCGCTTCCAGGAACACCAGGTTCTCGTCGTAGTCGCCAAACGCGTGTTCGGGCTCCAGGTGCAGGTCGATGGTGTCGCCCACGGTGTGGCCCTGCAGCGCCGCGTCAATGCGGTCCAGCAGGTCGTGCCCGCCAACGAAAAACTCCACCGGCTCGTCGAGCACGTCCAGGGTGTCGTCGAGGGTGTCTTTCAGCGTCCAGGTCAGGGCGACCACACATTGTTCGGTGATGGTGTCAAGCATTTCCATACGACAATTGTCCCATGGACGTGAACACCCCTTTGCCGCTGCTGGGCGGCCTGACCGCACAGCAATTCATGCGGCGCCACTGGCAGAAAAAACCGCTGTTGATCCGCCAGGCCATTCCTGGCATGCGCCCGCTGCTGGACCGGCAGGCGCTGTTTGCGCTGGCTGCCAGCGACGACGTCGAGTCCCGCCTGGTGGTGCGCCAGGGCGAGCGCTGGCGCATGCGCCAGGGGCCGTTTGCACGCCGCGCCTTGCCGCCGCTGGCCCAGCCGGACTGGACGCTGCTGCTGCAGGGCATGGATTTGCACCACGACGGCCTGCACGACCTGCTGCAAGCCTTTCGTTTTGTGCCCGACGCCCGGCTGGACGACCTGATGGTCAGCTACGCCAGCGACGGCGGCGGGGTGGGCCCGCACTTTGACAGCTACGACGTGTTCCTGCTGCAGGCCGAAGGCCGCCGCCGATGGCGCATTGGCCGCCAGAAAGACCTGAGCCTGCGCGACGACGTGCCACTGAAAATCCTGGCCCATTTCGAGCCAGAGCAAGAGTTCGTGCTGGAGCCCGGTGACATGCTCTACCTGCCGCCGCGCTACGCCCACGACGGCGACGCGCAAGGCGCCTGCATGACCTACTCCATCGGCTTTCGTGCACCGTCCAAAGGCGAGATCGCCCGCGAACTGCTGCTGCGGTTGGCCGACGACGCCGACGACGCCACCCTCTACCGCGACCGCGACCAGCCCGCTGTGACCGACAGCGCCCGTTTGCCAGAGGGGTTGGAGGCGTTTGCCAAAGACGCCTTGCACGCCTTGCTCCAGGATGGCGAGGCCTTGCGCCGGTCGCTGGGCGAGTGGGCCACCGAGCCCAAACCCAGTGTGTGGTTTGACACTGCAGGCGACGGCGCCGCCCCCGACCTGTCCACCGGCATCCGGCTCGACCGCCGCACACGCATGCAGTACGACGCGCAGCATGTGTTCATCAACGGTGAGAGCTTCCGGGCCGGTGGCCGCGACGCGCGCCTGATGCAGCAGTTGGCCCAGACGCGCCAACTCACAGCGGCCGATGCCCAACGCTTGAGCACCGATGCGGCCGAACTCGTCGCCACGTGGCAGCAATCGGGCTGGTTACATGCCCAAGCCCTGTGAACGTGAAATTACAGGTCCTGAACACTGGCAATCCGTGTTTCCCCGCGAATGCGGTGCGCATCGGTATAATTTGGCGGTTGAGTTAAAGAGTCTGGGTGCTTTTTTACTCACGACTCCGCCAGTCTGTTGGCATTTCCCGGGTTTTTCTTCCATTAAAGGACTTTCAAATGAACAAATTGCTCGTTTTGGCTACGCTGGTTGCTGCTGTTTCCCTCGCCGCTTGCGGCAAGAAAGAAGAGCCGGCTCCTGCGCCAGCACCAGCACCCGTGGCAGCACCCGCTCCCGCGCCAGCACCTGAAGCAGCCGCTTCCGCAGCTTCGGCCGCCGATGCCGCAGCTTCTGCCACCGCAGCACCTGCTTCTGCCGCCAAGTAATTTCTTGCGCTGGAAAAAAGCCGGCCCTCGGGCCGGCTTTTTTGTGGGCGAATGGTTTCAGGGCAACACTGTGATCCAACCTGTGCCGCTGGCGGCATCGGCCAATGTGATGGTGCAGGGCGCGCTGTCCAAGGCGTCAACCAGGGCCTGCTGCACCAGCTCTGGTGTGTTGTTCTGCAAACTCAAATGGGCGGCCACCACCTGGCGCAGCGGGCCAGTGCGGAGTGTTTTCAGCAGGTGGGCGGCTTCTTCGTTCGCCAGGTGCCCAAGCCGGCCGGTGATGCGCTGCTTCAGGAACGGTGGGTAGGCGGACTGGGCCACCAGCGCCGGGTCGTGGTTGCATTCCAGCAGCAGCGCGTGGCAGGCCTGCAGGTGCTGGGTGACGTGGGCGGTGATGTGGCCCAGGTCGGTCAATACACCGAAGGTGAACTGGCCGTCGGTGCAGGTGAGCTGGAGCGGCTCGCGCGCGTCGTGTGGCACGGTGAAGGGCATGACCTGCAGGTCGCCCACCGCCAGCGGTTCGCCGTCGCGGGCGAGGCAGAGCCAGGGGTCGATCTCGGTGTGGTTCAGCGCGCTGCGGGTGCCCTGGCTCATCCACACGGGCAACTGCTCGCGAACGGCCAGCTGGCGCACACAACCGATGTGGTCGGCATGCTCGTGGGTGATGAAGACGGCGTCGAGGTCGGCGGTGCACAGGCCGGCCAGCGCCAGCCGCTGGTCGAGCTGGCGGATGCCGAAGCCGCAGTCCACCAGCAGGCGGCTGGTGCGACCGCCGGTGGTGGACTCGATGACGGTGGCGTTGCCCGTGCTGCCGCTGCCCAGGCTTTTGAAGCGCATCAGGTGGCGCCGGTGCCGTGGGGCGGCACCGGGGTGCTTACTTCAGGTCGTCGGCAATGACCTGCACGATGCGCTGGGCATTGGCCGAGGTCTCGGCCGCGCCGGTGGTGTTGAGCACCGACACGGTGGTCGCTTCGCCCTGGCTGCTGACCTTGATGCGGTACTTGAGTGGGGCTGCCCCGGACGACGAACTGCTGAACAACTTGCTGAAGAAGCCGCTTTCCTTCTTGTTGGCGGTGGGCTCGACATAGCGCACAAAGTAGGTGCCTTGCGAACGGTCGCGGTCTTCGACGGTGAAGCCGGTGCGGTCCAGCGCCAGGCCGACACGGCGCCAGGCGCGGTCAAAGCCCTCGTCGATCTGCAGTTGCGGCTGGTTGTTGGTGTTGACGATCCGCGTGCCGGCGCGCGCGGCACCGGCGGTGGCCAACGTGCGCGACTGCTCTTGCGTCACGCCGAGCTTGACCATCAGGCGGCGCAGGAATTCGGTTTCCAGTTCCGGGTCGGCCGGGCGTGGCTGCCAGATGGTTTCGGTTTTCTGGGCGCCGTCGCGGTAGACCTCGACAAAACCACGGTGGCTGATGTAAATCTCGGTGTTGCCGGTGGGGGTGCGCTCGATGCGGGTGCGGAACTTGTCGCGCTCGCCGCTGGAGTAGACGTTTTCGAACACCTTGCCGATGGTGCTGCGGATGAAATCTTGCGGGATCTTGGCGCGGTTCTCGGCAAAGTCGGTTTCCATGATGCCGAGGTTCTGCTGGTCCAGCGTCAGCAGGAAACCGCTTTCCTGCCAGAAGTCGCGCACTGGGCTCCAGAGCTGTTCGGCCGGGCGGTTGACCACCAGCCAGCGCTGGTTGCCGGCGCGTTCGATGCGCACGTCGCCCACCGCAATGGCCGCCGTGGGCACCGAGGTGTTGGTTTGTCCGGCCTGGAAGCCGGTGGCGGTGACCACGCTGCCGGGCACCAGGTAGCGGGAGTCGCGCGAGAGTTGGGACAGGTCGGGCGGCACGTCGAGCGACGGGGCCTTGCCCGCGCTCTTGTAGTCAATCTTGTCGCCTTCCAGCACGCTGCAGGCGGTGAGTGCGAGCAGCAGCAGGCTCAGGCCGCCGATTTTGGTCAGTTGGTTCACTTGGGTGTCCTCGGTTCTCAAATCAGACCGCACTGGCTGAGCGCGGCTTCCACCACCGGCTGGCTGGCTGGGGTCAAAGGGGTCATGGGCAGGCGCAGGGTGCCGCCGCAGCGGCCCATGCGGGCCAGCGCCCATTTCACGGGAATCGGGTTGGCTTCCACAAACAGATGCCGGTGCAGCGGCATGAGTTCCATCTGCAGGGCCATGGCCTCGCGCACGTTGCCGGCAATGGCGGCCATGCACAGCTGGTGCATTTTCTTAGGCGCCACGTTGGCGGTGACGCTGATGTTGCCCTGGCCACCGCAGAGCATCAGCGCCACGGCGGTGGGGTCGTCACCCGAGTAGATGGCAAAGCCTTTGGGCGCTTCGCGGATCAGCCACTGGGCGCGTTCGATGTTGCCGGTGGCTTCCTTGATGCCAATGATGCCGGGCACCTGGGCCAGGCGCATCACCGTGTCTTGCAGCATGTCGGCCACGGTGCGACCGGGCACGTTGTACAGCACCGTGGGCAGGTCCACCGCTTCGGCAATCGCCTTGAAGTGCAGGTACTGGCCTTCTTGTGTGGGCTTGTTGTAGTAGGGCACGACCTGCAGCTGGCAGTCGGCGCCGACCTTCTTGGCAAAGCGCGCCAGCTCAATGGCCTCGGTGGTGGAGTTGGCCCCGCAGCCGGCCATGATGGGCACGCGCTTGGCGGCCTGCTCAACCGAGACGCGGATGATCTCGCAATGCTCTTCCACATTGACTGTGGGCGACTCGCCGGTGGTGCCGACCACGCCAATGCAGTCGGTGCCTTCGGCGATGTGCCAGTCGATCAGACTGCGCAGTGTGGGGTAGTCCACGCTGCCGTCTTCATGCAGGGGGGTGACGAGCGCAACAATGCTGCCGGTGATGGGTGTCATGTCCACGATGGGTTGCTGGGTCGATGGGGGCCCCAGGAAACACACCTTGGGGCCGACTCGGCATTCTACCTAGAGCCGGTAGGCCTTTTGTGTGTCTTCCGGGTGCAGGGCCGTGGCTTCGTTCACCGCCACGATGCGCTGCACAAAACGGTCGGGCTGGGGCAGGAAGCCGGCCTCGTAGGCCACCACCCGCAGGCCCTGGCACAGCGCCAGCAACTCGCCCGGCCGCAGCAGGAAGTCTGGTCGCGAGGGTTTGCCCACGGTTTCGTTGCCCAGGGCAAAGGTTTCGTACAGCAGCACGCCGCCCGGGGCCAGGCTGGCCAGCAGGGTGGGCAGCAGCGGGCGCCAGAGGTAGTTGGTGACGACCACCGCGTCAAACCTGCGCGGCTGTTCGCCGTGCACGAAGGGCCAGGGGCCGTTCTCGATGTCGGCCAACACGGCTTCGCCCAGGCCGGCCACGGCCGCCACCGCCTCGGGGGAACGGTCCACGCCGGTGACCATGTGGTCAAGGCTGGCCAACCAGCGCATGTGGCGGCCATGGCCACAGGCCACGTCCAGCACGCTGCCGCCGGCGGGAATCAGGTGCGACCAGCGTTGTACCCAGGTGGAGGGGGGTTCGGTGCCATGTGGGTTTGGGGGAGAAGTGGTCATCGAGGTTTGACGTTGTCGTTCAGGGCCGCCAGCGCCATCTTGTCCACCAGCGCGGGCCAGAGGAATTTGAGCACACGGGCCAGCTTGTCGCGCGGCGTCATCAGCACCTCGCGTTGGCGGCGTTCCAGCCCGGTCAGCATCAGCTGCACGCAGGTGGCCACTGGCATGGCCTTGTCTTCTTTCAGGCCGCTGGTGCCAGCGGGCTGGCCGGCGGCGTTGAAGCCACGGCGGCGGATGTCTGTCGCCACCACGCCGGGGTAGGCGATGGTGACGCTGACGCCTGCACCCAACAACTCGGTGCGCAGCGCTTCAAAAAAGCCGGTCATCGCGAACTTGGTGGCGCTGTAGGCGGTGCGGCCCGGCACGCCCACCAGCCCGGCCAGGGACGACACTGCCAGGATGCTGCCACGCGTCGCCTTGAGGTGCGGCAGCGCCGCGTGCGTGCACCAGACGCTGCCCCAGTGGTTGATGCGCATCAGCGTTTCGTACCAGGCCAGGTCGGCGGCCTGCACATCGGCCAGCAGCGCCTGGGCCGACATGCCGGCGTTGTTGACCAGCACGTCGATGCGGCCAAAGCGGGCCACGGCAGCGTCAATCAGGGCGCGGCACTGCGGCTCGACCGACACGTCGGCCGGCACCACCAGCGTTTGCGCGCCCAGCGCCTCGCACGACGCCGCCACCGCCGCGAGCGCATTGGCGTTGCGGGCGGCCAGCACCAGTGCGCAGGCACCGCCATGGGTGGCGGCCAGCTGGCGCGCCATCTCGGCGCCCAGGCCTTCCGATGCGCCGGTAATCACTATTGTTTTCATAGCTGAACCTCTAGGTTTCACTAAGGCTGGAGGCCGAAAAGACTTGAAAAATGCGGTTCAAGGCTCAAAAACAGGCCCACACCTGGTTCGCCACCGTGAAAAAGAAGTCGGGCTGGGTGTAGAGCGAAAACACCGCCAGCAGCACCCCCAACACCAGCACGATGCCCGCCCCGCGCCGCAGCAGTGCGCGGCGCTGGCTGGGGCTGTGCATCCGGCGCATCTCAGTGCGCCGGGCTGGGCGACAGCCGGGCGATGGCGGTTTCCTTGATCGGCAGGTTCAGCAGGCCCGCCAGCACGCCCAGCGCAATGGTGATGCCCCAGACCACGTCGTAGCTGCCGGTGCGGTCGTACAGAAAACCGCCGAGCCAGACGCCGAGGAACGAGCCAATCTGGTGGGCGAAAAACACAAACCCGCCGAGCATGGACAAATGCTGGATGCCAAAAATCTGCGCCACCATCGCGTTCGTCACCGGCACGGTGGAGAGCCACAGCAGGCCCATCACCGCCGAGAAGATGTAGACCGACATCGGCGTCAGCGGCAACAGCAAAAAGAGGCCAATCACCACCGTGCGTGCAAAGTAGATGAAGGCCAGTATCTTGCGCTTGGCCAGCTTCTGGCCCAGGGCCCCGGCAATGTAGGTACCAAACACATTGAACAGGCCAATCAGCGCCAGCGAGTAGCTCGCCACCTGCGGTGTGAGGCCGTGGTCACGCAAATAGCTGGGCATGTGCACACCAATGAACACCACCTGGAAGCCGCAGACAAAGTAGCCCAGCATCAGCAGCTGGAAGCTGGGGTATTTCAAGGCCTCGGTCAGCGCCTGTGCAATGGTTTGCTGCCGCGCTGGCGCGGCGTTGCCGGCAAAACCCGGTTCGCGCAGGCCCCAGGCCAGCGGGACGATCAGCAGCGCGGCCATGCCCAGCAGCACCAGCGCCAGTTGCCAGCCCATGGTGCTGATCAAAAAGCCTTCGGTTGGCACCATCAAAAACTGGCCGAACGAGCCCGCTGCGGCGGCAATGCCCATCGCGTTGGAGCGCTTCTCGGGCGCGACGTTGCGGCCAATCACGCCGTAGATCACCGCGTAGGTGGTGCCGGCCTGCGCCACGCCGATCATCACCCCCGCGCTGAGTGCAAACAGCAGCGGTGTGGGCGAATACGCCATGCCCACCAGGCCCAGCGCGTACAGCACCGCCCCGGCAACGATGACGCGGAAGGCGCCAAACCGGTCGGCCAGCATGCCGGCAAAAATGCCGGCCACGCCCCAGGCCAGGTTCTGGATCGCCAGCGCAAAGGCGAAGTTCTCGCGCGTCCAGCCTTGGTCTTGCGTGATCGGTTGCAGCCACAGGCCAAAGCCGTGGCGAATGCCCATCGACAGGGTGACGATGGCGGCGCCGCAGACCAGCACCTGCGTCATGGACAGGGGTTTGTGGGGAGAAGTCATGCCGTGAATGTAGCGATTTCGGCCCGTGGCCGCTGACGCCTGCGTGGCAACGCGCGGGCGGCGTGCATTCGGGAACTGTGGTTATGTCCAGTTGTTTGGTGCCGGGCGGTCTACAATGCGCCGCAACCTCCCAGGACCCATGGCCACCAAACCCCCCAGCGATTACTCCGAAAGTTCGATCCGCGTGCTCAAGGGCCTGGAGCCCGTCAAGCAGCGGCCGGGCATGTACACCCGCACCGACAACCCGCTGCACGTCATCCAGGAAGTGCTGGACAACGCGGCCGACGAGGCGCTGGCCGGCCACGGCAAAAAGATCAAGGTCACACTGCACGCCGACGGCTCGGTCGGCATTGATGACGACGGCCGCGGCATCCCGTTTGGCCTGCACCCGGAAGAAAAAGCGCCGGTGATCGAGCTGGTCTTCACCCGGCTGCACGCCGGGGGCAAGTTTGACAAGGGCAAGGGCGGCGCCTACAGCTTTTCCGGTGGCCTGCACGGCGTGGGTGTGAGCGTCACCAACGCGCTCGCCACCCGGCTGGAGGCCACCAGCTACCGCGAAGGCCAGGCCGCCCGGCTGGTGTTCTCGGCCGGCGACGTGGTTGAGCCCCTGGTGGCCCGGCCGCAGGGCGAGGGCGACCGCAAGCAGGGCACCAGCGTGCGCGTCTGGCCCGACGCCAAGTACTTCGAGTCCAGCGCGCTGCCCATGGCCGAGCTGACGCATTTGCTGCGCAGCAAGGCGGTGCTGATGCCGGGCGTCAGCGTCACGCTGGTGGTAGAAAAAACCAAAGACAGCCAGACCTGGCTCTACAAAGGCGGCCTGCGCGACTACATGATGCAGACGCTGACCGGCGAGCCGGTGATCCCGCTGTTTGAAGGCGAGGGTTTTGCCGACAGCGGCAACGACAACTTTGCCGAAGGCGAGGGCGCCCAGTGGTGCGTGGCCTTCACCGAAGACGGTGCCCCGGTGCGCGAAAGCTACGTCAACCTGATCCCCACCAGCGCCGGTGGCACCCACGACAGCGGCCTGCGCGACGGCCTGTTCACCGCGGTGAAAAGTTTCGTGGACCTGCACAGCCTGCTGCCCAAGGGCGTGAAGCTGCTGCCCGAAGACGTGTTCGCCCGCGCCAGCTACGTGCTTTCCGCCAAGGTGCTGGACCCGCAGTTCCAGGGCCAGATCAAGGAACGCCTCAACTCGCGCGACGCGGTGCGCCTGGTCTCCAGCTTTGTGCGGCCCACGCTGGAGCTGTGGCTGAACCAGCACGTGGAGTACGGCAAGAAGCTGGCCGAACTCGCCATCAAGGCCGCGCAAACGCGCCAGCGCGCCGGCCAGAAGGTGGAGAAGCGCAAAGGTTCCGGCGTGGCCGTGTTGCCCGGCAAGCTGACCGACTGCGAGAGCCGCGACATTGCCCACAACGAGGTGTTTCTGGTCGAGGGCGACTCCGCCGGTGGCAGCGCCAAGATGGGCCGCGACAAAGAAAGCCAGGCGATATTGCCGCTGCGGGGCAAGGTGCTCAACACCTGGGAAGTGGAGCGCGACCGGCTGTTTGCCAACACCGAAATCCACGACATCGCGGTGGCGATTGGCGTCGATCCGCACGGGCCGAACGACACGCCCGATTTGACCGGCCTGCGCTACGGCAAGGTCTGCATCCTCAGCGATGCCGATGTGGACGGCTCGCACATCCAGGTGCTGCTGCTGACCTTGTTCTTCCGGCACTTCCCCAAGCTCATCGAGACCGGCCATGTGTACGTGGCGCGGCCACCGCTGTTCCGGGTGGACGCGCCCGCCCGCGGCAAAAAACCCGCCGCCAAGTTCTACGCGCTGGACGAAGGCGAACTCACCGCCACGCTGGACAAGCTGCGCAAGGAAGGCGTGAAAGAGGGCGCCTGGAGCATCAGCCGCTTCAAGGGCCTGGGCGAGATGAACGCCGAGCAGCTGTGGGACACCACGCTCAACCCCGACACCCGCCGCCTGCTGCCGGTGCAGTTGGGCAGCATTGACTTTGCGCAGACCGAAAACCTCATCACCCAGCTGATGGGCAAAGGCGAAGCCGCTGCCCGCCGTGCGCTGATGGAGCTGCACGGCGATGCGGTGGAGGTGGACGTTTGAACCAGCGCTGGCATGCTGCCATGGCCGCGCTGCTGCTGTGGCTGCACGCGCCTGCGGTGGCCGACGTCTGGGGCTACATCGACGCCGCCGGTGTGGCGCACTTCGCCGCCGAGCCCGTGGACGCCCGCTACGAGCTGTTCTTCAAAGGCGGCCCCAACCTGGTGAACGGCGTGGCCATTGCCGAGCCGGCGCCCACGGCGGCCGGTGCGCGTTCCCGCAAGCTGCTCACCTTCTTTGAGATTTCCAGCAACTACAAGTCGGTGCGCCACCTGCTGCGTGAAGCGGCGCAGGCGCACAACATCGAGTTCGAGCTGCTGCAGGCGCTGATCGCCACCGAGTCGGGGTTCGACCCGGTGGTCGTGTCGCCGCGCGGGGCGGTGGGGCTGATGCAGGTGCTGCCCACCACCGCCGAACGCTACGGCATGGTGGCCAGCCAACTGGCCGACCCGCGCACCAACATCCGCGCCGGTGCCCGCCACCTGCGCACGCTGATGGACCTGTTTCCCGGCCGGCTGGACCTGACACTGGCCGCCTACAACGCCGGTGACGGCGCGGTGCGGCGTGCCGGCAACCGCGTGCCCGACTACCCCGAAACCCAAAACTACGTGACCACGGTCATGGCGCTCTACACCGAGCTGAAGCCACCGCTGGCCGTGCAGCAACGCCGCCAGGCCAACAACCGCCTGCTGGCCACGCAGGGCGGTGCGCTGGGCCGCGGCAACATGGTGTTGCCGGCCACCGCGCAACGCCCCGCGCTCGATTTGCCCCCGGGTCTGCTGGTTGAACGCTGACCCCTGAACGACGGACTGTTTCCCATGAGCGACCCCACCCTCCCGCCCCCCGCAGCCAACACCACCGACAGTGGCGGTGACGACGACCTGAACCTCGCCACCTACGCCCAGCGTGCCTACCTAGAGTACGCGCTGAGCGTGGTGAAAGGCCGGGCGCTGCCCGACGTGTGCGACGGCCAGAAACCGGTGCAGCGGCGCATTTTGTACAGCATGTCGCGCATGGGCCTGGGCTTTGGTGGCGCCAATGGCGCCACCGGCGCCAAACCGGTGAAAAGCGCCCGGGTGGTGGGCGACGTGCTGGGCCGCTTCCACCCGCACGGCGACCAGGCCGCTTACGACGCGCTGGTGCGCATGGCCCAAGACTTCTCGCAGCGCTACCCGCTGATCGACGGCCAGGGCAACTTCGGCAGCCGCGACGGCGACGGCGCCGCCGCCATGCGCTACACCGAGGCCCGCCTGGCCCGCATCACCAGCCTGCTGCTCGACGAGATCGACGAAGGCACGGTGGACTTCATCCCCAACTACGACGGCAGCACGCAAGAGCCCAAGCAGTTGCCCGCCCGTTTGCCCTTCACCCTGCTCAACGGTGCCAGCGGCATCGCCGTGGGCCTGGCGACCGAAATCCCCAGCCACAACCTGCGCGAAATTGCCGACGCCTGCGTGGCCCTCATCAAGACCCCTAAGCTGACCGACGAAGAATTGCTGACACTGGTGCCGGGGCCAGACTACCCCGGCGGCGGCCAGATCATCAGCCCGGCCAGCGACATTGCCGACGCCTACCGCACCGGCCGTGGGTCGTTGAAAGTCCGGGCGCGTTGGAAGATCGAAGAACTCGCCCGGGGCCAGTGGCAACTCATCGTCACCGAGCTGCCGCCCGGCGTGAGCAGCCAGCGCGTGCTGGAAGAGATTGAAGAGATCACCAACCCCAAGCTCAAGACCGGCAAAAAGGCGCTGACGCAGGAGCAAAACCAGCTCAAGGCCAGCATGCTGTCGGTGCTCGATCTGGTGCGCGACGAATCGAGCAAAGACGCCGCCGTGCGCCTGGTGTTCGAGCCCAAGACCAGCCGCACCCAGCAGAGCGAACTCATCACCGCGCTCTTGGCCCACACCAGCCTGGAAACCTCGGCACCGATCAACCTCACCATGGTGGGGCTGGACGGCCGGCCCACACAAAAGTCTTTCCGGCAGATGCTCACCGAGTGGATCGCCTTCCGCCAGACCACGGTGGAGCGGCGCTCGCGCCACCGGCTCGACAAGGTGCTGGACCGCATCCACATCCTCGAGGGCCGGCAGCTGGTGCTGCTCAACATCGACGAGGTGATCGCCATCATCCGCAACGCGGACGAGCCCAAAGCCGCGCTGATCGCCCGCTTCAATTTGAGCGAGCGCCAGGCCGACGACATCCTGGACATCCGCCTGCGGCAGCTCGCCCGGCTGGAAGCCATCAAGATCGAGCAGGAGCTGAAAAGCCTGCGCGAAGAGCAGCAAAAACTCGAAGAAATCCTCGGCAACCCCAGCGCCCTGCGCCGCCTGATGGTGAAAGAAATCGAGGCCGACGCCAAGCAGTTTGCCGACGCCCGCCGTACCCTCATCCAGACCGAAAAGAAGGCTGTGCTGGAAGTGAAAGTGGTGGACGAGCCGGTGACCGTGGTGGTGTCTGACAAAGGCTGGGTGCGCGCCATGAAGGGCTGGCGCGACACCAAAGACACGGCAGCGCCCGATTACAGCTTCAAGGCCGGCGACAGCCTGTACGGCGCCTTTGAATGCCGCAGCGTCGACACCTTGCTGGTGTTCGGCAGCAACGGCCGCGTCTACTCCGTGCCCGTGGCCGCCTTGCCCGGCGCACGCGGCGACGGCCAGCCCGTCACCACGCTGATCGAACTCGAATCAGGCACCCAGTTGCTGCACTACTTTGCCGGCCCGGCGGGTGCGCTGCTGTTGCTCAGCACCTCGGGCGGCTACGGTTTTCTGGCCACGGTGGCCAACATGGTGTCACGCCAGAAAGCCGGCAAGGCCTTTGTCACCTGCAACCCCGGCGACGTGCCCTGTACCCCCTCGCTCGTCGGCGGCACCGCCGGCGCGGCCCCGCCCGCGCCCGCCACCCACGTGGCCTGCGCCTCCACCGGCGGCCGCATTTTGACCTTCGAGATCAGCGAACTCAAACCCATGGCCAGCGGCGGCCGCGGCCTGATGCTGATCGACCTGGAAGCCAAAGACGCCCTGGCCGGCGCAGCGGCCTACACCCGCAGCGTGACCATCTCTGGCGTGGGTCGTGGCGGCAAAGAGAGGCAAGAAACGCTGGAAATCCGTAGTTTGAACAACGCACGGGCCGCGCGGGGGCGGAAGGGCAAGGCGGCGGATTTGGGGTTCAAGCCGAATGGGGTGGTGAGGGTGGAGTAAGGTGGACGTTAAATACGCACAAAGATGCCGAGTTTCACGCTCATATTTGGAGTCGGAGCATTTTTAATGTGTGAACGTTTTCATTGGTTTAAAGTAAAAACACTATTACTCCTCGCCAGATGTGAGTGATGTATGAGTGTCTTGTTTGACGTTGTATTAATGAATGCCAATAATCTCATGCTAATGAACCTATTTCGTCATCAATGTCCATAACTGATTGGCTTACCCTTGCGCTTGTACTGATTACTACCTTTTATGCGTGGGCGACGTTTGAGATTCTTCGCGCTAATAAAAGCGTAGTACAAGCGATGCAGGCTCAAACCGAAGCTCAGTTGCGCCCCTACATCGTCGCTGCCGTTGCGGTTCGTGCTGGCACAACTCTTCTACTACTTGAGATTCGGAATACTGGAAAATCGCATGCAGTTGATGTCCGTTTGGCGATGGATAAGGACTTCTTCTTTAATGGGGAGAAAGCTGAAAAAAATATCGCTAGGATGAATATCTTTACACAGCCGATTGAGTCACTTTCTCCGGGGGTAAGTATCCCATTCGTTCTCGGAGTCGGACATTCGATATTTGCTAATAGTGTGGATGACTCAATCTGTCCTAAGGTGTTCTCTATAACAGCGGAGTATTCGTTCGCGGGAAGACGATACAAAGAACAGAACATTATCGACCTACGACCGCTGATGAATAGCAGCGCGGAACATGATCCTATCGCTGAGGAAGTGAAGAAGTTTCGTGAGAGTCTTGAGAAGGTGCTCCGAAAGTGACGGGGCTTGCGAAAACTGATCACGTGGGCATCCGCGTGATCAGTTTTCGCAAAGGCAACCAACGGACTGAGTTGGGTTCAGATCCCAACTCTGCCCTGGCGTTCAAGCCGAACGCGGCCCCCCGGTTGGCGTGAGCCGACGCACCCCAACACGCCATGACCCGGAACCAATCCCTCACCCGCCCCAACGCGACAGCCCAGGCCAGCATCCAGGCCCAGGTGGCGGTGCTGGTGACGCTGTCCACCCTGCTGCAGTGCCTCGCGCTGCTCGGCGTGTTGCCCATTGCCCCCGGCAGTCTGGGGCGCCATGTGTACAGCACGGTGGAGTTGTTGCTGGTGGCTGGGTTGCTTTACCAGGGGTGGCGCATCTGGCAGTGGGCTGTGGCGACGGGGCAAGGTGCGCTGGTGCAGCAGGTGGCGCGGCTGTGTTTTTATTCGCTGCTGCTGTGTGGCTTGGGCGACATCGTCAACCGCAACTACCTCGAACGGTACTACCAATGGGACGAGGTGATCCGGCACGGCTACCTGATCCAGTCCATTGTGTTTTTCTTCCCTGGCTATACCTTGGTGCTGGTGGCCAACTGGCTTTTGGGCGCGCCGCATGTCCGCCCGCGCACGGTGGTGTTGGGCACCCTGGCTGCGCTGGGGGTGGGGGCTCTGGCGTTCTTCGGCAGTTTCGACCCTCGGGTGAATGCCTTGGCCTCGGCGGCCATGCTGGCCTACACCCTGTTGCACGCGGTGCTGGTGGTGTCTGTGGTGTGGGTGGTCCGGGCCTGTGGCTGGTCTGCCAGCAGCCTGGTGGCGATCGGTGTGTTTCTGGCGGCGGTGGCAGATGCGCTGATTGGCCATTTCTGGATTTTCAGCGACCATTTCCCGGTGATCGAACACGTGAACTGGATCGTCTATTTCGCCTCGCTGGCGCTGATTCAGCAGTTGCCATTTTTGGCAGCGCGGGCACATCCGGCCGATTGAGATGGCGTGATCATTCGCGCCGAACACCAGGGCCACCCACGCGCTGACGTGGGCCCCGCGTTCCCTTCCGCTTGCCTTTCTGGCTGGCTCAGGACAGCCGCAACTCTTCGTGTTTGCCCAAGCTGGTGGGTCGCTCGCCGGTCACTGCGGCTTTGGCCATTTTGAAGAGCTGGGTCATCTTGCTTTCCTGCACGTCCCAGTATTCGGCCTGAGCGATGTGCACCGCCAGCAAAACAAGGTCGGGGTCGGTGGGGCCGCCGGGGAACCAGGCTTTGGCGAGGGGCGACCAGAGTTCTTCTTTGCGGCGGGCGTCGTCCACAAATTCGGCGGTGCCGGCGAGCGACACATAGCTGTCGGCGCCCGGGTCGGCAAAGCTCACGTTGACCGCCTTGTCTGCCTGCAGGCGCGCATGGGGTTCGCCAGACTTGGCGATGAAGAAGTACAGCGTGGCGTCTTCGTCGATGTCGCGGTTCTGGACTGTCATTGGTTGCGCATAAAGCGCGCCGCTGGGGCCCCGGCTGGTCAGCATGCCGAAGCGGATGTCTTTGATGAGTTCCCACAGCTTGGTGTGGATGGTGGACGGGTCGGTGGGCATGGGGCTCCTTGTGGGGTGGAATGGCAATGTTCCACTGTAGGAGCGGCACCGCGCGCTGGCTGTCGGTGCGGGGCACCACGGGCTGTGGGTGAAGTCCCACAGCCGGAAGGCGGTGAAGTCAGGCCACTTCAACGATCATTTCAATTTCCACACACGCCCCCAACGGCAGCTGCGCCACGCCAAAGGCGCTGCGGGCGTGGGCGCCGCGTTCGCCAAACACCTGGCCGATCAGCTCGCTGCAGCCGTTGGTGACGAGGTGGTGGTCGGTGTAGTCGGGTGTGGAGTTCACCAAGCTCATCAGCTTGACGATGCGTTTGACGCCGTTCAGGTCACTGCCGGCGGCCTGCATGGCGGCGTTCAGGGTGCCGAGCAGGTCGATGGCGATGGCGCGGGCGGCGGCTTTGCCTTCTTCGGTGGCCATGTTCTTGCCGAGTTGGCCGACCCAGGGTTTGCCGTCTTTCTTGGCGATGTGGCCGCTCAAAAACACCAGCTTGCCACTTTGCACAAAGGGCACGTAGGCGGCTGCGGGCACGGAAACGGGGGGCAGGGTGATCTGGAGCTGTTCCAGGGTGGTGTAAATGCTCATACGGTCTCTTTTTTAGGTCAAATAGGCTTCAAGCCCTAGTACAGTCTAGCGATGTTGCTATTGAATGAATAGCGTTCATTGCTGTTGCTGTTGCTGTTGCTGTTGCTGTTGCTGGCCTTGCGCCAAGTTGTCTTCCAGCGGGGCCACGGTCACGCGGACGGTGAGCACGTGGTCGGCGCCGCCGTGGATGACGCCGCGGACCGGGGACACGTCGGCGTAGTCGCGGCCGGTGGCAACGGTGATGTAGTCCTCGCCGGGGGAGCGGTTGTTGGTCGGGTCGAGGTCGATCCACTGGCCCACGGGCGCGGGGCCGCCGGCGGAGAGGTCGGCGTCGGCCGGCAGCGCGCGTGGCAGGTAGATCGCCGCCCACGCGTGGGACGCATCGGCCCCCACCAGCCGGGCCTGGCCGGGCGGTGGTTCGGTGAGCATGTAGCCGCTGACGTAGCGGGCCGGCAGGCCGAGCGCGCGGCAGCAGGCGACCATGATGTGGGCAAAGTCCTGGCAGACGCCGCGCCGCTGCGCCAGCGCCTCCAGCGCCGGGGTGTTGACCTCGGTGCTTTTGCTGTCGTATTCAAACTCGTGGTGGATGCGGTCCATCAGCGCGGCGGCGGCCTGCAGCAGTGGCCGGCCGGGGGTGAAGCTGCCGCGGGCGTACTCGGCAAACGCCTCGTTGCGCGGCACGTAGGGCGAGGCAAACACAAATTCGGCCGCCGGGTCATACGGTGCACCGACCTGGTAGCGCATGCGTTCGCGCACCTGCTCCCAGCTCTGGGCGGCGTCTTCTGGGTGCGGCAGGGCGGGCGTTGGGCGGGTGGAGACGATGCTGTCGGCCACCACGGTGAGCGCGTCGTGCGCGTTTTGCAGCGAGAAAAAGGCCCGCGTGTTGCCATACACGTCGCGGGTTTCGCTGCGCGTGTCAGACGCGGGGCTGATGTGCAGGTGGTGCGCCAGCACCTGCTGGGTGGCGGTGTCCAGCGGCTTCAGGTGCGCCATGTGCTGCGCGGTCCTGACCGCAGGCGCGTAGTCGTAGTGGGTTTCGTGGATGACGCGGAGCAGCATGGCGGGCTTTCAGTGGCCTGGGGCTTTCAAGCGCCGACGCTGAGCTTGTCTTCGCCCGAATGGGTGAAGTACAGCGCGCCAATGCGCTCTGACAGGCGGTAGGCCACGGCGCTGCACTGGGCCAGCTGGTCGATGAAGGCCGGGTGGCGCGGCGCAGCGGGGCGCTGTTTGTCGGTGGCGGGTGCATTGCCGGCGGGGGCGGCCTGCACCATCTCGGCCAGTGACCAGCTGCCGGGGTCGGGCAGGGCCAGGCCGAGCGCGTCCAGCGCGTCAGGCGTGGTGCCGGCCAGCTTGGCGAGCCGGCCACCGAGCGACTGCGCCACCCACCCAAGCGAGCGCGGGTTGTCGCGGTCCAGCACCAGCAAATCCAGCAGCGCCGGGATGTCGCGCCGCTGCTGGTACTGGGCGTGGAAGGTGATGGTGCTGTCAAACAGCGCCACCAGCGCCTCGAAGCCGCCTTCGTCGTGCACCGCACCGGTCTCGAAGCTCTCGGCCATGGCGGTGGAGAGAAAGCCCAGCCGCTCGATGTGTCGGCCGATGCTGAGCAGGCGCCAGCCGTCGTCGCGCGTCATGCGGTCGGTTTGCGCGCCGGTCATGGCGGCCATGTACATGCTGGCGGCTTCCAGCGCCTGCAGCGCGTGGGTGGTGGCGTAGTCGCCGTGGTTTTCGGTGAAGCGTTGGAAAAACTCGGCCTCGGCGCGGCCGATCAGTTTCCATTGCTCCTGCGACAGCCGCTCCCGCACCGACGACGCGGCCAGCCGGGTGGCGCGCAGGTTGTAGCCGACGCTGCCGGCGCCGTCTTCGGCCGTCAGGTTGGCCACCAGCGAACGCTCGAACACCCGGCGGGCCTGGGTGGCGGCGGGCACGTCGGGTAGCACCAGGTTGGTGCGCACCGCGAGGTCGCTCAGCCAGGCCAACAGCGGCTGGGACGACTGGTCTTCGCCGTTCAGCGACTCCAGCGTCAGCCGGGCCAGGCGGATGGTGTTCTCGGTGCGCTCGGTGTAGCGGCCAAGCCAGAACAGGTTCTCGGCGGCGCGGCTGGTGACGACCCGCTTGCCGTGCACCAAAGACGAGCGCGAGGCGCGCGCCGGCAACAGGGTGGAGTTGTCGACCTCGCCGTCGGTCATGACCCAGACGTCGGCGCTGCCGCCGCCGCGCTGCATCGAGGCGACGCCGGCGTCGGCACTGGCAATGCGGGCCAGCCCGCCGGGCAGCACGCGCCAAGAGCGCGGGCCGTCAGACACCGCGTACACCCGCAGCAGCACCGAGCGCGGCACGATGCGGCCGGTGTCCGCCGGGGACGTGCCCTCGGGCGCATCGGGCCGCCAGGTTGGCATTTGTGACAGCGGCAGGTAAGACTGCACGGTGTGCGCGTCGCCCTGCCGCATGATGCGGCCAGCCCATTCGTCGAGCTGGCGGCGCGACTGCGAGCGGCCCAGCACCGCGTGGAAAGAACCGTGGCTGCGCGAGCCCACATAGGTGGGCTTGATCACGCTCTGCTGCAGCCGGGGCAGCGCGTCCTGCATGGCCGCGCGTTCGCCGCACCACCAGGTGGGCATGGCCGGCAGCAGCAGTTTTTCGCCGGTGAAATGGCGCGACAGCGCAGGCAGAAAGCCCAGCAGCGCGGACGACTCCAGAAAACCCGCACCAGGCGCGTTGGCCACCAGCACGTTGCCGGCGCGGATGGCCTGCAGCAGGCCGGGCACGCCAAGGCGCGAGTCGGGGCGCAGCTCCAGCGGGTCGAGGAAAGGGTCGTCCAGCCGCTTCAGCAGGCCGTGCACCGGCTCCAGCCCGCGCAGCGTGCGCAGGTAGACATGCTGGTCGCGCACCGTCAGGTCACTGCCTTCCACCAGCGTGATGCCGAGGTAGCGCGCCAGGTAGGCGTGCTCGAAATAGGTTTCGTTGTACGGGCCGGGCGTCAGCAGCGCAATGTGCGCGTCGGCCCCGGCGCTGCTGAGCTGCTTGAGGTTGTCGATCAGTGCCCGGTAGGTGGCCGCCAGCCGCTGGATGTGCAGGCCCTGGAAGGCCTGCGGAAACTGGCGCGAAATCGCGATGCGGTTTTCCAGCAGGTAACCCAGGCCAGACGGGGCTTCGGTGCTTTGCGACACCACCCACCAGTGGCCGTCGGGCCCACGGGCGAGGTCGAACGCCGCCACGTGCAACCGGGGGCCGGCCGCTGGCGGCGCGCCGTGCATCTCGCGCAGGTAGCCGGGGTGGCCCTGCACCAGGGCGGGTGGCAGCAGGCCCTTGGCCAGCAGCTGCTGCGGGCCGTACACGTCGGCCAGCACCTGTTCCAGCAGCTGCATGCGCTGCAGCACGCCGGCCTCGATCTGCCGCCAGTCGCCGGGCGGGATGATCAGCGGGAACAGCTCCAGCGACCAGGGCCGCTGCGGGCCGCTGGTGTCGGCATAGACGTTGTAGGTGACGCCGTTGTCGCGGATCTGCCGCGCCAGCTGGGCACTGCGGCGGTTCAGGTCCAGCAGGCCCTGGTGGCCCAGGTGGTTGAAGAAGCCGCGCCAGGGGCCGGTCAGGCCCGGCAGGCCGGCTGGCGCATCGCCGTGGGGGTTGCCGGCGTGGCCGCGGGTGGCACCACGCAGCTCGTCGTAATGCTCGGCCGCGGCCGGCGTCGCGAGGGCGCCGGCCAACCCGGCCGGGCTTTCGCCGGCCTGTGCGTCAAAAAGGGATGAATTTGGTGTTTCCACGGGTCACGCAATTGTCACACCCAATCCGCAGGCAACAGGGCCAGACGTCGCAGCGAAGCGACACCTGGGCCTGGCCATGGTTCAGGGCTTGGACGAATGCCGCATGTCGCGGGTGAACGGGAACTCGCGGCTGCCGGGCAGCTGGATGTTGGCGGCCGGCACCTGCAGCGTGCCGGGGGTGTGGCCCATGCGGAAGAAGCGGCCCAGGCGCCGGCTTTCGGCCTCGTAGGCGTTGACGGGGAAGGTCTCGTGGTTGCGGCCACCGGGGTGGGTGACGTGGTACTGGCAACCGCCGAGCGAGCGCTTCATCCAGGTGTCCACAATGTCAAACACCAGCGGGGCGTGCACACCGATGGACGGGTGCAGGCTGGACGGTGGGTTCCAGGCCTTGTAGCGCACGCCAGCGACGTACTCGCCCACGGTGCCGGTGGCCTGCAGCGGCAGCGGCTCGCCGTTGCAGGTGATGGCGTAGCGGCTGGTGTTGAAGCCGGTCACCCGCACCTCGATGCGCTCCAGCGACGAATCCACGTAGCGGGCGGTGCCGCCGGAGGTGCTTTCTTCGCCCATCACGTGCCAGGGTTCCAGCGCGTTGCGCAGCGTGAGTTCCACGCCCTGCACATGGACTTCGCCCACCAGCGGGAAGCGGAATTCAAAGTGCGGCGCAAACCAGGCCGGGTCGAAGGCGTAGCCGGCTTGTTTCATCTCGGCCATCACGTCGTCAAAGTCCATCTGCACAAAGGTCGGCAGCAGGAAGCGGTCGTGCAGCTCGGTGCCCCAGCGGGTGGCGGGCGCCTCGTACGGTGTTTTCCAGAAGCGTGCCACCAGGGCACGCAGCAGCAGCTGCTGGGCAATGCTCATGCGGGCGTGGGGCGGCATCTCGAAGGCGCGCAGCTCCAGCAGACCGAGCCGGCCGGTGGAACTGTCGGGCGAGTACATCTTGTCGATGCAGAACTCGCTGCGGTGGGTGTTGCCGGTGACGTCGATCAGGATGTTGCGCAGCGCGCGGTCCACCAGCCACGGTGGCATGGTCTGGCCGTGTTTTTCGCGGTTCTTGCGGATTTCTGCCAGCGCAATTTCCAGCTCGTAGAGCTGGTCGTTGCGGGCTTCGTCGACACGGGGGGCCTGGCTGGTCGGGCCAATGAACATGCCGCTGAACAAATAGCTGAGCGACGGGTGGTTGTGCCAGTACAGCAGCAGGCTGGCCAGCAGCTCGGGCTGGCGCAAAAACGGGCTGTCGGCCGGGCTGGCGCCGCCCATCACAAAGTGGTTGCCACCGCCGGTGCCGGTGTGGCGGCCGTCGTTCATGAACTTCTCGGCCGAGAGGCGGGTCTCGAACGCGGCCTGGTACAGGAACTCGGTGTGTTGCACCAGCTCGTTCCACGAATGGGCCGGGTGGATGTTGACCTCGATCACGCCGGGGTCGGGGGTGACCTGCAGCACTTTCAGGCGCGGGTCGCGGGGCGGTGGGTAGCCTTCGAGCACCAGCTTCACGCCGAGTTCGGTGGCGGTGGCTTCAATGGCGGCGAGCAAATCGAGGTAGTCGTCCAGCCGCGCCAGGGGCGGCATGAAGCAGTACAGCGCGCTGGAGGGCTGGCCCTGTTTTTCGGCCTTGGGGCCGCTGGCGCGGCGCGGGTCGCGTACCTCCACACACAGCGCGGTGCGGGTCAGGCCTGCAGCCGAATGGAAGCGTTCTGGCGCTTTGGCAAAACCAGCCGGCTCGGGCTGGCCAGGGCGTTGTGCGTTGTCGGTGCCGATGGGCTGGCCGGGGCCGCCCTGGCGCAGGCGTGCGGCTTCGCCGGGGGCAACGCTGCGGGCCAGGTAGGCAATCGCCTGGCGGCCTTCGGCGGCTGGGGGCGCTGGCACGGATGCCGGTGCAGGGGCCGTGGCGGCGTAACGCGCCTGCAGCACGTTGGCGGGGGCCAGGGGGCCGCGCGGCGCAAACGGGTCCTGCTCGATCAGGTAGGGGTAGTCGGACTTGCTGACCCAGGGCAGGGCGTCCAGCGGCAGGCGGTAACCCATGGGCGAGTCGCCGGGGATCAGGTACATGCGGCCGTCGCGGAAGAACCAGGGGCCGGTGCGCCACAGCGGGCCGGCCAGGCGAGTGCCTGCGTCGTCGTCGTTCGGCTGCAGCGGCAGCACGTAGCCGACCACCGTGTCGAGTTTTTGCGAGAACACGCGGCGCAGCCGGGCGCGCTCCATCTCGTCGTCGAGCTTGGACTCGAACGGGTCCACGTTGACCGGCAGGCGGCCTTCGCGCCAGAGGTAATACAGCGCGTCCTCAAAGCCGGGCTGGATGTGCTGGTCGGTCAGGTTCAGCTTGTGGCTCAGCAGCGTGACGAAGCGTTTGGCGTCGTCGCTGGTGTAGTTGGAAGGCACACGTTCGTCGGCAAACAAATCCGGGTTGCGCCACACCGGCTGGCCGTCGGCACGCCAGTAAATGCCCAGCGCCCAGCGCGGCAGTTGCTCGCCGGGGTACCACTTGCCCTGGCCAAAGTGCAGGAAGCCGCCGCGGCCGTATTCGTTGCGCAGCTTGTGAACCAGCTCGGTGGCGATGCCGCGTTTGGTGGGGCCGAGGGCGTCGGTGTTCCATTCGGCGGCGTCGCGGTCGCCCACCGCCACAAAGGTGGGCTCGCCGCCCATGGTCAGGCGCACGTCGCCGGCCACCAGCTCCTGGTCGACCGCGTTGCCGAGGGCCAGTACGGCGTCCCACTGCGCGTCGGTGTAGGGCTTGGTGACGCGGGGCGACTCGTGGATGCGGGTGATGCCCATGTGGTGGCTGAACTCGACCTCGGCCTCGTCCACGCCGCCCTCGATCGGGGCGGCACTCGACGGTTGCGGCGTGCAGGCCAGCGGGATGTGGCCTTCGCCGGCCATCAGGCCCGAGGTGGCGTCCAGCCCGATCCAGCCGGCGCCAGGCAGGTACACCTCGCACCAGGCGTGCAGGTCGGTGAAGTCCACCGTGGTGCCGCTGGGGCCGTCGAGCGCTTTCACGTCGGGCGTGAGCTGGATCAGGTAGCCGGAGACAAAACGCGCTGCCAGGCCGCAGTGGCGCAGCAGTTCCACCAGCAGCCAGCCCGAGTCGCGGCAGGAGCCGCTGGCGTTGGTCAGCGTTTCTTCCGGCGACTGCACGCCGGGCTCCATGCGGATCAAATAATTGATGTCGCGCGCCACCTGCTGGTTCAGGGCAACCAGGAAATCAATGGTGCGGCGGGGTGTGCGGTCGATCGCGTCCAGGTAGGTCTGCAGCATCGGCGTGGCGGGGCCGGTGATCAGGTATGGCGCGAGTTCCTGCTTCTGCGTTTCGCTGTAGGTGAACGGGAAGGTTTCCGCGTTGGGTTCGAGGAAGAAGTCGAACGGGTCGTAGACCGACATCTCGGCCACCATGTCCACCGTGACCTTGAACTCGGTGACTTTTTCGGGAAACACCAGCCGAGCCAGGTAGTTGGCAAACGGGTCCTGTTGCCAGTTGATGAAGTGGCCCACCGGCTCGACCTTGAGCGAATACGAAATGATGTTGCTGCGGCAGTGCGGCGCCGGGCGCAAACGCACCACTTGCGACCCGAGCGTGACCGGTCGGTCGTACTTGTAGTGGGTGATGTGGCTGAGGGCGGCGTGGATCGACATGCAGTGTTTCCGTGGTTGGAACGACAAAAAGCCAGGCTCTGGTTAACCGGCGCAGTCGTAGCTTAGCAAGACGCGAGCCATGCCAGTGTGACAGCCTTTGGCCAGCGTGCTTTCATAATGGCCAGCACCGCGTGCCATGCCCCCGCCTTTGAAACCGCCTTCCCCCGCCAAGCCGTCCGGCTGGGCTGCGCCCGCCGCGCTGGGGCCGGGCTTGCTGGCGGCGATTGGCGGAGTCGCCTGGCAGTTGCAGCAGGCGGCGCTCTGGGCTGGCTGGCGGTATGCGGGGTTGGCGTTGGCCGCGTTGGTGCTGCTGGTGTCTGCCTTGCGTTTCACCCGCGCTGGCCACTGGCGCAACGGCTGGCTCTGCATCGGCCTGGTGGTGCTCGGTTTCAGCCTGACCGGGGCGCGCGCCAGTCTGCAGGCCCTGGAGCGGCTGGACCCGGCGCTGGAGGGGCGCGACATCGTGGTCACCGGCTGGGTGGCGGCCATGCCACAGCGCCATGCCAACGGCCTGCGGCTGCGTTTTGCGGTGGACTCGGCCAGCCTCGCCGGGCAACCGGTGCGCCTGCCGCCGTTGCTGCAACTTGGCTGGTACAGCGGCGCCTGGCGCGCCGAGCCGACCGATGCCCTGGCGCTGCAGCCTTCGCCTCCCGAGGTGAAGGCCGGTGAGCAGTGGCAGCTGACGGTGCGGCTGAAAGCGCCGCACGGCAACCACAACCCGCACGGGTTTGACTACGAACTGTGGCTGTGGGACCAGCAGGTCCATGCCACCGGTTATGTGCGCGCCAGCGCCAAAGACCCCCCACCCCAGCGGCTTGCCAGCAGCTGGCGCTACCCGGTGGAGCAGGCCCGCCAGCGGGTGCGCGACGCGGTGTTTGTGCAGGTGCCCGACCCCCAGGTCGCGGGCGTGATTGCGGCGCTGGTCACCGGCGACCAGAGCGCCATTGACCGCGCCGACTGGGACGTCTTCCGTGCCACCGGCGTGGCGCACCTGATGAGCATCTCCGGCCTGCACATAACCATGTTTGCCTGGCTCGCCGCGGCGCTGGTGAACGCGCTGTGGCGGCGCAGCGCGCGGCTGTGCCTGTGGCTGCCCGCGCCACACGCCGCGCTGGCGGGTGGCGTGGCGCTGGCGGCGGCCTACGCGCTGTTCAGCGGCTGGGGGGTGCCAGCCCAGCGCACCGTGTGCATGCTGGCTGTGGCAGCGCTGCTGCGGGCGTCGGGCCGGCACTGGCCGCCCATCACCCGCTGGCTGCTGGTGATGGCCGTGGTGGTGGCGCTCGACCCCTGGGCCTTGCTGCAGGCCGGTTTCTGGCTCAGTTTTGTCGCCGTGGCGGTGCTGTTTGCTACAAATACAGGAGCTGAATCGCAAGGTTCTACTAAGGCTTGGGGCAGATTTCGTTTAATTTTGAGTGAACAGGCGGTGGTCACGGTCGCTTTGGCACCTTTGACGCTGCTGTTGTTCGGCCAGGTCTCGCTGGTGGGCATGCTGGCCAACCTGCTGGCGATTCCCTGGGTGACGCTGGTGCTGACGCCGCTGGCCATGGCGGGTGCGGTGTTCGCGCCCCTCTGGACGCTGGCCGCCGGCGCGACCGACGCGCTGGTGTGGCTGCTGCGGCCCATGGCCGGCTGGCCGTGGGCCACCTATGCCACCGCGGCCGCGCCATTGTGGGCCGGCGTGGCGGGCCTGGCCGGCGGGGTGCTGCTGGTCTGGCGCTGGCCGTGGCCCTTGCGTGCGCTCGGTCTGCCCCTGTTGCTGCCAGTGCTGCTGTGGCAGGCGCCACGCCCGGCGCCGGGAGAGTTTGAGCTGCTCGCGGCCGACGTGGGGCAGGGCACCGCCGTGCTGGTGCGCACCGCCCGCCACACCCTGGTGTACGACGCCGGCCCGCGTTTTTCGAGCGAGAGCGACGCCGGGCACCGGGTGCTGGTGCCGCTGCTGCGGGCGCTGGACGAGCGGGTCGACACGCTGGTGTTGAGCCACCGCGACCTGGACCACACCGGCGGCGCCGAAGCCGTGCTGGCCACGCAGCCGCAGGCCCGCCTGCTCAGCTCCATCGAAGACCAGCACCCGCTGCAGGCGCTGCGGCCCGCCACCCGCTGCCATGCCGGCCAGCGCTGGGACTGGGATGGGGTGGCATTCGAGGTGCTGCACCCGCTGGCCGGCGACTACCAGACGCCGCAAAAAAGCAACGCCATGAGCTGTGTGCTGCGCGTGTCCAACGGCCGGCACCATGCGCTGCTGGCCGGCGACATCGAAGCCGCGCAGGAGGCACGGTTGGTGGCCAGTGGGGCCCCGCTGCAGGCCGATGTGTTGCTGGTGCCGCACCACGGCAGCAAGACATCGTCCACCAGCGCGTTTCTGGCCCAGGTGTCACCCCGTTTCGCGCTGGTGCAGGCCGCCTACCGCAACCGCTTTGGCCACCCGGCGCCAGCGGTGCTGGCACGTTACGACGCACTCGGCATCGCGGTGTTCGACTCGCCCGGCTGCGGCGCCATGGCCTGGCGCTCGGCACAGCCCGCAACGCTGGACTGTCACCGCAATGCCCGGCGCCGCTACTGGCACCACCACACCGGTGCAGAATGAGCGTCTGATGCCCCGGAAGCGCGTCGCCCACCCGCCACACGGCATGGGCCTGAAACTTGCTAAGCTGTGAACAGGAGATTGCGCAGATGCAGAAATTCGACGAGATGTACACCGCCTTGCCCTACAAGTTCTTCACGGACGGCAAGGAGATCCGGGACCATTACAAAATCTACGACGCCTGGCTGGCCAAGCAGCCCGGCGACATGATGCGCAAGCGGCGCGAAGAAGCGGAAATGATCTTCCGCCGCGTTGGCATCACCTTTGCCGTTTACGGCGCCAAAGAAGAAGACGCCGACAACGGTGGCACCGAGCGGCTGATCCCGTTCGACTTGATCCCGCGCGTGATCCCCGCCGCCGAATGGCAGGCGATGGAAAAAGGCCTGGTGCAACGTGTCACCGCACTCAACCGTTTCCTGCACGACGTCTACCACGACCAGGAAATCATCAAGGCCGGCCTGATCCCCGCCGAGCAGTTGCTCAACAACGCCCAGTTCCGCCCCGAGATGGTGGGGGTGGACGTGCCGAACCAGACCTACTCGCACATCGCCGGGGTGGACATCGTGCGTGCCGCCAACGCCCAGGGCGGCGGCGAGTATTACGTGCTGGAAGACAACCTGCGCGTGCCCAGCGGCGTGAGCTACATGCTGGAAAACCGCAAGATGATGATGCGGCTGTTCCCCGACCTGTTCAACCAGCACCAGGTGGCACCGGTGGCCCACTACCCCGACCTGTTGCTGGAAACGCTGCGGGCCTCGGCCCCACCCGCCACCGCCGACCCGACCGTGGTGGTGCTCACCCCCGGCATGTACAACAGCGCCTACTTCGAGCACGCCTTCCTGGCCCAGCAAATGGGCGTGGAGCTGGTCGAGGGCCAGGACCTGCTGGTCAAGGACGATTTCGTCTACATGCGCACCACCCGGGGCCCGAAGCGGGTGGACGTGATCTACCGCCGGCTGGACGACGACTTCCTTGACCCCGAGGTGTTCCGCCCCACGTCCACGCTCGGCTGTGCGGGGTTGATGCGCGCCTACCGCGCCGGCAACGTCACCATCTGCAACGCGGTGGGCACCGGCGTGGCGGACGACAAGTCGGTCTACCCCTACGTGCCCAAGATGATCGAGTTCTACCTCGGTGAAAAGCCGATCCTGAACAACGTGCCGACCTACATGTGCCGCAACAAGGACGAGCTGGCCTACACCCTGGACAACCTGAAAGACCTGGTGGTGAAAGAGGTGCACGGCGCGGGCGGCTACGGCATGCTGGTCGGCCCGGCCGCCACCACCGCCGAGATCGAAGACTTCCGCAAGGCGCTGCTCGCCAACCCGAGCGGCTACATCGCCCAGCCCACGTTGAGCCTGTCGAGCTGCCCGACCTTTGTGGAGAGCGGCATTGCGCCACGCCACATCGACCTGCGCCCCTTTGTGCTCAGCGGCAAAGAGGTGCAGATGGTGCCCGGCGGCCTGACCCGTGTGGCGCTGAAAGAAGGCTCTCTGGTGGTCAACTCGTCACAGGGCGGTGGCACCAAAGACACCTGGATCCTGGAAGTCTGACGCGGTCACCAAGAACAAAAAGGAATCACGATGCTTTCACGAACCGCCGACCATTTGTTCTGGATGTCGCGCTACACCGAGCGCGCCGAAAACACCGCGCGCATGCTCGATGTGAACTACCAGACCGCGCTGTTGCCCCAGTCCACGGCCGTGGCAGAACTCGGCTGGAAAGGCCTGCTGAGTATCAGCGAGCTGCTGCCGGCCTACAAGGCCAAACACGAGAACTTCAAGTCGTCTGAAGTGATGGAATTCATGGTGCGCGACGAAAGCAACCCGTCGAGCATCATTTCCTGCCTGCGCGCCGCCCGCGAGAACGCCCGCGCCGTGCGCGGCACCCTCACCACCGAGGTCTGGGAGACGCAAAACCAGACTTGGCTCGAGCTGAACCGCATGTTGCGTTCCGGCGAATTCGAGAGCGACCCGGCGCAGTTTTTCGAGTGGGTGAAGTTCCGCTCGCACCTGTCGCGCGGCGTGACGGTGGGCACGATGCTGATGGACGAGGCGCTGTACTTCATGCGCCTCGGCACCTTCCTGGAGCGGGCCGACAACACCGCCCGGCTGGTGGACGTGAAGTTTCACGCCCTGCAGAGCGACTTTTATGGCGCCGCCAGCGAAAAAGACCAAGAGTACGACTTCTACCACTGGAGCGCGATTTTGCGCAGCGTCTCCGGCTTCGAAATCTACCGCAAGGTCTACCGCGACGTGATCAAACCCGAACGGGTGGCCGAACTGCTGATTTTGCGGCCCGACATGCCGCGTTCGCTGCACGCCAGCCTGAACGAGGTGGTTGGCAACCTGGCCATGGTGGCGGGCGAACCGGCCAGCGAAACCCTGCGCCGGGCCGGCAAACTGCGTGCCGAGCTGCAGTACGGCCGCATCGACGAAATCCTGGCCACCGGCCTGCACGCCTTCCTGACGCAGTTCCTGGACCGCGTCAACGAGCTGGGCATGCACGTCAGCCGTGAATTTTTGCTGCCGGCGGCCCACTAAAGGGCGGGCTGGCGGCCAACGCCAGCGACAATGGGCTTGATATCAGGGTCTTCCCCGGGTACAATGCGCACTTCACGACCAAACGGGCGGGTATTTACCGCCCGTTTTTTTTGGCCGATCGTTTTTCACACCGCGTGTTTTTCACGCGATTCCGGGGTTCAACCAGACAGTGGCACTGCAGCAAATCGTCGAGCAAACCGTGGCCGGCTTCGGCTATGACCTGATTGAGGTGGAACGTTCCGCCGGGGGCTTGCTGCGCATCACGATCGATTTGCCCTGGGTCGCCGGCGTCGAGCAGTTTGTGACGGTGGAAGACTGCGAGAAAGTCACGCGCCAGCTGCAGTTTGCGCTGGAGGTTGACGGGGTGGTGTACCAGCGTCTGGAAGTGTCGTCGCCCGGGATTGACCGGCCTTTGCGGCACGCACAGGACTTTGAGCGTTTTGTGGGCGAGGTGGTGGACATCACGCTGAAGGCGCCGATCGGCAGCGCGGCGGTGGCGGCGTCCAACGCGGCAGCGGGCCTGGCCGGTGTGGTTGAGCCGGGCGCCACAGTGCCCGCCGGCTACGTGAACGCCAACCGCAAGAAGTTTCGTGGCACGCTGGAAAAAACAGAGGCTGGCTGGCAGGTGGTCTGGAGCGATGCGCCGCAAGCCAAGCCAGGTCAGAAAGTCAGCCGCAAGCGCAGCCCGGTGCCGATGAGTGCCCTGGGCTTCACGCTGGAAGAGATACGCGACGCGCGGCTGGCGCCGATTGTGGACTTCAAGGGCCGCAGGCCCAAGGACGTGGCCGAATGATGGCGCAGCGCAACAACGTGCCCGGTGATGCACCGGGACAAACCCAAAACGCAGTTCGGGTCGGTGCCGGTGGCAACGCCGGACGGTCCGCAGATTTAGACAGGAGTGCAGTGGCATGAATCGCGAAATGTTGATGTTGGTGGATGCCATCTCGCGCGAAAAAAGCGTCGAACGCGACGTGGTGTTCGCAGCGGTGGAGTCGGCGCTGGCGCAGGCCACGAAAAAGCTCTATGCCGGCGACGTGGACATCCGCGTCGCGGTGGACCGCGACAGCGGCAGCTACGAAACCTTCCGCCGCTGGCTGGTGGTGCCCGACGAGGCCGGCCTGCAGAACCCGGACGCCGAAGAGCTGCTGATGGACGCCAAGGAACGCATCGCCGATGTGGAAGAGGGCGAGTACATCGAAGAAGGCGTCGAGTCGGTGCCGATTGGCCGCATTGGCGCCATGGCCGCCAAGCAGGTCATTCTGCAAAAAATCCGCGACGCCGAACGCGAGATGCTGCTGAACGACTTCATGTCGCGCGGCGACAATATTTTTGTCGGCACCGTCAAGCGCCTCGACAAGGGCGATCTGATCGTTGAAAGCGGCCGGGTTGAAGGCCGCCTCAAGCGCAGCGAGATGATCCCGAAAGAAAACCTGCGCACCGGCGACCGGGTGCGGGCCATGATCATGTCGGTGGACCTGACCTTGCGTGGCGCGCCGATTTTGTTGTCGCGCAGCGCACCCGAGTACATGACGGAGCTGTTCAAGCACGAGGTGCCCGAGATCGAACAGGGCCTGCTGGAGATCAAGTCCTGCGCCCGTGACCCCGGTTCGCGCGCCAAGATCGCGGTGCTGAGCCACGACAAACGGGTTGACCCCATCGGCACCTGCGTCGGTGTGCGCGGCACCCGCGTCAACTCGGTCACCAACGAACTGGCCGGCGAACGCGTCGACATCGTGCTGTGGAGCGAAGACCCGGCGCAGTTTGTGATTGGCGCATTGGCCCCGGCCAACGTGTCGTCCATCGTGGTGGACGAAGAGCGCCACGCGATGGACGTGGTGGTGGACGAGGAAAACCTCGCCATCGCCATTGGCCGTGGCGGCCAGAACGTGCGCCTGGCGTCCGAGCTGACCGGCTGGAAGATCAACATCATGGACGCCACCGAGTCGGCGCAGAAGAACGCCGACGAAACCGGTTCGATCCGCGCCCTGTTCACCGAGAAGCTCGACGTGGACGAGGAAGTGGCCGACATCCTGATCGCCGAAGGCTTCACCAGCCTGGAAGAAGTGGCCTACGTGCCGATCCAGGAAATGCTGGAAATCGAGAGCTTTGACGAAGACACGGTGAACGAACTCCGTGCCCGCGCCAAGGACGTGCTGCTGACACTGGAAATCGCCAAGGAAGAGGGTGTTGAAACCGTTTCCCAGGCGCTGCGCGACATCGAGGGCCTGACGCCCGAACTGATCGCCCAACTCACCGAGGCGGGCGTGCACAGCCGCGACGACCTGGCCGACCTGGCCACGGACGAACTCACCGACATCACCGGCCAGACTGCGGAAGAGGCCACCGCCCTGATCATGACCGCTCGCGCGCACTGGTTTACCAGTGACGCCGACGAAGAGTCTGGGTCATGAAGGCCATCACCAGGAACGCCAGATATGCCCAGTACCACCGTTGCCGAGTTCGCTGCAGAACTCAAAAAATCACCCGAAACCCTGCTTGACCAGCTCAAGGCTGCCGGGGTCGCCAAGTCCAGCGTCAGCGATGCGCTGAACGACGCCGACAAACAGCGCCTGCTTGGTTTCCTGCAAGTCAGCCACGGCACTGTCGTGGCCGACCGCAAGAAGATCACGCTGGTGAAGAAATCCACCAGCGAGATCAAGCAGGCCGACGCCACCGGACGCGCCCGCACGATCCAGGTCGAGGTGCGCAAGAAGCGCACCTTCATCAAGCGTGACGACGAGCTGGAAGCCACCCCCGCACCTGCGATTGAGGCACCCGCGCCCGAGGTGCAGGCCCCGGCGGGCATTGACGACGCTGAACTCGCCCGCCGTGAGGAAGAGGCGCGCCGCCATGCCGAGCTGCTGCGCCGCCAGGAAGAAGACCTGACTGAAAAGCGCCGCCTGCGCGAGACCAACGAGGCCCGCGAACGCGAGGCCGCCGAACGCGCCGCCGCCTACGAAGCCGCCGAACGTGCCAAGAAAGAGGCGTTGGCCGACAAGGCCACGATGAACGACGCCTCGGCAATGGAAGCCAAGGCGCAGCGCGCCGCCGCTGAAGCGGCTGCCAAGGAAGAAGCGCGTCTGAAGACCGAGGCCGAATCCAAGGCCCGCTCCGACGACGAAGCCGCCCGCACGGTGGACCTGCAGGACCGCCGTCGCCGCGCCGAGGCCGAGGCCGCCGCCATCCGCACCATGATGTCCACGCCCAAAAAGGTGTTGACGGCCAAGAAGCCGGAAGAGCTCAAGCCCGCCGTCAAGGTGGACCCGAACAAGCCCGGCATGAAGGGCACGCTGCACAAGCCAGCGGGCTCGGCCACGGCCAAACCCGCGCCCGGCGCTGCGGCGGCACCTGGCGATGCCAACAAGGAAGTCAAATCCGCCAAGCTGTCGTCCAGCTGGGCGGGCGACCCGGCCAAGAAGAAAGAAATCAAGACCCGTGGCGACAGCAGTGGCGGCGTGGGCCGTGGCAACTGGCGTGGCGGGCCGCGTGGCCGCCGTGGCAATGACCGCAACGACCGGGGTGACGTGGCTGTGGCCGCACCGGTGGAAGCGCGCGTGATCGAAGTGCACGTGCCGGAAACCATCACCGTGGCCGAACTGGCGCACAAGATGGCGGTCAAGTCGTCCGAAGTGATCAAGCACCTGATGAAGCTGGGCCAGATGGTCACCATCAACCAGCCGCTGGACCAGGACACCGCCATGATCGTGGTGGAAGAAATGGGCCACAAGGCCATCGTGGCCGCGCTGGACGATCCCGAAGCTTTCACCGACCAGGACGTGGGCGCCGCCGAAGGCGAAGCGCTGCCGCGTGCCCCTGTGGTGACCGTCATGGGCCACGTTGACCACGGCAAGACCTCGCTGCTGGACTACATCCGCCGTGCCAAGGTCGCTTCCGGCGAAGCCGGCGGCATCACCCAGCACATTGGTGCCTACCACGTGGAAACCCCGCGTGGCATGGTGTCCTTCCTCGACACCCCGGGCCACGAGGCGTTCACCGCCATGCGGGCCCGTGGTGCCAAGGCCACCGACATCGTGATCCTGGTGGTCGCAGCCGACGACGGCGTGATGCCGCAGACCCGCGAAGCCATCAAACACGCGAAAGCGGCCGGTGTGCCGATCGTGGTGGCGGTCAACAAGATCGACAAGCCCGATGCCAACCCGGAACGCGTCAAGCAGGAGCTGGTGGTCGAGCAGGTGGTGCCGGAAGAGTACGGCGGCGAGTCGCCGTTTGTCTCGGTGTCTGCCAAGACCGGCCAGGGCATTGACGAACTGCTGGAGCAGGTGCTGCTGCAGGCCGAAGTGCTGGAACTGAAGGCGCCGGTGGACGCCATGGCCAAGGGCCTGGTGATTGAAGCCCAGCTGGACAAGGGCCGCGGCCCTGTGGCCACCGTGCTGGTGCAGTCCGGCACACTGAAGACCGGCGACGTGGTGTTGGCAGGCCAGACCTATGGCCGCGTGCGCGCCATGCTGGACGAGAACGGCCGCACCATCAAGACCGCAGGCCCGTCGATCCCGGTGGAAATCCAGGGTCTGACGGAAGTGCCGCAGGCCGGCGACGAGTTCATGGTGCTGACCGACGAGCGCCGTGCGCGCGAAATCGCCACCTACCGTGCCGGCAAGTTCCGCAACACCAAGCTGGCCAAGCAGCAGGCCGCCAAGCTGGAGAACATGTTCTCCGACATGACGGCGGGCGAGGTCAAGATGCTGCCCATCATCGTCAAGTCCGACGTGCAGGGTTCGCAGGAAGCGCTGTCGCAGTCGCTGCTCAAGCTGTCGACCGACGAGGTCAAGGTCCAGATGGTCTATGCCGCCGTGGGTGGCATCAGCGAGTCGGACATCAACCTGGCGATTGCCTCCAAGGCCGTCATCATCGGCTTCAACGTGCGGGCCGATGCCGGCGCGCGCAAGCTGGCCGAAGGCAATGGCGTGGACATCCGCTACTACAGCATCATTTACGACGCGGTGGACGAGCTGAAGGTCGCCATGTCGGGCATGTTGACGCCGGACAAGAAAGAAGAAGTCATCGGCACCGCGGAAATCCGCACCGTGTTCGTGGCCTCCAAGATCGGTACGGTCGCAGGCTGTATGGTCACCTCGGGCTTGGTCAACCGCACGGCTAAATTCCGCCTGTTGCGCGACAACGTGGTGATCTACACCGGCGAGCTGGAGTCGCTCAAGCGCGTCAAGGACGATGTGCGCGAGGTCAAGGAAGGCTTCGAGTGCGGTATCAAGCTGAAGAATTACAACGACATCCAGGTCAATGACCAGCTGGAGTTCTTTGAGATCAAGGAAATCGCGAGAACGCTGTAATGCCCGCCCGCAAGTCGTCAACCCCCAACCGCAGCTTCAAGGTGGCCGATCAGATCCAGCGCGATCTGACCGAGCTGATCGCCCGCGAGCTGAAGGACCCCCGCGTCGGCATGGTCACCGTACAGTCGGTGGAGGTCACGCCGGACTACGCCCATGCCAAGGTGTTTTTCAGCGTGCTGGTGGGCGACCCGAAAGAGTGCGAAGTGGCGCTGAACCAGGCCGCTGGTTTCCTGCGCAACGGGCTGTTCAAGCGGCTGCACATCCACACCGTGCCGACGCTGCACTTCCTGTTCGACCGCACCACCGAGCGTGCGGCCGACATGAACGCGCTGATCGCCAAGGCGGTCTCTTCGCGGGCCAAGGACAGCGAATGACCACCAGCGCACCACGGACACGGGTCGTGAGGCGCCCCGTGCACGGGGTGCTGTTGCTCGACAAGCCATTGGGACTCTCCAGCAATGACGCGCTGCAGAAAGCCAAATGGCTGCTGCGCGCGGAAAAAGCGGGCCACACCGGCACGCTGGACCCGCTGGCCACTGGCGTATTGCCACTGTGTTTTGGTGCCGCCACCAAGTTCAGCCAGTTGCAGCTGGACGCCCCCAAGTCCTACGAGGCGATTGCCCAGCTCGGCGTGACCACCACCACCGGCGACGCCGAGGGCGATGTGCTCAGCACCCGGCCTGTGGCTGTGACGGCCGAACAGCTCGCCGCCGTGGCCGCGCAGTTTTTGGGGCCCCAAGAGCAGGTGCCGCCGATGTACAGCGCGCTGAAAAAAGACGGCAAGGCGCTGTACGAGTACGCGCGTGCCGGGCAGACCGTGGCGCGTGCCGCGCGTTCGGTCGAGATTTTGGCGCTCTCGCTGGCCTTTGACGGTGCCTCAGAGGTCAATTTTGAACCAAATAGCGATCAAGCCTTAGTGAATCCTTGTGGTAGCGCTATAAAAATAGTAGTAACCTGCACCAAGGGCACCTACATCCGCACGCTGGCAGAAGACATTGGCGAAGCCCTGGGTTGCGGCGCCCACCTGCGCGCGCTGCGCCGCACCGGCACCGGCGACTTCACGCTGGCGCCATGCGTCACGCTGGCGGCGCTGGAAGCCATGACCGAAGACGAGCGGCTGGCCTGCCTGCTGCCGGTGGAGTCGCTGTTGGCGGGTCATGCCCGCGTCACGCTCGACGCCGACAATGCGGGGCGCTTTTTGAGCGGCCTGCGCCGCCGGGTGGACCTGGACGACCAGCCCGCCGTGGCCGTGTTTGGCACGCAACCGGCTGCCTTGCTGGGCGCGGCCCACATCCGCGCCCGGGAGTTGATTCCCGACCGCCTCCTCAGCCCGATTGACATTCAGCAGATTTTAGAAAACCGGCCACACGCCACCGTGTGAACAGCCATCAGGAAACCACCATGAGCCAGAAACAGATCCGCAACATCGCCATCATCGCCCACGTTGACCATGGCAAAACCACCATGGTTGACCAGCTGCTGCGCCAGTCCGGTACCTTTGCCGAACACGAAAAAGTGGTCGACACCGTGATGGACAACAACGCGATTGAAAAAGAGCGTGGCATCACCATCCTGGCCAAGAACTGCGCCGTGACCTGGGAAGGCACGCACATCAACATCGTCGACAC
>JAZKIY010000017.1:0-5349 GCA_040384665.1 Pseudomonadota bacterium
GCACTGGGAGGAGTTCGAGGACGTGGCCGACCACTGCACGGTCTGCCACAAGTGTCTCGCGCCCTGCCCGGTGAAGATCGACTTCGGCGACGTGTCGATGGCGATGCGCAACCTGCTGCGCAAGATGGGGCAGAAGAGCTTTCGCCCCGGCAACGCCGCGGCGATGCTGTTCCTGAACGCGAAGAACCCGGACACGATCAAGTTCATGCGCAGCGCGATGGTCGACGTCGGCTTCAAGGCGCAGCGCCTGGCCAACGACCTGCTGCGCAAGCTGGCGCGCCAGCAGACCGCCGCGCCGCCGGCGACCGTGGGCACCGCACCGATCAAGGCCCAGGTGATCCACTTCATCAACAAGAAGATGCCCGGCGGCCTGCCGAAGAAGACCGCGCGCGCGCTGCTGGACATCGAGGACGCCGACTACGTGCCCATCATCCGTGACCCCAAGGGCACGACGGCCGACAGCGAGGCGGTGTTCTATTTCCCCGGCTGCGGCTCGGAGCGGCTGTTCTCGCAGGTGGGGCTGGCGACGCAGGCGATGCTGTGGCATGCCGGCGTGCAGACGGTGCTGCCGCCCGGCTACCTGTGCTGCGGCTACCCGCAGCGCGGCAGCGGCCAGTTCGACAAGGCCGAGAAGATCATCACCGACAACCGGGTGCTGTTCCACCGCGTGGCCAACACGCTGAACTACCTGGACATCAAGACCGTGGTGGTGAGCTGCGGCACCTGCTACGACCAGCTGCAGGGCTACGAGTTCGACAAGATCTTCCCGGGCTGCCGCATCATCGATATCCACGAGTTCCTGCTCGAAAAAGGCATCACTTTGCCCGCGGGTCAAGGCGGTTACCTGTACCACGACCCCTGCCACACGCCGATGAAGCTGCAGGACCCGATGAAGACCGTCAAGGCGCTGGTCGGCGACAACGTGAAGAAAAGCGAGCGCTGCTGCGGCGAGTCCGGCACGCTGGGCGTGACCCGGCCCGACATTTCTACCCAGGTGCGTTTCCGCAAGGAAGAAGAACTGAAGCGTGATGAAGCGGCCTTGCGCGCGACCGGAACGGTCGGAGCCAACGACAACATCAAGATCCTCACCAGCTGCCCCAGCTGCCTGCAGGGCCTGACGCGCTACGGCAACGACCTGAACAACGGCCTGCTCGAAGCCGACTACATCGTGGTCGAGATGGCGAACCAGATCCTCGGCCAGGAATGGATGCCGGCGTACATCGCGTCTGCCAACAACGGCGGCATTGAGCGGGTGCTGGTGTGAGCCTGTGCGCGCTGTGCGCCGGTGACGGCGGCACGCTGGTTCACCGGGGCGCGACATGGCGCGTCATCCGTGCCGACGAGGCCAACTTCCCGGCGTTTTACCGCGTGGTCTGGACCGACCATGTGGCCGAGTTCTCGGACCTGTCGCCCGGTGACCGGGCCGAGTGCATGGCCGTTGTGGCCACGGTGGAGCAGGTGCTGCGCACGCAGTTGCAGCCGACCAAAATCAACCTCGCCGCGCTCGGCAACATGGTGCCGCACCTGCACTGGCATGTGGTTGCCCGGTTTGCCGACGACACGCACTTCCCCGACCCGGTCTGGGCGCCTGCCCGCCGTCCAGCGGACGAAGCGCAACTCGCCCGCGTGCGCCAGCGTCTGCCCATGCTGGACGACGCGATGCGCGCCGCGATAATTCAGTTTTGTGTTGACAGCGCTTCGTGCGCAGGATGAACCCATGGCCGGCTTGCAAGCCGGGGCGCCAACGCCCCAAGACATCACCGTGCACAGCGCTTCGCGCGTGCTGGAAATCTCATTCTCCGACGGCGCGCGCTTTCGCATTCCCTTCGAGCTGATGCGCATCAACTCGCCTTCGGCCGAGGTGCAGGGCCACGGCCCCGGCCAGGAAGTGCTGCAGACCGGCAAGCGCGAGGTGGGCATCACCGGCCTCGCCCCGGTGGGCAACTACGCGGTGCAACCGACGTTTTCTGACGGCCACGACAGCGGCATCTTTTCCTGGGACTTCCTGTACTTTCTGGGTGCGCAGCAAGAGCAGCTCTGGGCCGACTACGCCGCGCGGCTCGCAGCCGCTGGCGTGGAGCGCGACGCGCCCATGCCCGAGAAGGGCGGCCATGCCTGCGGCAGCCACTGACCGTCTTGCCAGAATGCTTCTCTTTTTATAGCGTTACCCTCAGATTTTACTAGGGCCCGAGCCCGATTTCATCAAAATACCGACAATTTGTCGGGGTTCTGGGCGTCCACCGGCACGTGCAGGGCCTTTCGCCCCTACCATTTCTGCCATGAGCAACACCCACTTCGGTTTCCAGTCGGTTGACGAGCGCGAGAAGGCCAGCCGCGTGCGCGGCGTGTTCGACTCCGTCGCGCCCAAGTACGACCTGATGAACGACCTGATGTCGATGGGCCTGCACCGAGCCTGGAAGGCCTACACCGTGATGGTCGCTAACCTGCGCGAGGGCGACCAGGTGCTCGACATTGCCGGCGGCACCGGTGACCTGTCGCAGGCTTTCGCCAAGCAGGTGGGCCCCACCGGCACGGTGGTGCACACCGACATCAACGAAGCCATGCTGCGCACCGGCCGCGACCGCCTGCTCGACGCCGGCCTGGCACTGCCCACACTGGTGTGCGATGCCGAGAAGCTGCCCTTTGCCAGCGGCCGCTTTGACCTCGTCAGCGTTGCCTTTGGCCTGCGCAACATGACCCACAAAGACATGGCGCTGACCGAGATGGCCCGTGTGCTCAAACCCGGTGGCAAGCTGCTGGTATTGGAGTTCTCCAAAGTCGCCAAACCCCTGGAAAAACTCTACGACTGGTACTCCTTCAGCGTGTTGCCGCGCCTCGGCAAGCTGGTGGCGGGTGACGACGCCAGCTACCGCTACCTGGCCGAATCCATCCGCATGCACCCCGACCAACAGGCGCTGAAGGGGCTGATGCAGGCCAACGGTTTCGGCCATGTGGACTTCCACAACCTTGCTGGCGGCGTGGTGGCCCTGCACGTGGGTATCAAGTGCTGACCTGTTGTGGGAAACTTGGGTTTGTAGGCAGCAGGTCTGGTTATTTTCTGGAGACAAACATGAAATTTTTAGCTTTGATGGTGCTGGCGGCCGCGCTGGTGACCACCGGTTTCGATGCAGAAGCCAAGCGGCTGGGCGGTGGCAGTTCTGTTGGCCGCCAGTCCAGCAACGTCACGCAGCGCGACGCAACCCCACCGGCTGCGCAGCCAGGCGTGACCAATGCGGCGGCGGCCAAGCCCGCCACGGCAGCCCCCAATGCCGCAGCGGCTGCGCCCAAGCGCCCCTGGGGCGCGATGCTCGGCGGCCTGGCCGCAGGTCTGGGTCTGGCCTGGTTGGCCAGCTCGCTCGGCCTGGGCGAAGCTTTTGGCCAGATCCTGATGTTTGCGCTGCTCGCTTTTGCGATCATGGCGGTGGTGGGCATGGTGATGCGCGCGCGCAAGAACGGCGCGGCCGGCAATGGCCGCCTTGCCTTTCAAGGCGCGGCCGCGTCGGCCCAGACGCCCGGCGCGTACAGCCCCAACAACGTCGGCAACGACGCCTCTGCCCGGCCCTGGGAGCGCAACAGCATGTCGTTTGACAGCTCGCGTTTCCCCGCAGGTGGTTCGGCAGACGGTGGCGGTGTGGTGATTGGCTCGGGCCTGACGGGCACCCAATCCTGGGGTGTGCCAGACGGCTTTGACCGCGAATCCTTCCTGACCCAGGCCAAGGCCAACTTCACCCGCCTGCAGGCCGCCTGGGATGCCTCCGACATCCCCTCGCTGCGTGCCATGATGACCGACGACATGCTGAGCGAAATCCGCCAGCAGCTGGCCGACCGCGAGACCCACACCGGTGGCAGCACCAACCAGACCGACGTGGTCATGCTCAACGCGCAGCTGCTGGGCATTGAAGAACTCAGCGAGGCCTACATGGCCAGCGTCGAGTTCTCCGGCATGATCCGCGAACAGCCATCGGCCGGCCCCAGCCCGTTCCGCGAGGTGTGGAACATGACCAAACCCAAAGACGGTTCGGCCGGCTGGCTGGTTGCCGGGGTGCAGGCGCTGCAGTAATCCGGCGGCCCCCACAGCTTCCCTGAAGCCCACCCGAGTGTCCCACTCGGGTGGGCTTTTTCTTGTGCGGCTGACACCGGTTTCCACCGGATAATCAGCGCATGCAATCCACCCCCCCACTGTCTTTTCTGGACGGCCTGCTGGACCGCCTCGCCACCAGCGTCAAGCCACCCGACTGGCTGGTTGACGAAGTCCAGCACCGCGCCGTGCTGCTGCTCAACCACGTGCTGATGCAGGAACCCGAAGCCCAGGCGCGGCTGGCGCGGCAACAGGGGCGCACGGTGCGCGTCGAATGGCGCCACCTGTCGTTGCAGCTGGTGGCCACCCCGGCAGGCTTGCTGGACCGCGTGCTGCCCGGTGCCAGCGCACGTGTGCCCGACCTCTGCCTCAGCGTGCAGGAAAGCTCGCCGCTGGCACTGGCGCAAGCGGCGCTGCGCGGTGACAAGCCACCCATCAAGATCGAGGGCGATGTGCAGCTGGCGGCCGAGGTTGGCTGGCTGGTGGACCATGTGCGCTGGGACCTGGAAGAAGACCTGTCGCGCCTGATCGGTGACGCGCCTGCCCACACCCTGGGCCAGACGGCACGCCGTGCTGCGGCTGCGCTGCGCGAATTCATTGCCCGCCGCGCCCCGGTGCCTGACGGAAAGTCCACCGGGTGATGGGCTGGCTGACGGGCAGCCTCGGCCGTGTGGCCCGTGGCATCGCGATTGTCTGGATCGTGCTGCGGCACGGGCTCGACGAGCTGGTGCTGACCAGCTTCAACCGGCCCACGCTGCACCTCCTGGCCCGTGTGCTGTTTTTTGGCCGCCGCACCAACGCCCCGCGTGGCCAACGCCTGCGCGAGGCGCTGGAACAACTCGGCCCGATCTTCGTGAAATTTGGCCAGGTGCTGTCCACCCGGCGCGACCTGTTGCCGGCCGACATTGCCGACGAGCTGGCCCGGCTGCAGGACCGGGTGCCGCCGTTTCCGTCAGAGGTTGCGATTGCGTCCATCGAGCGGGCATTCAAACGCCCGCTGAACGAGATTTTTGTCAGTTTCGAGCACACGCCGGTGGCCAGTGCGTCGATTGCCCAGGTGCATTTCGCCACCCTGCGCGACAGCTCGGGGCGGGTGCGGGACGTGGCCGTCAAGGTGCTGCGGCCCAACATGCTGCCCGCCATCGACAAGGACCTGAGCCTGATGCGCATGATGGCCGGCTGGGTCGAGTGGCTCAGCGCCGATGGCAAACGCCTGAAGCCGCGCGAGGTGGTGGCCGAGTTCGACAAGTACCTGCACGACGAGCTGGACC
>JAZKIY010000018.1:0-4514 GCA_040384665.1 Pseudomonadota bacterium
AATGGCAGGCCATGGTGGTGCGCATGGCCGAAGCCTTCAAGGAAAAGCGCTACGAAGACGGCCTGACCCAGGCGCTGGAAGAAACCTCGGCGCTGCTGATGGCGCACTTTGCAGTCGGCGATGCAACCGCGTACACGAATCCCAACGAGTTGCCGGATTCGCCCTTGCTGCAATAGTCCTTGCCTCACGTGTGTTTTTGCTATTGATTTTATAGCTGATCACGCATACCCCATAAGGGCTGCAGCCCGATTTTTCTCAAGACTCCAGGCCGTCCGGTAACCGCCAGACGGCCTCGCCGCCCACCGGGTACAGCCGCCGCCCGGGCTGCGGCAACACGGTCCAGCCCCCGGTGAATTCGCCAAAAGCCGGCAGGATGGCCAGCCCCGGCTCCAGGCAGAAACAAGGCAGGCGCAAGTGGTCGTGGCCCCGGCCGCGCAGCGTCAACGCCGGATGCAGGTGACCCGCAATCACGCCATGGCTGGCATGTTTCTGCGGATGGTGGCAGGCGGCAAACGGACCGATCAGCCAGGGCTCGTCCACCACGCGAATCCCCAGTGAATCTGGTGGATCGCCGGCCCGGCTGTCGTGGTTGCCGCGTACCAGCGTGCAGTTCAGGTCGGGGTGCAAGGCGCGCCATTGCGCCAGTGCGTCCAGCAGGGAAACGGTGCGGGCCTGGGCCGCATGCAAAAAATCTCCGAGAAATACCAGTTGCGACGGCTGGTAATGGAGCACCAGCGCGCTGATGCGTGCCAGATTTTCGCGGGTAGTGCCACCGGGCACGGGCTGACCGAGGGCGCGATAGGTGGCTGCTTTGCCGAGGTGCAGATCGGCGATCCAGAGCACACGCTGTGCCGGCCACCACAGGGCGCGTTCTGGCAACAACCAGACGCTTTCACCGGCATGGCTGACAGCCAGCGGCGGAGCGGGAGGCGTAAGGATTTTCATCACAGCGGCGGCAGCGGCCGGGAAGGTTTGCGCCGTGACGAGCGTCTGCCAGTGGCGGATTTTGAAAGGCCCGCAGCGCCCTCCCGGCCGAACTCCAGCGTGTCGCGCACCTGTGCTGCATCCTGTGCCGGGACGTCCATGCCACCAGGCGCCTGCCCCGCGGCTTTCTCCAGTTGCTGCACGATGCGGGCGATCCGGTCGGCCACACTTTCGTTGGACAGCTGTTCGCGGAACCGCTCGACCATCAGTGGGAAGGCAAACGGTGTCGGGCGCGGCAACATCTGCAATACCAAGCGTTGCGTGTTCATGCGCGCCAGGCTGGCGCGCAGGCGGCCGATCTCCAGCTCCTGCGCGAGCAGCTCATGCTCGGCCTGCAGCAAGAGCTTGTTGGCCGGGTCGTATTTCCGGAAGACCTCCCAGAACAGCGAGGACGAGGCCTGCAACTGTTTGTTGCTGCGTTTCTCGCCGGGGTAGCCCTGGAAAATCAGGCCCGAGACGCGGGCGATTTCTCGGAAGCGGCGCTGTGCCAGTTCGCTGGCGTTCAGGCTCTGCAGCACCTCGTGCAGCAAGGCGGCGCGCAGGCCTTGTTCGCCGTCGTCATGCGTCATCGCATCCCGTGCTTCTGCATCGTGGCCCACCTGCAGCACCTGCGGCAGCAGGGTTGGCCAGTCCACCTGCTGCGCGCAGAGGAGTTCAAAACCGTAGTCGTTGACGGCGATCGAAAATGTGCGCGGTGCGTGTTGCGCCACCCGCCAGGCGATCAGGCTGGCCAGACCCAGATGCACATGGCGCCCGGCAAACGGGTAAAGAAACAGGTGCCAGCCCTCGCGGGTTTTGAGCAACTCTGCCAGCAAGGTTTGCGGTGTCGGCAAAGTCGACCACTGCTGCTGTATCTCCAGCAGCGGCCGCACGCGCTGCAGTTCCGGCGTGTCGTAACGACCCTCGCCGGCCAGCGCCAGTTGCTGAACCACGGCATCGGCCAGCGTGGTCGACAGCGGCATGCGCCCGCCGTTCCAGCGCGGCACCGCGTGGCGTTTGCCGCTGGCGCGGCGCACCCAGGCCGTCATCTCGCGGATGCGCACCAGTTCCAGCAGGCGTCCACCAAACAGAAAACAGTCGCCGGGTTTTAAACGTGCGGCAAAACTTTCCTCCACACTGCCAATTTTTGCGCCCCCCAGGTACTGCACTGTCATGCTGGCGTCGCTGACGATGGTGCCAATGTTCATGCGGTGGCGCCGCGCCAGCCTCGTATCCGGTACGCGCCAGACACCTTCTTCATCGGGCACCGCACGCCGGTAGTCGGGGTAGGCCGCAAGCGACGGCCCCCCCTGACGCACGAAAGACAGACACCAGTCCCAGCTCTCTCGCGACAGCCGCGCATAAGCAGCCGTGCTGCGCACCTCGGCATACAGGTCTTCAGGCTCAAAACCGCCGCCCAGGGCCACCGTCACCAAGTGCTGCACCAGCACGTCCAGCGGCTGTTCGGGCGAGCTGCGCGCCTCGATATGGCCGGCCGCAATCGCTGCACGCGCGGCGGCGCCTTCCACCATCTCGATGCTGTGCGTCGGCACCAGGGTCAGGCGCGAAGGCCTTCCCGGCGCGTGGCCCGATCGGCCGGCGCGCTGCAACAGGCGCGCCACACCCTTGGGTGAACCGATCTGCAACACGCGTTCAACCGGCAGGAAGTCCACGCCGAGGTCCAGGCTGGACGTACACACCACCGCACGCAGCTCACCGTTTTTCAGGCCCAGCTCCACCCACTCGCGCACGCCGCGGTCCAGCGAGCCGTGGTGCAAGGCAATCAGGCCAGCCCACTCGGGTTTGGCCGCCAGCAGCGCCTGGTACCAGATTTCGGACTGCGAGCGAGTGTTGGTGAACACCAGCGTGGTGCTGCTGTGCGCGATCTCCTCGATGACCTGCGGCAGCATGGTCAGGCCCAGGTGGCCGCCCCAGGGGAAGCGTTCGCTTGTCGCAGGCAGCAGGGAATCGATGATGAGTTTTTTGGGCACCTGGCCCTGCACCAGCGTGCCGCCGGAATGACCGAGCAGGCTGGCCATGGCTTCGTCGAGGTTGCCCAGCGTCGCCGACATGCCCCAGATCGACAGGGCCTTTTCATCAGCGGCAGTACGCCAGGCCTTTAACCGGGCCAGGGCGAGCTGTACCTGCACGCCGCGCTTGTTGCCCAGCAGCTCATGCCATTCATCGACCACCACCATCCGCAATGTGCCCAGCACTTCTTTCGCATCGGCGCGCGACAGCAGCACCGACAGGCTTTCGGGCGTGGTGACCAGCACCGAAGGAAGACGCCGCGCCTGGGCGCTGCGCTCGCCGCTGGCCGTGTCGCCGGTACGGGCACCGACCGTCCATGGCACCGCGCCAGGATGGGCGGCTTCCAGCGCGTCCAGTGGGGCTTGCAAGGCGCGAACGGTGTCAGCGGCGAGCGCGCGCATGGGTGTGAGCCACAGCACGGTCAAGGGTGGCGCTGTCGCGGAAGCCCTGGCGGAACGCAATGGGGCGAAGGCCTGTAGGGCGGCCAGCCAGACCGCATAGGTTTTTCCGGAACCGGTGGTGGCATGCAGCAGGCCGGATTCACCATTTTTCACGGCCGCCCAGACTTCGCGCTGGAACGCAAAGGGTTTCCAGGAGCGGGCAGCGAACCAGTTCAGCAAGGCCTTCTTCACCGCCGCCGCACTGGCGACCTTGGCCGGGGCTGCTGCGGCTTCGCCTGTTGCAGTCCGCCTCATGCGGTATGACCAGAACGTCGAATCATGGGCCCATCCTAGCGCCGCTTACCTGGTCCGGCATCACGCCGGCCGGCCTTCGCGATGTCAGCAGGAACCGACAGCGAGGAAGAACCACGGATGTCACCGTGCGCCCGGCCATGAAAAAAGCCCCTGGCTTTCGACAGGGGCTTTGACAGGCAGCGTTGGTGCCTTATTTTTTCTGGCGGTACTTGCGCAACGCGGCAATCTGGGCGGCCATCACGGCCAGCTCGGACTGGGCCATCGCGATATCGATATCGCTCTTGGCGTTTTTCAGAGCCTCTTCAGCAGCCGCTTTGGCGGTGCTGGCCTTGGCTTCGTCGAGGTCCTTGCCGCGAATGGCGGTGTCGCTGAGCACCGTCACGCAGTGGGGCTGCACTTCAAGCAGGCCACCGGCGACAAAAACAAACTCTTCCGTGCCATCGGCTTTTTCAATCCGCACAGCACCAGGTTTGATGCGGGTGATCAGCGGTGTGTGGCGCGGGTAGATCCCCAGCTCGCCCGCCTCGCCCGGCAGAGCCACGAACTTGGCCTCGCCCGAGAAGATGGACTCCTCGGCACTGACAACATCGACGTGGATGGTGTGGGTGGTGTCCATGACTTAGACCTTCTTGGCCTTCTCGAAGGCTTCGTCAATCGTGCCGACCATGTAGAAGGCCTGCTCTGGCAGGTGGTCACACTCGCCGGCCACAATCATCTTGAAGCCGCGAATGGTTTCAGCCAGGCTGACGTATTTGCCGGGCGAGCCGGTAAACACTTCAGCAACGTGGAAAGGCTGGCTCAGGAAACGCTGGATCTTGCGGGCAC
>JAZKIY010000019.1:0-36299 GCA_040384665.1 Pseudomonadota bacterium
CTACCGCCAGATGCCCGAGCTGGTGGAGCGCGGCCACATCTACATCGCGCAGCCACCGCTGTACAAAGTGAAGGTCGGCAAGGAAGAACAGTATTTGAAAGACGGCGGCGAGCTGGACCGTTTTCTGCTGCGCATCGCGCTCAACGGCGCGAGTGTGGAAACCGGCGGCGCCGCGTCCACCACCATCAGCGGCGACACGCTGGGCGAACTGGCGCGCAAGCACCAGCTGGCCGAGGCCGTGATTGCCCGCCTGGGCGGCTTCATGGACGCCGAAGCCCTGCGCGCCATCGCCGACGGCGTGGCCCTGAACCTCGACACCCCGGCCGAAGCCGAAGCCTCGGCCGTGGCGCTGCAGGCCAAGCTGCGCGAGCTGAGCGCCACCGGCATCCCCGCCGAAGTGGCGAGCGAATTTGACGTGCGCAGCGACAAACCCATCCTGCGCATCAGCCGCCGCCACCACGGCAACATCAAGAGCAGCGTCATCACACAAGACTTCGTGCACGGCGCCGACTACGCCGCATTGAGCGAAGCCGCCAACACCTTCCGCGGCCTGCTGGGCGACGGCGCCAAGGTGCTGCGTGGCGAAGGCGAACGGCAAAAAGAAGAAAAGGTCAGCGACTTCCGCCAGGCCATGCGCTGGCTGATCGGCCAGGCCGAACACGCCACCGCCCGCCAGCGCTACAAGGGCCTGGGCGAAATGAACCCCGCCCAGCTGTGGGAAACCACCATGGACCCCACCGTGCGCCGCCTGCTGCGCGTGCAGATCGACGACGCCATCGAAGCCGACCGCGTGTTCACCATGCTGATGGGCGACGAGGTGGAGCCGCGTCGGGAGTTCATTGAGCAGAATGCTTTAAGGGCGGCGAATATTGACGTTTGACAGAGGCAACCTTTATGCGGTGAACTATCGGCAATATGGGAGTGACTTTGCGTGGATGAATTAAGCCTGTCTAAAGTTACGCCAGTCGAGCTTCGACTTTCGCACGCGAAGTATTTTCTTGGTCAGTACAAGTTAAATTGTGGGCCACCCATCGACTCGTATTGGTTGATGAGTGCGTATTTCGATGCGTTCCTATTTGCTTACGCTGGCATAGAAGAAATGTCGAGCGATGCCGAAAAAGCCAAGCTGAAAGCAATCAGCGTTAATCGGTTCTTCAAAGCCCTTCGAAATATTGCTGCTCATCACTCGATACTGGCCGTTAGCTTGCCGGGAAGTAAGTTCGATCGGCCTTTTTTTAGGGAGGTTAGGACTTCGGTTGGCGGACCGCAAAACGACTCTTCAAGACTTTTCTTACGATTAGACAGTTTTCGTGAAATCTTAGATGCGGTTGAAAAGGAGCGTCCTCGGCAAAAGTCGAATATTGCTGTTGCTAGGATTTATATCGAAGAGTTGGAGTTGCGGGCCGGCCGGGTGTGTTTGGAAGACATCATGGACGACGCGCTCGCCGCAGTTGAAGATGCGCTGTTTAACTGACTTGGTGTTCTCGGACTTTTCCAGCACCCAAACATCCCATGCACTTACTGATCGACCAAAACCGCGCCGCCATCTCGCGCATATGCCAGCAACACCACATCCGCAAGCTAGAGGTGTTTGGCTCGGCTGCGCGCGCAACAGACTTTGACCCGCTGACCAGCGACGCCGATTTTCTGGTGGAGTTTGCAACGGGCACCAAGCGGGGTCTGGAGAGTTACTTTGCTTTGAAGGCCGATCTGGAGGCGCTGCTGCAGCGCGGCGTCGATCTGGTCGAGCCCGCGACCTTGCGCAACCCCTATTTGCTGGCCAGCGTCAACAGCGCCCGCGAGTTGGTGTATGCAGCGTGACCCGCGCATGTGGTTGTGGGACGTGCGCGAAGCAGCGCAAGCCATTGCGTCGTTCGTTGTGGGCCTTGATGTCAACGCCTACGCACAGTCGGCGCTGGTTCATTCTGCGGTAGAGCGCAAGTTCGAGGTGATTGGCGAGGCGCTCAACCAGCTTTCCAAAGCAGATGCCACATTGGCGCAACGGGTGCCGCACCTCCCGCAGATCGTGGCTTTCAGAAACCAGCTGATTCACGGCTATGCGCTGGTGGACCACGACACGGTGTGGGGCGTTGTCCAGCAGTCGCTGCCTGAGCTGCAGGCGGCCGTGGTGGCGCTGCTGGCAGAGCTGGAGCCGTAGGCGTCTTTGCCCGCAACGGCGTTCACCATGCCCCCCATCGCCGTCATCGACTTCGAAACCACCGGCCTCTCCCCCGACATGGGCGACCGCGCCACCGAGGTGGCCATCGTGCTGGTGGAAGGCGACCGGATCGTTGACCGTTTTCAGAGCCTGATGAATGCCGGCGTGCGCATCTCGCCGTTCATCGAGGCCTATACCGGCATCAGCAACGCGATGGTGGCGGCCGCGCCGCCGGCCGAGGTGGTGATGGCGGAGGCCAGCCGCTTTGTGGGCAGTGCGCCGATGGTGGCGCACAACGCGTCGTTCGATAGGCGCTTCTGGGCGGCGGAGTTGGCGCGGGTGGGGCACGCGGCGCCGCAGCTGTTTGCCTGCACGCTGTTGCTGGCACGGCGGCTCTACCCCGAGGCGCCCAACCACAAGCTTGGATCGCTGGCGGCGTTTCATGGGCTGCCGTCTTCGGGCCAGGCCCACCGGGCGCTGGCCGATGCCGAGATGGCGGCCGCGTTGCTGGGCTGCATTCAGCGTGACCTGTGCCAGCGCTACGCGGTGGCGCAGGCGCACCATGCGCTGCTGTTGCGCGTGCAGCAGGCCCAGCGCCAGGCGGTGCCGGCGGCGGTGCGGCGTTACCTTGAAGCGGCCTGACGCACCGACCCGGCCCACCATGCACATCCACGTCCTGCGCCTGCCCCCTGGTGCCGATTTGCGGCCCGCGCTGGAGGCGGCGTTTGCCGACCTTGCGCGCACGCACGGTGTCAGCGCCGGTTGCATCGTCTCTGCGGTGGGTAGCCTGTCGCGCGTGGTGCTGCGCTACGCGGCCGAACCCGAGGGCACCGAGACGCTTGCGCCGCTGGAGTTGCTCACGCTCAGTGGCACATTGAGCCTGGACGGCGCGCACCTGCATGCCAGTGTGTCTGACGCGCGGGGCGCGGTGACGGGTGGCCACCTGATGCCGGGCAGCCTGGTGCGCACCACCGCCGAGGTGGTGGTGGCGCTGCTGCCGGGCTGGGCGTTCAGCCGGGCGGTGGACGGGGCCACGGGTTACCGGGAATTGGTGCCGCGCAGGCTCTGAAGCGCTCTGACGTGCTTCGTGGCGGCTGTTTTCAAACCAAATCGGCCGCAAGCCCTAGTGCAGGCTAGCGATTCAGCTACACAAACAATAGCATTCAGGCGGCCGCGACGGCCATGTGAGCGTCTGCCTGCGCCAGCATCTGGCTGCCAATGGCTTTGAAGTCGGCGTTGGGTGACTGCAGCAGCAGTGCGCCTGCTTCGCGCAGGTAGCGTGGGGTGGCGGTGCTGGGCACCAGGGCGAGCCAGTGCAGGGCTTCGGCCTGGCGGCCCTGGGCGGCGAGCATGCCGGCGTAGCAAAACTGGCCACGGAAGTCGCCGCCTTCGGCGCCGCGCTGGTAGCAGCGCAGCGCGATGTCGGCGTCTTGCGGCACCACCAGGCCGTCTTCGTAATATCTGCCGAGTTTGGCAAAGGCCTTGGCGTAGCCCTGTTCGGCGGCCTGTTGGTACAGCGCCAGCGCTTCGGCGTGGTTCTGTGCCACACCGTGGCCGCTGGCCAGCAGGTTGGCCAGGTTGTAGCGGGCCTGGGGCAGCGCGGCGGTGCGGATGGCTTGCTGGTACCAGTGGGCGGCTTTGCCAAAGTCCACCGCCGTGCCCCAGCCTTGTTCGTGGCAGCGGCCGGCCATGTTCATGCCCATGGCGTGGCCCTGTTGGGCGGCGTGCAAAAACCAGTACAGCGCCTGTGTGGCGTCGCGCGGCAGGCCGTGGCCGTCCAGCAGCCACTGGCCGAACACGGCCTGCGCTTCGGCGTGGCCCAGCTGCGCGGCGGTGCCCACCCAGCGGGCGGCGTCTTCTGGCGGGCCAGACAACACGGCTTGCCACTCGGCCAGGGGCATGGCCTGCAAGGCCTGCAGGGAAATGGGGGGTGCGGTGGTGGTCAGCAACGCAGGGCTCCCAGGCGGGCGGTGGCGCGTTTGCGTTCGTCTTTCAGGCCCTCCAGCACGCGGGGCGAATGCGGTTGCCGGACCATCGCGTCCAGCTCGTTGTTGCGGGCGCGCAAGAGGTCGCATTCGGCGCCCCGGTCGGCGGGTTGGGCAATGGCGGCGGCGGCTTCGGCCTGCTGTTGCCGGCTGCGGCCGACCTCGATGTGGGCAATGCCGCCAACGCCGGCGATCTCTGCCGTGGGCAGGGGCTTGGGTGGGCCGGTGTCCACCGGTTTGCCGTCGGCCGTGGGCGGCAGTGGGTAGACCAGCAGCTCGTTGCCAGTGGCGCGGCTGTTGCGGTGGCCGCCACCCCCCCCACCGCTGCGGCCGGGTGTGGCGGCGGGTGGCGGGGCGTTGGCCACGTCAATGGCGGGCAAGGTGGCCAGCGGCGGGGCCAGGGTGGTGTCGGTGTCGGCACCGGGCAGGTGGAAGGTTTTGCCGAAGACGGTGACGCTGGTCAGGCGCGCGTCTTTGGCGTTGTTTTTCCAGTAGTTGTAGCCGGAATAGCCCAGAAAGGTGGCGCCTGCGCCGAGGGCGAGCAGCAGCAGCACGCGGCCGGCCCAGCCGGAGCCGGTGGACGCGGGGGCCGTGACCAGGGTGCGGGTCAGGTCGTCTTGGGTGTGTGGTTCTTGGTAGGGGGACATCGGGTTTCCTCGGTACGGGCGTCTGGCGCGCACAGGCTGAACCTTACCGCAAGATGCGGGCGGTGGCCGTGGCATCTGTCACGTGGCCAGCGCCTCGTTTACCCGGCGGTTGAAAGCACCGGATGTTGGCACAATGGGCGCACCGTGCAAAACGGCTTGCCAGTGCCAACCAACGGGGTTGGCGCGGCCCCACCACCCGCTGTGAGATGTTTGCCATGCCCGCTGCCCCTGTTGCCCACGCACCCCGCGCCCCGCTGACCCCCTTGCGCGCCCTGGCCCTGGCCGTCACCACCACCGCGGCCGTGCTGGCCCACAGCCCCGCGCAGGCAGCGGACTACACCCCATCGGGGGCTTTTGTGCAGGTCGGCGCCGGTGAGAACGAGCTGAAGACGCTGACCGCCGGTGCGGTTTGGCAGTGCGCCTGTTTGCAGGGCCTGCTGGGCGGCCGGGTGGACGGTTACCTCGAGGCCAACCTCGGCTACTGGAACGTGCGCGGCGTGAACGGCCGCAGCAGCTACGGCAGCGTGGCGGTGGTGCCGATGTTCCGCTACCGGTTTGACCAGGGCCGTTCGCCCTGGTTTGTAGAGGCCGGCATTGGCGCCGTGCTGACCGACCGCCTGTATGAGACCCGCAGCAAGCGCTTCAGCACCGCGCTGAACTTCAGCGACAACGTGGCGGTGGGTTACCGCCTCTCGCCCAAGGACGAGGTGAGCCTGCGGGTGCAGCACATCTCCAACGCCAGCTTCAAGAAGCCCAACCCGGGCGAAAACTTCGTGCAGGTGCGCTACGCGTTCAGTTACTGAGCCCGCTGGCCGCTGTTTTAAGTCAAATCGGCCCTGAGCCCTAGTAAAACCTGCCGATTCAGCTACAAAAACAGGAGCAATCAGCAGCCCATGGTGGCCATGCGCTCGCGCGCAATGGCCTGTTTGCCACGGATCCATTCCTGCAGCGCCTCGTCGGGCGCGTTGCCGGTCATCTCGGCCAGGTTTTGCAGGTGCAGCTTGAGGAAGGTGCATTGCGAGGGGTCGGTGACGACCACCGCGCCGTCGGCCTCCACGCGGGTGCCCGGCAGGCTGGCGGCGGCGCTCGGCGCCACCGGGGTCATGGCCACCGGCGCGGGCGGGGTGTTCTGCCGTCCCTTGTCGCCAATGCCGAGCGTGGGGGGCGGTGGCGTGTTGTCCACCTTTTTCACGTTGAGCTTGTAGAGCCCGAAGAACGCGACGGCCGCCACCAGCAAAATGCCACCGCCCACCATCAGGATGAGTTTGATGGGCAAGGGTTGCGGCTCGTCAAAACGGATGCGTGACGACGGGTCCACCCCGGGGGAGGATTTCTTGGCGGTGGGGGCGGGTTTCTTGACGCTCATGGGGGGTCCTGCAATCGCTGTGCGGGCGGCGGGCCCGCAAAAGCGCAACGATACCGCAATCCCCGCCGCCGCATGCGGGCAACGGCTGCGGCGCTATGCTGGCTCTTGCGGGCGGTGCTGTGCCGCCCGGCCCAAGGAGAAGCCATGCCCCGTGCTGTTCTGGACGAAGCCCAGGTCCACCCCGCCATCCGCCACCGGGTGGCCAGTTACCACCAGCCGCTGGTGGGCGCGGTGCAGGCGGCGGTGGCCACGCACCCGGTGGTGGTGGTGGGCATGGCGATCAACCCGTTCCCCAAAAAAGCGCGTGCGGCCCTGGACGCCGCTGGCGTGCCACACCACTACATGGGCTACGGCAGCTACCTCAGCCGGTGGCGCGAGCGCACCGCGCTGAAGATGTGGGCCGGCTGGCCCACCTTCCCGATGGTGTTTGTGCGTGGCACGCTGGTGGGCGGCGCGGCCGACCTGGACCGGCTGATCGCCAGCGGTGAGCTGAAGACGCTGTTGCGCTGAAACGTAAAAAAGGGCCGACTCGGGCCCGGAATGTCCGGTGCGAGCAGGCCCTGAAGGGGGATTTTCTTCACGTCAGCGGCAAGCCGCTGCGGCATCAGCCCTTGTGGTGGCCGCCGTGTTTGCCACCGTGGCCGAAGCGCAGGGTGGACTCGTCAAAGGTCTTCTTCTGCTCGGGCGTGAGCGCGGCGTAGAAGGTCTTGGTGGCGTCGGCACGTTTGTCCATGCGGGCGTTGCGCTCGGCGCGCAGGGCCTTCATCTTGTCGATGCGCTCGGGCGTGGTCAGCTTCTCGAAGGCGGCGCGGTCGGGCCGCTGGAAGTTGGCGGGTGGTTGGATGGCGCTGGTGAAGCTGGTCCAGGCAGGTTCCTGCGCGGCGGTGAGCTTGAGCTTGGCTTTCAGCTCGGCCTGGCGCTTGGCAAAGTGGGCCTGCATCTTGGCCGGGTCGTGGCGGCCGGCGTGGTCACGTGGGCCGCCGGGGCCTGCCGGGGCGGTGGCGGCGGCGGGCGCTGCGGGGGCAGCGGTCTGGGCGAAGGCGCTGGCGCCCATGGCGGCCAGCAGGCTGGCAAGGGCGATGGCCTGGAGAGGTTTGCGAACGGTGTTCATGCGAGAGTCCTTTTAAAACCCCCAATACACAGACATTGGCATCGGGTTGAATGCAGTGTCGGCGGCGCATGTATCTGCGCGATGAGCGGTGTCTGAACGCTGCGTAAAGTTCGGTGAACGCCGCGCAGAGCCGCCCTCAGGCGAGGCGGCCGTTCTGGAAGTCGTTCACCGCCTGCAGCAGCTCGCCCTGGGTGTTCATCACAAAGGGGCCGTACTGGGCAATCGGCTCGCCGAGTGGCTTGCCAGCGATGAGCAGTGCGCGCGGGGGCTCGGTGCTGGCGGGGTCGGCCCGCAGGGTGACGCCGTCGCCGCTGTTGCCAAGGATGGCCATGCGCTGGGCCGGGACGCGGGTGGTCTCGCCGGTGTCGTCCAGCACCTGCAGCGTGCCCCGGTAGACGTACAAAAAGGCATTGTGGCCTCGCGGCACGGGCAGGCTGAATTCGGCCGTGTCACCGGGCAGGTGCAGGTCGAGGTAGAGCGGTTCGGTGTCGGCACGCTGCACGGCGCCGGGCACCGGGCGGCCGTTGGCGGTGACGGTGGTGCCAGCAATCACGCGCACCGTCACGCCCTCGGGGGTGGTGAATTCGGGAACCTCGCTGCGCTGGATGTCGCGGTACCAGGGCGCTTGCATCTTGCTTTTGCCGGGCAGGTTGAGCCAGAGCTGGAAACCTTCCATCACGCCGTCTTGCTGCTCGGGCATTTCGCTGTGGACCACGCCGCGCCCGGCGGTCATCCACTGCACGCCGCCGTCGGACACCAGGCCTTCGTGGCCGGCGCTGTCTTTGTGGCGCATGCGGCCGGTCAGCATGTAGCTGATGGTCTCGAAGCCCCGGTGCGGGTGGCTGGGAAAGCCGGCGCCGTAGTCGTCGGGGTTGTCGCTGGCGAAGTTGTCCAGCATCAGGAACGGGTCGAGCCGCTGCTGCAGGTCGGGCGTCAGCACGCGGGTCAGCTTCACGCCGGCGCCGTCTTGCGTGGGCTGGCCGGTGACGAGGCGCTCAACGTGGCGCGGGTGCTGGACGGTGATCAGGGTGGCGTTCATGGCGCAATGGTCGCACAGCGGCGGTGTGCCGCCTGGGCGCAGGTTTAACGCACCACGCGCAGGAAGGCGCGGGCCGCGTCGCGCAGTGCCTGCGCTTCGCGCGGGCGGCGGGTGCCGAGGTGGTCGGCGCGTTCCATCAGCTGCTGGGCAATGCCCACGGTGGGAGGCAATTCGGCGGCCACGGTGGTGGTTGGGGCGGAAAAAAGGCGGGAGAGCATGTTCACAAAGGCTTTCGGGGTGGTACTGGTTGAAGAATAAGGGTTTTCCCTAGGACTTCAAGGCGATCTTGATGCCGCTTGTGCATGGCGGCCACCGTGCGGGGCATGGGCGCCCTGCCCCGGCACAATCGGCACATGAACATCCAGCTGCTGTCTGACCTGCACCTTGAGGCCCACCCCGACTTTGTGCCCCGGCCCGCGCCGGAGGCCGACGTGCTGGTGCTGGCGGGCGACATTGGTTCCTACCAGCAAGGTTCCCGGCTGACCGGCGCGCTGGACGATGGCGACTTTGGCCTGTCGCGTTTTTCCCCCCGCAAAGACCTGGCGGGTTGGCCGGTGCCGGTGCTGTTTGTGCCCGGCAACCACGAGTACGACCTGCTGGACTTTGACGCCACCCACGCGCGGCTGCGCGCCACCTGCGAGCGCCTGGGCATCGTTTGGCTGGAACGTGAGGCGTTGGTGTTCAACGGGGTGCGTTTCATCGGTACCACGTTGTGGAGCGACTACGACGCGCTGGCCAGCCTGCCGGCGCCCAAGGCGAAAAGCGTGCCCCGGCCGGTGCCGTCAGGCAAGGCCACGGCGGCGCAGGCAGCGGCCGCGCTGTCGGCCCCGGTGACCCCGCTGACGCGCGAGCTGCAACTGCGCGAAAAAGCCTACCGTGCCGCCAACCACTACCTCAACAAGGCGGCGACCACGCGCCACGGGGCGCTGTTTCTGGCAGAGCCGATGCGCGAGCAGGCGCTGGTGTGCCAACAATGGCTGCGCGACGCGCTGGCGCAGCCCTTTGAGGGCGCCACGGTGGTGGTGACGCATTTCGCGCCCAGCCTGCTGAGCGCCGACCCGCGCTACGGCATGACGCCGGGCACCGCCGGCTTTTGCAACGCGCTCGACGACCTGTTGCCACTGGCCGACCTGTGGCTGCACGGCCACCTGCACTGCGCCAGCGACTACGTCAGCCAGGGCTGCCGGGTGGTGGCCAACCCGCTGGGCTATGCCAAAAAGGGCGAGCAGGACACGTTCCGGCCCGAGTTCTGCGTTAGCGTGCCGTGAGCCCGTCGAAGCAGGTGCTCATGACGAGTTCCACAATCGCTTCGTCGCTGTGCTGACCGCCGAGCTTCAGGAACTCCAGCACCGGGTCGCAGGCGCGGGCGTACATGGTGTAGAGCACCGCAATGGGGGGCAGCTTGGGGTTGAGCGAGCCATTGGCCTGGGCGGCCTCGATCCAGGCACCGAGCTGGTCGCTCACGTCCATCAGGCCGTTGATGTAGTCGGGCGTGTCCATCAGCGTGGACCGCAGGGACGAGTTGTGGCTGGGCAGCGACGGCATCTCGCCGGAGAGCTGCAGCGCCATGGTCCAGCGGGCGACGGTTTTGAGTTTGTCCAGCGGCGGCAGGTCGGCCGGCACGGTGCGCACAAAGGCCTGCGCCTGCCGCATGACGCGGACCATGGCGGCGGCGGCGAGCGCCTCTTTGCTCGGGAAATGCTTGTACAGGCTGGCCTTGGCAATGCCGACCGAGGCGGCCACTTCGTCCACCGTCATCGCGTCAAAACCTTTTTCCGCCAGCAGGCGGTTGACGGTCAACACGATGGCGTCTTCCCGCGCCTGCAGCATCTGTTCGCGGAACGACAGGCGGGCGGACGTGGCGGCCGCGGCGCTGGCCTGGGCCTCGCTCGGCGGAATGGGTGGGGAAAAGGGGGCTGTGGCTTGACGCATGGCCTGTATCTTAGCCTCCCCCGTCTTTTTTTAGGCGCAGCGTCTGTTCGGCAGACGCCATGTCTGCGCCGGTCACCGGTCGACACACTTTTGTGCTTGCACGGAAATTGCATGCACGCCACAGTGTCGCCACCACAGGGAGTGTGACCATGGGTTACTCGGTTCAAGACGGGAAAGCCGCCGTTTTCTGGCTGGCCGCCGTGCTGCTGGCGTGCGCGCTGGCGCTTGGTTTTCCAAGCGAGCGCAGCGTGATGGGCAGTTTGCCGCCGCTGGCCACCAAAGACCTGAACCGCAAGCACCTGCAGTTGCCGGCGGACTTGGGGGCCGAACGCACGCTGGCGCTGATTGGTTTTGACCGCTCGCACGCGCCCGGTCTGGACAGCTGGGTGACGGGCCTGCACCTGCAGGACGCGCCGGGCATTGCCTGGCTGCGCATGCCGGTGCTGAACGACCCCGGCAACGCCAGCCACCGCGAGGCGCTGGAGGCGTTTCTGCTCGCCCGCTACCCCAACCGCCAGGACCGCGCCCGCATGGTGCCGGTGTTCACCGACCGCGACCAGTTCGTGCGCACCGCCGGCCTGACCAGCACCCGCCAGCCGCACGCGGTGGTGCTGAGCCGCAGCGGCGAGGTGCTGGCCCGGGCCGAGGGCTGGTACTCGGAAGAAAAAGCCCAGGCGCTGCTGGAAACGCTGGCCGAAACCACCCACTGATCGCTACAATTTTTGTAGCTGCACCACAAGCCTGCACTAGGGCTTGGGTTCGATTTCGCTTGGAATTGGGGCCGCAGGGGGAATTTCTGCCAGTGGGTCGGCCCAGGGCAGGTCTTGGGGCGTGGGTTCTGGCGCGGGCAGCAGCTCGGGCGACGGGTCGGTCCACGGCACGGTGACGGGTTCTGGCAACGGCGGCGGTGCCATGTTCGGCAGCCGCTCGCGCATCCAGACCAGCAGGTCGGCCCACATGGCGGTCACGTCGGCGGCTTGGGGCAGCGCGGTGGCGCTGGCGAGTTCGATCGTCACCACCGGCATGTGGCGGTGCACGCCGCCGTAATTGCCGAGCGAGCCGGGGTACACACCGAGCTGGTCGAGGTGCAGCCGCCCGAGGCGGCGCGGCGGCTCGACCGCGGGGCCGTCAAAGTCCAGCAACCCGTAGGGCGCGTGCACGCTGACGATCAGGTGCGGCTGGAAGCGGTCCATCTCGTTGTTCAGGTGGCGTGACTCGGGCTCTGACAACGGGCGTGGGCCGGGGTAGCGGCGCGGGTCTTTGCGGGTGCGCTGCTCCCAGTAGACACGGCTGTCGCGCTGCCAGTGGGGCGTGGGGAAGTTGCGGTTCAGGTCGACGCCGCGCGCGTTGGTGCGCTGCGGCGTGGTGCGGAACATGCCGTCGGGGTTGAGCACCGGGATGAAGCGCCAGCTCACCTCGGCCGGGTCGGCCTGGGCCAGCGCCAGCCAGCGCAGCGCCAGGGCCGACGCCGACATTTCGTCGCCGTGCATGCCGCCCACCACCAGCACCCGCAGGCGCGGCTCGGGCACGGCCACGTCGCGTTGGTAGATGGGCTGGCCGCGCACCGAACGGGCGCCGTCGGCGGGCTGGAGCTGGGCATCGCGGCAGTCGGCCGCGCTGAGGGCGGGCAGCCAGCGCACAAAGTCGTCGCAGGGGTCGGCGGCGTGGGCGTGGCCCGCGAGCAGCAGCAGCCAACCCGCACCGAGTTGGCGCAGGCGACACCGGGTGCCGGACAACGGGTCGGAAAACAGGTCTGGAACGGTCGTCACGCGCCGCTATTGTCGGCCAGCGCGGGTGCCAGGCGCCCCGGCATTGTGTAAAACTTGGTGGCGCGGGGCACGGGTTTTGTCCCGGCGGCGACCAGAGGCATGGGGTGCCTGCCAACGCGGCGGGTGGGCTTCCACAATAATGGCTGGATGAAAGCTCTTGTTTCCCCGGCCGATGGGCTGGTGGCCGGCGTGTTGGCCACCGACGCTCCCAGTGCCGTGCCGCCCGGTTTCAGTGCCCGCGAGTTCCGCGCCGCTTTGGGCATGTTTGCCACCGGCGTCACCATCGTCACCACGCGTCTGGAAGACGGCACGCCGCTGGGCATGACGGTGAACTCGTTCAACTCGGTGTCGCTGAACCCGCCGCTGGTGCTGTGGAGTTTGTCGCGCAATGCCAGCGCGCTGGCGGCGTTCCATGGCTGCAGCCACTACGCGGTGAACGTGCTGGGGGTGGCGCAGCAGGCGCTGGCCGAGCGTTTTGCCAGCCGTGTGCAAGACCGCTGGGAGGGCGTGGACAACACGCCCGGCGCGGGGGGGGCGCCGCTACTGGCGGGCGCGGTCGCGACCTTCGAGTGCGTCAACCGCAGCCGGTACGAAGAAGGCGACCATGTGATTTTTGTCGGTGAGGTGCTGCGCTGCACCCACCAACCGGATGCCGCGCCGCTGCTGTTCCATGGGGGCCGGTTCTACACCGAACACCCCCTGTAGCGGCGGCGGGGGCTTCAGCGGCGGCGTGCGGCCGGCGCTGGACCGCGGCCCGCGATGTGGCGGAACGTGATGCGGCCCTTGGTCAGGTCGTACGGGGAGAGTTCCAGCGAGACGGCGTCGCCCGCGATGATGCGGATGTGGTTCTTGCGCATTTTGCCGCCGGTGTAGGCGACGAGTTCGTGGCCGTTGTCCAGCGTCACGCGGAAGCGCGAGTCGGGCAGCACTTCGGACACTTTGCCGTTCATTTCAATCAGTTCTTCTTTTGCCATTAACGAGGGGTCCTGTTCATTGGGGTAGCGGGCCGGGCCTGCGGAGGCACTCTGGGGTGCTGCTGCCGGCGCGTGGTTGCCGATTTGGCCAGAGGCCCGCTTGGCGCTTGGGCAAAAGAGCAGCTTGAGAGGGCAGCTTGATCGTGCCGATTCATGAAGCGGATAGCGAATCGATCCATCGGATTATAACGAAGGTGCTGGTTTTCTGCTCTGCGGTGCGTGCCCAACCCAGCATCTTGACGCCGCCGGGGCGCGGCATGCCGTGCAACAGCGCGGATTTTCGGCCCCTGTTCGCGCCTTGCCGGCCCCGGGGCGGGCGCTTAATAAGACCCATGGCAAGCACACATTCACCCCACCAGTTTCCGTCACAGCCGGGCACGCCCTGCTACCTCTTCTGATTCATTCAGGACAGTCTCGCGCTGTGACACCCTCTTCTCTCCTCGGGCGTGGTTCTCTGACCGCTCTTGCCCCGGCCCCCTGACAAGGGCCGGGGCTTTTTCTAGCCTGCTTCGGATCGGCGCTGTGCAAAGTCCACATACCAGCCGAGGCAGCCCGGGTTGGCCATCGCGTCGCGGTTTACCACTTTGTCGATCGGCTGGCCGAGCAGCAGTTTTTTGATCGGCAACTCCTGCTTCTTGCCCGACAGCGTGCGCGGGATCTCGGGCACCTGGAAAACCGCGTTGGGTACGAAGCGCGGGCTGAGCGCGGTCTTGATGGCCTGGTTGAGCCGGGCGCTGAGCGCGTCGTCCAGCACCAGGCCCTCGCGCAGCACCACGAACAGCGGCATGTAGCTCTCGCGGCCGAGGTATTCCAGATCGACCACCATGGAGTCGAGCACCTCGGGCAGTGCTTCCACCGCGCTGTACAGCTCGCTGGTGCCCATGCGCAGCCCGTGGCGGTTGATGGTGGCGTCGCTGCGTCCGTAGATGACGCAGCTGCCGCGCGGGGTGATCTTCAGCCAGTCGCCGTGGCGCCAGACGCCGGGATAGGTGTCGAAGTACGAAGACAGGTAGCGCTTGTTGCCGGGGTCGCCCCAGAAATACAGCGGCATCGACGGAATCGGCTTGGTACAGACCAGCTCGCCGACTTCGCCGATCACCGGCTGGCCCTGCTCGTTCCAGGCCTCGACCGCAGCGCCCAGCATGCGGCACTGCATCTCGCCCGGCGTCTGCGGCAGCTCGCGGTTGCCGCCGATGAAGGCGCCGGCGAAGTCGGTGCCGCCGGAGATGTTGCACCACCAGATGTCGCGCACGCCGATGGCTTCGAACTGCTGCGTGCCCCAGCGCTGCACGTCTTCCGACAGCGGCGAGCCGGTGGTGCCGAGGGCGCGCACCTGGCGCAGCTCGCCGCACTGCGAGACGTCCAGGCCGGCCTTCATGCAGTTGGCGAAGAAGGCGGCGCCGGCGCCGAAGAAGGTGGCGCCCACGTCGGCTGCAAACCGGAACAGAACGCCCCAGTCGGGCTTCTCGCGGCTGCCCGCCGGGCTGCCGTCGAAGATGCAGCAGGTGGTGCCGTTCAGCAGGCCGCTCATCTGCGCGTTCCACATCACCCAGCCGGTGGAGCTGTACCAGTGGTAGCGCTCGCCCCAGCTGTTGGGGTCGTAGCTGCAGCCGATGTCGTTGTGCAGCACCTTCAGCTCCAGCGCCACGATCACGCTGCCGCCGTGGCCGTGCACGATGGGCTTGGGCAGGCCGGTGGTGCCGCTGGAGTAGACGATCCACACCGGATGGTCGAACGGCAGCCAGGCGGGCTCGAAGGCGCGGGTCTGCTCGTCGTCGCGCGTGGTGGCCGAGGCGAAGTCGGTGTACGGCTGCAGCGCGGCCATGGAGGTTTCGGCCACGCCCAGGTTGCGCAGCACCAGCGCGTGCGACACGGAAGGTAGCGCCGCGCGCAGCTGCGCCACCACGTCGGTGCGGTCCACGGCGCGGCCGCCGTAGCGCACGCCGTCGCAGGCGATCAGCACCTTGGGCTCGATCTGCCTGAAGCGGTCCAGCACGGCGGCGGTGCCCATGTCGGGCGCGCAGATGCTCCACACGCCGCCCAGGCTCACCACCGCCAGGAACGCGACCATCGCCTCGGGGATGTTGGGCAGGTACGCGGCCACCCGGTCGCCGGGCTGCAGGCCTTGCGCCTTCAGGTGCAGCGCGAGCGACGCCGCCTGTCGTTTCAGCTCGGGCCACGAGAGTTCACGGTGAACGCCCTTCTCGTTGCGGCCGATGAGCGCGGGCTGGCCGGCGGCCTCGGCGGCCGCCACGTGCCGGAACACCTGCCGCGCGTAATTGACCTGTGCGCCGGGAAACCACTCTGCGCCCGGCATGGTGCGCTCCACCAGCACCGCGCTGTGCGGCGTGGGCGACTGCACGTCAAAGTAATCCCAGATGCTTTGCCAGAAGGCACTCAGGTCGTCGACCGACCACTGCCAGAGCGCCGGGTAGTCGGGAAATGTCAGGCCGCGTTGGTCGCGCAGCCAGTGTTGGTAGAGCCGGATTTGGGGTGTGAACGCGGGCGCGGCGCCGCTCATGGCCGCGGCTGGTGTGTGTACGAAAACGCGACCTGCGCCGGCCGGGCGACCACCGCCAGCGCGACCAGTGTTTTGGTCTCGCCGGGGGCCAGCAGGTGGCCGACTTTTTCGACCTCGGGGGGGGGCAGGCCGGCAACACCGCTGGCCTGGATGCGCAGGAACACCGCCTGCTTGACGCCGCTCGCGTTGCGGCAGGCGATGGCGGTTTTTTCTTCGTCGTCCGCCACGGTGCGGCGGGCCACGCAGCTGACGATGTTGTTGGCGACCACGGTCACCGGCTCAGGCGGTGGCGGCGGTGGGGCGACCACCACGGGCACCGGGGGCCGGTAGTTCCAGGGCGGTGGCACCACCTTGGCAATCGGGCGCGACGGGAGTTCGAGCGGTTCCGGCTCGGCGGGTGTGGCCGCCGGCGCGGTTTCGGCCACCACGGGTTTGTCGCTGGCCTTGTGGTCGTGGGCGGGCGCGGAGGCGGCCGCTGTGGCCGGGGCAGCGGCCTGGGGTGCGGGCTCGGGGGTCTTGGCCGATGCGGCGGCTTCGCTCACGGCGGGCGCCGGTTTGGCGGGGGCCGCAAGAGACGACGGTGCGGCCGCAGGCACCACCGCCTCTGGCGGTTTGGCGGCGGGCAGGCGGATCACAAACGGCGGCAGGCTGGCGCTGCTGCGGGCGCGGTCATCGGCCGCGGCCTGGGGTGGCAGGACGCAGGCGGTCAGGCACAGCGGCAGTGCGGTGGCCAGCAGGCTGCGGAGTGGGGACACACCCATGCGCTTTGGCAGTTTCAGTGGGGTCATGTTCATGGCGGTGAATGATGCGTGATTTTTGTGACCTTGGCGCTAGGGAATTCAGCGCTTGCCAGCCGGGGCACAGAGCGTCCAGCTCATTGCAGGCGCACCCGTTCGCCGGTTTTGCGGAGCGGTCTGTGGCTGGCGGTGCGCACGGTGGCGGCGGTCTGTGGCGGCGCGGTGTCGGGTGGCAACGCCATTTCGACGATGGGGCCCAGCACGTCGGCGTCGGACAGCGCCTGCAGTTGCATCACCGACCGGTGGGTGAGCGCGACTTCGACCAGCTCGTGCGCGTTGGGCGGTGGCACGGGCACGTAGCGGGTGGCCCCGCGTGCGGGGGCGGTGTGTGCCGCACGCCGTTCGGTGGGGGGGTGTTTGCCCACCACCAGCGCCGCCACAGGACGGGGCTCGATGACCACCAGCGTGGCTTCCCGCAGTGGCACAGGCACGGCCACCACGGCGGGTGGCGGGGGTGGCAAGGGCGCTGGCGCCGGGGTCAGCGGCATGCGGATGCACCCGGTGACGCACAGGGGCAGCAGGCAGAGCAGCGAGCGGGTGGCTGGCAACATGCGGGGCGATGTGAAAAAAAGGGACGCGCTGCCGCAAGCACCGCGTTGATGCCCCGATTATCCGCGCGCGCCACCCGCCCAAACCGCAGAAAAAAGCCCGGGCGTTGGCCTATTCTGGCTTGCGTGGCGCCGACGGCGGGCTGGCCGGTGTGTTGCCGAACAGCTTGTCCAGCGCGCCGCCAATGCCCGAACCCACCCGAGCGCCAATGGCTGTGCCTACGCCGGGCAGCACCGCGGTGCCGACCACGGCGCCGGCCACCGCACCGGGGGGCACCGAGACCTGGGGCTTGCCCATGGGGCCGCGCACGCGCAGTGGGATGCCGACCAGCCCGCCGACCAGGTCCACCGCCAGTTCGGCGTCGATCTGCCGGTTGGCCAGCGTGGCCTGGCCGGCGGCGCTGAGCGCGCCGGAGCGGGCCTGGACCTGGCTGAACTGCACCACCATGCCGGTGGGCGTGTTGCGGGTGGCGAGCTGGCCGGTCACGGTGTCCAGCCGTGTCTGGCCGGCGGTGTCGCGCCCGGCGCTGCGGATGGTCTTGTCGAGGTCGAACTTCAGCAGCGTGGCCGGCTGCAGCGTGAAGCTGGTGCGTGTCTGCAGCGACTGCACCAGCTCGCCCACATGGGCGCCCTGTGCCGAGAGTGTGGTCTCGCCCGACGCGGGCCCGGTGACGACCGACTGCCGGTTGAACGCCGCCAGCGCCTGGGCCACCTCAATGCCGCGCGGCTGCAGCTGGCCACTCAGCACCAGCCGGTGTTCGGCGTTGGGCTGGCCATCGGTGGTGAGCGTCACGTTGCCGTCCAGCGTGCCGCCGCCCACGCGGGCCTGCACCGCCCAGCGGTCGGCGTCGCCCTGGCGGGTGAGGGACAGCTCGGTGGTGGCCTTGGCGCCAGGGCGCTGCAGCTGGGCGGTGCGGGGCCGCCAATTGGCGTCAAAGACCAGTTGGCCGTCGTAGACGACGGCAATGCCGTTGCGCGGCACCCAGGTGACGTTGCGGAACACCAGCTTGGTCAGTGGCAGCGTGTGCAGCTGGAAGCCGCCAAACGCGGGTGTCGCATCCTTTGCCAGGTTGTTGGCCTGCCCCACGCCGAGCGACACCTGCTGCACCACCGCGCCCACCACGTCGGCGCGGCGGATTTGCACCCGGCGTTGCAGCAGCGCGGGCACATCGAGCCGGACGGTGATTTTCTCGACGGTGATGGGTTGGGTTTGGGATGTGCGGAGGGTGTTCAGCACCAGGCGTGGCGTGGGCAGCAGCTGCCACTCCAGGCTGCCCACCTGCACCGGCACGCCCAGCGTGGCCCCCAGCGCCGCGCTGGTGCGTTGTGCGAGCACGGCATTGGAGGGCAGCCACCAGGCCAGTGCAGCGGCGGCCAGCCCGAGGGTTGCAAGCAGCAGGCCGGCGCCAAGCGCCCAGGGTCGGGTCAGGGTCATGCGCCAGCTTAAGCCACCCAGCAACCCAAAGCCACACGACAAGGGGCCGAGCCGCTGTAGGCGGCCACCGGGTGAGGGGCTGACCACGGCGAAGCCCTGTGGCCCTGCGGGGGCATGCACCATGCACCCGCAACGCGGGGGCGCCAGGCATAAACTGCAACGCGCACCCACCCACTCAGGAGACCCCATGGACTTGATGCACTACGGCCGCCACCCCATTGCCCACGACGGCAGCGCCCCCGAATCCACCGCCCCCACCGCGCTGAGCCGCCGCTTCGTGGTGACCTCGTTGGCCAGCGGCTTTGCGCTGGCCACGCTGCCGGTGTCGGCCCAGACCATCACCACCGACACCAAAGGCCTGGTGGCCGGTGAGGTGAGCATCCCGGTGGCGGACGGCAAGATCCCTGGTTACGTGGCCCGCCCGGCCAAGGCCGGCAAGCACCCGGTGATTCTGGTGGTGCAGGAGATTTTTGGCGTGCACGAGCACATCAAGGACATGTGCCGCCGCTACGCCAAGCAGGGCTACTACGCGGTCGCGCCGGAGATGTTTGCCCGCCAGGGCGACGTCAGCAAGCTGACCGACATCCAGGCCATCCTGTCGCAGGTGGTCTCCAAGGTGCCGGATGCGCAAGTGACTGGCGACCTCGACGCCGCCCTCGCCTTCGCCAAGGCCAGCGGCCACGCCAATGCCGACAAGGTGGGCCTGGTCGGCTACTGCTGGGGTGGCCGCACCGCCTGGGTCTACGCCAACCACAACCCCAAGCTGAAAGCCGCCGTGGCCTATTACGGGCTGCTGGAAGGCCTGAAAGACGGCAACCTGCGCACGCAGGACCCGATCGACTTTGCCGGCAACGTCAAGGTGCCGGTGCTGGGCCTGTATTCGGGCATCGACGCTTTTGTGAAGCAGGAGACGGTGGCCAAAATGCGTGGCCTCGTCAACAAGGGCACCAGCGGGTCAGAGATCATCGTGTTCCCGAACGTGGACCACGGCTTCAACGCCGACTACCGCCCGACCTACGACAAGGCCGCCGCCACCTACGCGCAGAAGCTGGCGAACGACTGGTTCAAGAAACACGGCGTCTAAAGCTCCGGGCGGCTCTCCCATGACGCCGGGGTGCATGTGCAGCCCCGGGTTTTTGGCGTCCGGTCCTACGCCTGCGTTGGCGGTTCGCTGGGCGCGCTGTGGCGCTGGGTTGCCCAGAATGGAATCAGCGGGCGGTTGCACCGTCTGCCCAGGAGTTCCCATGAAACTGCATGCCACCCTTGTTGCCGCCGCGCTGGCGGTTGCCACCACCGCCATGGCCCAAACCTCGCCGGTCGAGCCGGCACTGGCACCTGCTGCGGGGGCGTTGATCACGCCCAGCGCGCCCCGTCCGAATGCGGCGCCAGCCGCGCCACTGCCGGCCACCGGCTGGACCGCCCAGCAGGCGGCAGAGGTGTTTGTGCGGGTCGATACCAACCGCGACGGCGGCCTGACGCGCGCAGAGGCGCAGGCCATCACCAACGCCCGGCTGGATTTTGAGGCGCTGGACGCGAACAAAGACGGCGTGCTGTCGCGCAGCGAATTTGAAGCCGGCGTGCGCTGACCGGCTTGGGTTTTAGTGCGGGTCGACGGCGGCGTCGGCCAGGCGTTTGCTTTTCCAGTACACGTCGTCGCCACCGTTCATGCGGTTGAACACACGGGCGAGCACAAACATCAAATCGCTGAGCCGGTTCAGGTACTGGCGCGGCGTGTCTTTCAAATCTTCGGCCGCGCCCAGCGCCACCACCGCGCGTTCGGCCCGGCGCGCCACGGTGCGGCAGACATGGGCCTGTGACGCCGCGCGGTTGCCGGCCGGCAGGATGAACTCCTGCAGCCTTGGCAGCGCTTCGTTGTGGTCGGCCAGTGCCTCGTCCAGCGCCAGCACGGCATCGGGCTTGAGCAGCTCGAAGCCGGGAATGCTCAGCTCGCCACCCAGGTTGAACAGCTGGTGCTGTATCTCGACCAACAAGTCGGGCACGCTCTCGGGCAGCGCCTCGCACAGCAGCAGACCGATGTGCGAGTTGAGTTCGTCCACATCGCCCATCGCGTGCACGCGCAGGCTGTCTTTGCTGACGCGGGTGTTGTCGCCCAGCCCGGTGGTGCCGTTGTCGCCGGTGCGGGTGGCGATTTGAGTGAGTCGGTTGCCCATGGTGTTCCTTGGTTGGGAGGGGCGGCGCCCCGGTTGGCGTCGCGCATGGCGGCTATTTTCGCCGTTTGCACCGGGACGGGCGCAGGGTGAGGCATTGCCTGACAGCGCGGTGCGCCCGCGTCCTGCCGACGCGGCGGCGGGTGTGCCGCACGATGGGTGAACCACAGGAGATCCGCATGGCCTTTTCTGCATCCCCCAAACACCCGCATTCCCACACCGAGACGCCGGACGACTTCGAGCCGGACGCGCTGCCGGTGGAACCCGACGAAGGGCTGGTCCCGCCGGCCATTCCGGTCGATCCGGAGCACGACCGGATGGTCGACCCCGAGCGCTGACGCGGTCGGCCGCGTCGGCGTAAACTGGTCCGCGACGCTGGAGACGCCGATGAACGCACCGACCGAACCCCACCACCTGCTGCCGCAACTGCGCCTGCGCGAGGTGCCACATGCGCTGCTCGAGGCGCTGCACACCCGTTTTGGCGCGCAGTGTTCCACCGCGCTGGTGGTGCGCGAGCAGCATGGCCGCGACGAGTCGTCTTTTGTGGCCCCGCCGCCTTCGGCCGTGGTGTTTGCCGAGAGCACGCAGGACGTGGCCGACGCGGTGGCGCTGGCCGCGCAGTACCGCGTGCCGGTGATCCCGTTTGGCGTCGGCTCGTCGCTCGAAGGGCATTTGCTGGCGGTGGAAGGCGGCATCAGCATCGATGTGGGCCGCATGAACCAGGTGTTGGCCATCCACGCCGATGATTTGACGGTGACGGTGCAGCCCGGCGTGACCCGCAAGCAACTCAACGAGGCGGTGAAAAGCACCGGCCTGTTCTTCCCCATCGACCCCGGTGCCGACGCGTCCATCGGCGGCATGACCGCCACCCGCGCCAGCGGCACCAACGCCGTGCGTTACGGCACCATGCGCGAGAACGTGCTGGCGCTGGAGGTGGTGACCGCCAGCGGCGAAGTCATCCGCACCGGCACCCGCGCCAAGAAAAGCAGCGCCGGCTACGACCTCACGCGGTTGATGGTGGGCAGCGAGGGCACGCTGGGCGTGCTCACCGAGATCACCGTCAAGCTCTACCCGCTGCCCGAGGCGGTGATGGCGGCCATCTGCTCTTTTCCCAGCATTGCGGCGGCGGTGCGCACCACCATCGACACCATCCAGCTCGGCGTGCCGATCGCGCGCTGCGAGCTGCTCGACGGGCAGACCGTGGCCATGGTCAACCGGCACTCGAAAACCACGCTGCGCGAGGAGCCCATGCTGCTGATGGAATTCCACGGCTCGCCGGCCAGCGTGCAGGAACAAATCGAGACGGTGCAGGCGATGGCGGCCGACAACGGCGGCCACGCGTTTGAGTGGGCCAGCACCCCCGAGGAACGCACCCGGCTCTGGACCGCCCGGCACAACGCCTACTTTGCCGGCGTGCAGTCGCGCCCCGGCTGCCGCGCCATCACCACCGACACCTGCGTGCCGATTTCACGCCTGGCCGAGTGCCTGCTCGACTCGGTGGCCGAGGCCAATGCCAGCGGCCTGCCCTACTTCCTGGTCGGCCATGTCGGCGACGGCAACTTCCACTTCGGTTACTTGATCGATCCCGACAGCGCCACCGAGCGTGCCACCGCCGAGGCGCTGAACCAGCAGGTGGTGGCGCGTGCGCTGCGCCTGGGCGGCACCTGCACCGGCGAACACGGCGTGGGCCTGCACAAGATGGACTTCTTGCGCACCGAAACCGGCGACGGCGCGGTGGCGATGATGGCCAGCATCAAGCAGGCGCTGGACCCGCAGAACATCATGAACCCGGGCAAGATATTCAGGCACTGATTTGCTGCGTATTTCATAGCGGCACCGCCAGGAAATATGCTGGCTAAAAGCACAAAAGGCCTCAAAAGAGGCCTTTTGTCATGGTCGGCACCCGGCCTACTGCTTGCGCAGCATCACCGCCTTGACCCAGCCCGAACCGTTGGAGGTGGCGACCTTCATGAAGCCGTTGTTTTCTTCGCCTTCGAAAATCACTTCTTCGCCGCGGTTCAGCGTCAGCAGCGTCGCGCCTTCAGACGGGCCACGGTAGGCCTTCACCCCGGCGATCTTGGGCACGTAAATGTCGCCCGCGGCACCGGCACCGGCCTTCACGCTGCCGGCGGCATTGGCTTGGCTGGCGATGCTGCCCCGCGCCTGCAGCAGCGACGGCTGGTTGCGGATGGTGCGGACGATGTTGTTCCAGTTGTCGAGGTAAGACGCGGCCACGATCTTGCCTTCCGAGGTGTTGCCATAACCCCCCAGCGCCGCGCCACCCCCGCCGCCAAACAGGGCCGCGCCGATGTTGAAGTCGGTCTTTTGTGCGCTGCCTTCGGCCGCCGCCACCTGGATGCCCGAGCGGGTGTCGGCCATCACCAGGCTGGTTTGCGCTTCCTTGAATTTCAGGCCACCGGCCAGTGCGCCCAGCATGCCGAGCTTGCCGCCAAAAGCGCCGAGCGCACCGCCCACGCCACCGGCGTTGGGGTTGGAAAACACCACGCTGGGCGTGACGATGAAGTCGGCCGCCACCATCTGGCCCTTGCCGACGTTCTGGTCGCGCTGCAGCTGTCCGCCCTCGCCCAGCGCGCGTTCCTGCAGCATGTTCTGGAAGCCGGTGCCGCGTTCGACGATCTGGAAGCAGTTGGACTGCTGCACGATGATGCGGATCATGCCGGTGGGCGATTTCAGGCCGATGTTGAACAGCGACTGGATCACCGCGTCCTGCGGCTCCACCACCGCCAGCGTGCCCTTGGGTGCGTCGCATTTCTCAACCTGGGTGGCGTCGCCTGCCGGGCCGCCTGCGCCCCCCAGCGTTTGTGTAAAACCGGCGGTAACGGTCAGTGCCAGCGTGGCGGCAAGGCTGGCGGCGTGCTTGTTCATTGGAAAGCTCCTGTGGCTCGGGCGATGCCCATGGATGGGGTAGCGCGGATTGTCGCAAAAGCAGGGACGGCTGCCCACTGTTTTGTCGCGGTCGTTGCCGTGCTCAGCGGGCGGTTCCGCGCAGCCGGTCAATCAAGCCGTTCAAGGCGTCCAGCGAGCCGAACTGGATGGCAAGCTCGCCCAGCTCTTCGGTGCGGCCATGGCGCTTGACGCGTTTTTTCACCCGCACCTCCACCTCGGCGGCGAGCAGGTCGGAGAGTTCTTCTTCCACCCGCCGCATGTCGCGCGACTTCTCTTTTTTGGGTTTGGGGGCGACGAGGTTGAACTCGGCGCTGAGTTTCTTGACCAGGCTTTCGGCCTCGCGCACCGACAGCTTTTTGGCGCTGATCTGGTTGCCGGCGGTGATTTGGGTGGCGCGGTCCAGCGTCAGCAAGGCGCGGGCGTGGCCCATGTCGATGTCGCCGGCCATCAGCATGGTCTGCACCGGCTCGGCCAGGTTCAGCAGCCGCAGCAGGTTGCTGGCGGCGCTGCGCGAGCGGCCCACGGCCTGGGCGGCCAGTTCGTGAGTGAGCCCAAACTCTTTTACCAACCGTTGCAGGCCTTGGGCCTCTTCCAGCGGGTTCAGGTCTTCGCGCTGGATGTTTTCGATCAGCGACATGGCCGCTGCGGCCTCGTTGGGCACGTCGCGCACCAGCACCGGCACGCTGTCCAGCCCGGCCAGTTTGGCGGCGCGGAAACGGCGCTCGCCAGCGATGATCTCGTACTTGCCCTGGTTCGCGCCCTCGGTCAGCTGCCGCACCAGGATGGGTTGCATGATGCCCTGGGCCTTGATGCTCTCGGCCAGTTCGTACAGCGCGCCTTCGTCCATGCGGGTGCGGGGCTGGTACTGGCCGGCCACCATGTCGGTCAGCGCCAGCGTGCTGGGCAGGCCTGTGCTGTCGGCCGGCGCACCGCCTTCGGTGGCTGTGGGGCCGAGCAGCGCTTCGAGGCCGCGGCCGAGGCCTTTGGGTTTTTTGGTGACCATGGTGTCAGTCTTTCATCAGAGCGAGGAGCAATGGGTGGCCGGCGGGCCAGTCGCCCAGGCCGGATTCGGTGTTGATGTGGCCGGCGTCGCCCGCGTCTACCAAGGTAGCGCCCCAGGCTGTGGCGAAGGTGCGGGCCTGTGCGGGGTTGCAGTACGGGTCGTTTTGGCTCGCGACCACGGTGCTGCGGAACGGCAGCGGTTGCAGCACGGGGGGCGACCAACCCGGCAGGTGTGCGGCCAGGTCGTCGCGCGCCACGTCGGGCGGCGCCACCAGCAGCGCGCCTTTGACTTTGGCGGTGTGGCGCGAGTGCGCGGCCCATGCCGCCACCAGCAGGCAGCCCAGGCTGTGGGCGACCAGCACCACCGGTGCGCTGCAGCCCAGCACCACCTCTTCGAGCCGGGCCGACCAGTCGCCGCGCAGCGGGCGCTGCCAGTCGTGCTGTTCGACGCGGGTGTAGCCGTGGGCGCTGGCCCACAGGCTTTGCCAATGGCCGGGCCCGCTGTTGTGCCAGCCGGGCAATACGAGGACTTGAGGCGCTGTCACGCTATGGATTGAATAGCTGAACCAACAGGTTTGACTAAGGCGGGAGGCCTGTTTGGCTTGAAAATCGCCATCACATGCTCTGGATGCGCTGCACCATCTCTTCGGCAAAGGCCACGTAGGCCTGGCTGCCGCGCGCCGACGCGTCGAACACCACGCCTGGCAGCCCGTAGCTCGGCGCTTCGGCCAGCCGCACGTTGCGCGGGATGACGCTGTTGAACACCTTGTCGCCAAAGTGGGCCTTGAGCTGGTCGCTCACCTGCGTCTGCAGCGTGATGCGCGGATCGAACATCACCCGCAGCAGGCCGATGATGAGCAGGTCTTTGTTCAGGTTGGCGTGGACTTGTTTGATGGTGTTGACCAGGTCGGTCAGCCCTTCCAGCGCAAAGTACTCGCACTGCATCGGCACGATCACGCCGTGGGCGGCGCACAGGCCGTTGAGCGTCAACATGCTCAGGCTGGGCGGGCAGTCGATGAGCACGAAGTCGTACTGCGCATCCACCTCGGCCAGCGCCAGCTTGAGGCGTTTCTCGCGCCGCTCCACATCGACCAGCTCCACCTCGGCGCCGGCCAGCTCGCGGTTAGCGCCGAGCACGTCGTAGCCGCACTTTTCGCTGGCAGCGCGCGCTTCGGCAATCGAGGCCGACTCCAGCAGCACGTCGTAGACCGAGAGTTTGAGCTGCCGTTTGTCGATGCCCGAGCCCATGGTGGCATTGCCCTGCGGGTCGAGGTCCACCATCAGCACCCGTTGCCCGACCTTGGCCAGCCCGGCAGCCAGGTTGACGGTGGTGGTGGTTTTGCCGACACCGCCCTTTTGGTTGGCAATGCAGAAGATTTTGGCCATTCGATGGTCTCGGAACAAAGGGTTGGCGGCGGTCTGCGGCAGAAATGCCATCAACGCACCCGGCCGAGTTTACGATGCCACCGGCGGCGAAGCGGCTACGTCGGGCGAATCAAGCCGCTTTTTTGCGCATCCAGACGATGCAGCGCTCGGCGTCCAGTCCCGGCACGGTCAGTTGTTCCACGTGAAACACCTCCACCGAAGGTGGCAACGCGGCCATCTCATCGGTCGGATGCTTGCCCTTCATGGCCAGCCAGATGCCGCCCGGCGCCAATGCGTCGGCAGACCAGGTGGTGAAGTCCACCAGCGACGCGAAGGCGCGGGAGCAGACCACATCGAAATTCCCACCCTTGAGTGTCTCCACCCGGGCGTGTTGACCGTGCAGGTTGCGCAGCCGCAGCTCTACTGCCACCTGCTGCACAAAGGCGGCTTTTTTGGCCACCGTGTCCACACAGGTCACGTCCACGTCGGGGCGGGTGATGGCAATCACCACGCCGGGCAGGCCCGCCCCTGCCCCCACGTCCAGCACCTTCAGCTGGCGGCCGCCGGTTTGCGCTTGCAGCGGCGCGACCACGCTCAGGCTGTCCAGCAGGTGGTGGGTGCGCATCTCGGCCGGGTCGCGCAGGGCGGTCAGGTTGTAGACCTTGTTCCACTTCTGGATCAGCGCCAGGTAATCCGCCAATTGCTGGGTTTGCCCATCGCCGAGCGACAGGCCCAAGGTGTCCAATGGCAGGTCTGCCAGCACGCTGTTGCCCATGGTGGTCAGGCCACTTCTGTGGCGGGCACGGTGGCAAAGCCGCGGAAGCCGCCCTTCTTCAGGTGGATCATCAGCAGCGAAATGGTGGCCGGGGTCACGCCCTGGATGCGGGACGCCAATCCCAGCGTTTCCGGTCGGTGCTTGTTGAGCTTTTGCCGCGCCTCAAAGCTGAGCGATGCCACCTGCATGTAGTCCAGGTCGGGCGGCAGCTTCAGGTGTTCGTAGTGGCTGGCGCGGGCGACCTCGTCTTTCTGGCGGTCGATGTAGCCCGAGTACTTGGCGGCAATCTCCACCTGCTCCACCACGCCGGCCACAAAGCTGTCGCTGCGGGTGTTGGCGGGCAGTTCGGGGTTGCTGTACTTGCCGTCTGCGAGCGACATCAGCCCGGCGTAGTTCACGTCGGGCCGGCGCAACAGGTCGGCCAGGTTGTATTCGTGGTCGATGGTTTTGCCCAGCACGCGTTCGGCCTCACTGGCGGCCAGGTTTTTTGGGCTGACCCAGATGCTGCGCAGGCGCTCTGTTTCACGTGAAACAGTGTCGCGTTTGCGGGAGAACGCATCCCAGCGGGCGTCGTCTACCAGGCCCAGTTGGCGGCCGGCCTCGGTCAGGCGGGCGTCGGCGTTGTCTTCGCGCAGCTGCAGGCGGAACTCGGCGCGGCTGGTGAACATGCGGTAGGGCTCGGTCACGCCCTTGGTGATCAGGTCGTCCACCAGCACACCGAGGTAGGCCTCGTCGCGGCGTGGCAGCCAGGCGTCTTGTTCGCGGCACTGCAGCGCGGCGTTGATGCCGGCGAACAGGCCTTGGGCGGCGGCCTCTTCGTAGCCGGTGGTGCCGTTGATCTGGCCGGCGAAAAACAGGCCGCCAATCTGCCGCGTCTCGAAGCTGCTTTTCAGCGAGCGCGGGTCAAAGTAGTCGTATTCGATGGCGTAGCCAGGCCGCAGGATATGCGCGTTCTCCAGCCCCGGCATCGAGCGCACCAGCGCGTATTGGATGTCAAACGGCAGGCTGGTGGAGATGCCGTTGGGGTAGACCTCGTGGGTGGTCAGGCCCTCGGGCTCCAGAAAGATCTGGTGGCTGTCCTTGTCGGCAAAGCGGTTGATCTTGTCTTCCACGCTCGGGCAGTAGCGTGGGCCGACGCCGTCGATCTTGCCGGTGAACATCGGGCTGCGGTCAAAACCGGAGCGGATGATGTCGTGGGTGCGTTCGTTGGTGTGGGTGATCCAGCACGGCACCTGCGCAGGGTGCTGGCTCGCCTGCCCCATGAAGCTGAACACCGGGATGCTGTTGCCCATGCCGCCAGGCATGCCGTCGCCAGGTTGTTCGGTGCACTTTGAGTAGTCGATGCTGCGGCCATCCAGCCGGGGCGGTGTGCCGGTTTTCAGCCGGCCCTGTGGCAGCTTCAGCTCTTTCAGCCGCGCGCTGAGCGACGCCGCCGGTGGGTCGCCGGCGCGGCCCGCCGCGTAGTTGTTCAGGCCGACATGGATTTTGCCGTCGAGAAATGTGCCCGCCGTCAGCACCACCGTGCGGCTGCGGAAGCGGATGCCGACCTGCGTGACGGCGCCCACCACCCGGTCGCCCTCCACCATCAGGTCGTCCACCGCCTGCTGGAACAGCCACAGGTTGGGCTGGTTCTCCAGCCGGTGGCGGATGGCGGCCTTGTACAAAATGCGGTCGGCCTGGGCGCGGGTGGCGCGCACGGCCGGGCCCTTGCTGGAATTGAGGATGCGGAACTGGATGCCACCTTCGTCGGTGGCCGCGGCCATCGCGCCACCGAGCGCGTCCACCTCTTTCACCAGGTGGCCCTTGCCGATGCCACCGATGCTCGGGTTGCAGCTCATCTGGCCCAGCGTCTCGATGTTGTGTGTCAGCAGCAGCGTCTTGCAGCCCATGCGGGCCGAGGCCAGCGCGGCCTCGGTGCCGGCATGGCCACCGCCAACGACGATCACATCAAATTCTTGCGGGTAAATCATGGGGGCACTTTCGCGGTGGCGGGCGGGCGTTTGCCGGCGGGCAATGGCATTGTCGGGCGCGCGGGTCGCGCCACAGGCCGACGATGTAATACTTTTGTCGACTTTGTCACGGCCCATGGCTTGCCCTCTCGCCATTCCTGCCGTAAACGTATTTTAATGGCAGGTGTTGTTCTTCAATACCGAGGCTTTCTTGCGGCCCCGCAAATCCATGAGTTGGGACGTCTTTCCCCTTTACTTCCACGCCAGGTCTCGGTGCGTTCCCGCCGATACTTTTCGTGCGGGTCAACGGTGTCTGGCCCTCCCACCACCCATTGGAAAGGCCATCATGAAAGCTCTGCATTCTCTGGCGTCGGCAGCCTGCCTGGCTTGCCTCGCATTCACCGCCCATGGCGGGGACGAATCCCTCCGGGCCACCCTCGGCACTGGCGCCTACGAAGCCGACATGACCAGCGCCCAGACGCTGCTGGTCACCGGCAGCCCTGCCGTCAGCAACACCCAGCTGGTCGCCAACCAGCCCGGTTTCAAGTCCGGCGAGGCGGCCAAGTCGCAAGCCCGCTACTCGGCTTTTGCCGACGGCGCCAGCACCATGCTGGGCCTGGCCAATGGCTTGGTGGAAACGAACCCGATCATGCCGATCTCGCCCATCGGCATCCTGCTGGTCACGGCCGGCAAAATGGGCATCGCCAGCTGGGCCGACACCCTGCCCGAAGCCCAGCGTGCCGACACCCTGCGTTCGATGAGTGCCACCTTTGGCGGCGCGGCTGTCAACAACCTGCTGACGCTGGTGGCTGGTGCCACCCCACTGGGTTTGATTGGCGGCGTGATTGCCGGCGTGTACTTCTGGAACGACACCAACGACAAGCTGCAGGCGGAAGCCGAAGCCAAGCGCGCCTACTACATGGCCAAGGCGCAGGAACACCACCGCAACGTGATGCTGGCCTACAACGCCAACACCCAGACCCAGGGCGTGAGCACCCGCTTGTTGGCGGGCAACGACCTCGGCACGCTGGACGGCAACCCCGCGACCGACCTGCGCGCCGCCGTGCTGGGCAAATCCGCCGCACCGGCCAAGTCGGTGCAGGTGGCGCAGAACTTCACCGTGCTGCCCTCCAAGGGCGCGACCGCCCCCACACCCGCGCCCATGTTCCATGCCGCGCCCACGGCAGCGCCGGTTTTCACCCCGGTGCTGGACGGCGCGCCGCTGGAAGCCTGGCCGTCTGACGACAGCCAGACCGTGCCCCTGGCCCGTCCACTGAGCTGATTTTTCCCGTCGCGCCCCGGCCGCTGCGCCGGGCGTGACAGCCGCGCCACCCCCGGTGCGGCTATGCTGGCGGCTCCCTGTCTGGAGCCCGTCCCATGCACATTCCCTCCCTCAAAGACACCGTCAGCGCCGACGAATGGCAGCTGCGCTGCGACCTCGCGGCCTGCTACCGGCTGGTGGCGCTGTACGGCTGGAGCGACCTGGTGTTCACCCACATCTCGGCCCGTGTGCCGGGGCCCGAACACCACTTCCTGATCAACCCCTACGGCCTGATGTTCGACGAGATCACCGCGTCGTCGCTGGTCAAGGTGGACGAGGCCTGCAACAAGCTGAGCGAGTCGCCCTTCCCGGTGAACCCGGCCGGTTTTGTGATCCACAGCGCGGTGCATGGCGCACGGCCCGACGTGGTGTGTGTGCTGCACACCCACACCCGGGCCGGGGTGGCGGTCAGCGCGCAGCGGGCCGGTGTGTTGCCGATCTCGCAGCAGTCCACCTTTGTGCTGGGCTCGCTGGCGTACCACGACTACGAAGGCGTGGCCTTTCGCGACGACGAAAAACCGCGCCTGGTGGCCGACCTCGGCAGCGCCAACTTTCTGGTGCTGCGCAACCACGGCCTGCTGACCGCTGGCAAGTCGATCGCCGACGCGTTTTTGAACATGTACATCTTTGAGAGCACCTGCCAGATCCAGATCGCGGCGCAGTCCGGCGCCCAAGGCGCAGACCACCTGACGCAGGTGAATCCAAAAATCGTGCAAGGCGTGGCCGAGTCGATGCGGGTGCAGACCGGCGGCATGGGCGGCGCGTTTGTCTGGCCCTCGCTGATCCGAAAGCTGGACCGGCAGGGCACAGATTACAAGACCTGATGCTATTGTTTAAATAGCTGTACCACCAGATTTCACTAAGGCTCAGGGCCTATTTAGTATAAAAATCAGCCCAAAAAGCCTTTTCAGGCCACCGCAGTGGCCTGTGGCGCAGGCGGAGGCACCGCGCCGCCCACGATGGGTGCGCCGCCGCCCTCGCCGTCGATGGTCAATTCCATGTGCGTCATTTGCACCTGCGGGCCAAACATGGTGGCAAAGGCCACGTCTTTCGCGTCGCGGCCGGTGCCAATCCGCACCAGCTTGTCGACCGGCGCCAGGCCGGTGCCGTCAAACAGCACCCAGCGCCCGCCCAGCCAGGCTTCGAACACCGCGTGAAAGTCCTGCGGCGGCTCGTCAAACAGCACATAGCCCACCACCAGCCGCGCCGGGATGTTGAGCGCCCGGCAAAAGGTGATGCCGAGGTGCGCAAAGTCGCGGCAAACGCCGGTGCGCTGCGCGTACACGTCGCTGGCCGAAGTGGTGCCGTTGGTGGTGCCCACCTCGTAGGCAATGTTGTCCTGCAGCCATTGTGTGACCGCCCTCACCCGGCCAATGCCCGGGGTCAGATTGCCAAACAAGGCCTGTGCCTGCTGCCCCATCAGGTCCGACTCGCAGTAGCGGGTGGGCATCAGGTAATGCAGCACTTCGTCGGGCAGTGCCTGGATGGGCACTTCTTCCAGGCCTTCCGTGCTGTCGGGGCGCACCAGTTCTACTTGCGCCTGGTAGTGCAGCTTGAACGTGCCCGCCTCCGCATTCAAGCGCATGAAACGGTTGCCGTTGGCACCGTCGCTGAAACGGTGGATGTCCAGCGGCGGGTGCACATGCAACTGCTCGTTCACGATGCGCTGGCCATCCACATGGGCGGCCTCGATGTTGAACAACAAATGGGTCGGTCCGGCCAGCGCGTATTCCAGCGTGGCGTCAATGTGGCAAAGGCTCATGTTCAAATTTGATGGTAGGTGGGGTGGGAGCAGGCGCTTACTTCAGCACCTTGCGTGCCGCGCCAACGCCCAAGGCTGCGAGCACCAGAAACACGATCGCCACCAGCAGGAACAGGCCAAACAGAATCTTGGCAATGCCCGCCGCACCGGCGGCCACACCCCCAAAACCCAAAGCACCAGCCACAAGGGCAATCACGGCAAAAATAATCGCGTACTTCAGCATCACAGTCTCCTGGTTCGGGGCACATCCCCGCGACGTTTGACAAGCTGAAATGGTAGACAGCGGCCTGTGCCCACGGCATCAGTGCCTGGCGCTGCCGCCTGTAGGACGGCACCGCCAGCCGGTGGTCAATGCGCTGGCAGCGGTTTCTGCCGCCAGGCCAGCGCCGCGCCCAGCCACAGCGTCAGCGCCGACACCACCAGCCCGCGCGCCAGGCCGCCGGCGCTGTCGGCAATGAAGCCGACCACGGTGGGGCCGACGATCTGCCCCGCCGCGAACACGATGGTGAAGGCGCTGATGCCGGCCGCCCACTGCGCCTGCGGCAGGTTGTGCCGCACCAGCGCGGTGGTCGACGCCACCACCGACAGCATCACCCCGCCAAACACCAGCCCCGACAGCAGCACCGCCGGCCAGGCGCTGGTGAGTGCCGGCAGCAGCGTGGCCGCGCCCAGTAGCGCACTCAGCAGCGCCAGCGCGCCGCCGCCCTTGCTGCGGTCCAGCAGGCCAGCCCAAATGCGCGATGACGCCACCACCGCCAGCCCCAGCAGTGCGTAAAACACCGTGACCGCCGTGCCGCTGGCGCCTTGCTCGCGCAGCAGCGCAATCACAAAGGTCATGTAGCCGATGTAGCCCGCGCCAAACAGCGTGTAGCCGGCCAGCGCGTAGCCCATGGGCCGCCAGCGGAACACGCTGGCCGACGCGCCACTGCCAGCCGGTGGCTGCGCCATGCCGTCCAGCACCCGGGCCGGCCAGAGCATCACCACACTGGCCACGGCGCAGGCCAGCGCCAGCGCCCACCAGGCCCAGGCCCAGCCGTGCGGCACGCCTTGCGCAGCTTCCAGCACCTCGGGCACGAGAACGGCCGACAGCGTGATGCCCAGCCCGGTGCCGCCGTAATACAGGCCAATCAGCAAGCCGCTGCGCTGCGGCTGCAGGGCGCCCAGCCGCGCCGCCAGCAGGCCACCGGCCACAAAAATGAAGGCGCTGGCCACACCGGCCAACAGGCGTTGCAACAGCAGCGGCGTGGCCTCAATGAAAAAGCCGCTCAGGCCCATGAACAGGCTGGCCAGAAAGGCACCCGCCAGCATCAGCCGCGACGGCCCCCAGCGTTGCAGCAGGCGCGGCGTGACCAGCGCGCCCAGCAGGTAGCCCAGCGCGTTGACGGTGTTCATGGCCCCCGCCAGCGTGTACGACCAGCCCAGGTCAGCGCGCATGGCCGGCAGCAGCAGGCCATAGGCAAAGCGGGTGATGCCCAGCGAAATGGCGGCGCCGAGCGAGAGCGCCAACGCCAAGGCCAGCACGTGCCGGGGCGATAAAACGGGGGCGGGAGCAGCAGAAGACATGAAGCCCGATTCTGCGGCACATGCGCGGCTGGGCCTGTCGCCTACTCCAAATCGCAACATCGTGTGGGCAACAAGGCCTCGGGTTTGTGCGTACGCTGTTGTCCATGACCACCCTTTTTGAACCCGTTCAGGCCGGCAGCCTGCCGTTGGCCAACCGCATCGTGATGGCCCCGCTCACCCGGAACCGCGCACCCGGCGCCATTCCCACGCCGCTGATGGCGACCTACTACATGCAGCGCGCCACGGCGGGGCTCATCGTGACCGAGGCCACCGCCATCAGCCACCAGGGCCAGGGCTATGCCGATGTGCCCGGCATCTGGAGCGACGAGCAGGTGGCGGGCTGGAAGCGCGTGACCGACGCGGTGCACGCGGCCGGCGGCAAGATCGTGGTGCAGCTCTGGCATGTGGGCCGCGTCTCGCACACCGACCTGCAGCCGGGCAACGCCGCACCGGTGGCACCGTCGGCCATCACCGCCAAAACCAAAACCGTGCTGATCAAAGACGGCACGCCCGCCTTCGTGGAAACCTCGCCACCGCGCGCGCTGGCGCTGGGCGAGCTGCCCGGCATCATTGCCGACTATCAACGCGCCGCCCGCAACGCCGTGGCAGCCGGTTTCGACGGCGTGGAAGTGCACGGCGCCAATGGTTACCTGCTCGACCAGTTTCTGCGCTCCGGCTCGAACCAGCGCACCGACGCTTACGGCGGCAGCATCGAAAACCGGGCCCGCTTCCTGCTGGAAGTGATGCAGGCGGTCACCGCCGAGATCGGTGCCGGCAAGGTTGGCCTGCGGCTGTCGCCGGTGACCCCGGCCAACGACGCCAAGGACCCGCACCCGCAGCCCCTGTTCGACCACGTGGTGCGCCAGCTCGCGCCGCTGGGCCTGGCCTACCTGCACCTGATCGAAGGCGCCACCGGTGGCCCGCGCGACTACCAGCAGGGCGAGCAGCCGTTTGACTACTTCGCGCTGCGCGCCAGCTACCGCGCAGCCGGCGGCGAAGGCGCGTGGATGGTCAACAACGGCTACACCGACGCGCTGGCCGAACAGTCGGTGTCGCAAGGTGCCGACCTGGTGGCCTTTGGCCAGTTGTTCATCGCCAACCCCGACCTGGTGCGCCGCCTGCAATTGGGTGCGCCGCTGAACCAGCCCGACAAGGCGACCTTCTACGGCGGCGGCGAAAAGGGCTACACCGACTACCCGGTGCTCGCCTGATGCCGTAAAGTCAGCCAGCGAAGCCGGCGCTTACTTTCTGGTTTCGCCAGTGCCTGTGAAGGCCTGCTGGCTGGCCTCCAGCACCGCCCGGCGCAACCACTGGTGTGCCGCCAGGTGCTGGTTGCGCTGATGCCACAGCGCATCCACATGCACGGTGGGCATGGCCAGCGGCAGTTCGCGCACCACCAGCGCGTCGCCCATGCCGGTGACCGGCACAAAGTGGCGCGGCAGCACCGCCAGCAAATCCGAGCTGGCCACCACCCTGCCGCCGGTGAAAAACTGGTTGACGGTGACCACCACCCGGCGCTGCAGGCCCAGCGAAGCCAGCGCTTCGTCGACAAAACCGTACGGCCGGCCGGAAAAGCTCACCAGCAAATGCCGCGCCGAGCGGTAGCGTTCCAGGCTTAACGGTCCGCGCGACAGCGGGTGGCCGCGCCGCATCACACACACGTATTCGCCGTCGTAGAGCCGCTGGTGGGCAAAACCCACCGCCTCGCCGGCCTGGGCGCGGGCCGTCAGGTCGGCCAGCACGGCGGGGAAATAGCCAATCGCCAGGTCGGCCGCTTCCTCGTCGAGCAGGCGGCGCGGGTCGCGGGTGGTCAGCGGCACCACGCGCACCGACACGCCCGGTGCCTCGCGCGCCATCACGGCCACCAGGCCGGGCATCAGGTCGGCGGCGGTGGCGTCGGCCATCGCCAGCAGAAAGGTGTTGGTCGCTTCGGCCGGCACAAACTCGCCCGGCACCAGCAGCGCTTCGAGCTGGCGCAGCGCATCGCGCACCGCCGGCCACAGCGCCAGCCCGCGCGGCGTGGGTGCCATGCCCTGGCCGCTGCGCTGCACCAGGTCGTCTCCCAACACCTCGCGCAGGCGGCGCAGCGCGTTGCTCACCGCGGGCTGCGTGAGCGCCAGCTTGTGGGCGGCCCGGGTCAGGCTGCGCTCGGCCATGATCTCGTCAAAGACCCGCAGCAGGTTCAGGTCCAGGGTGCGGAAGTTGGGTGTGTGCATGGGGCGCAGAGAACTCAGGTCATTATTTTAATGAATGACTGGCATCACACATCTAAATTTGAACCACACTGGTAATTACCCTAGTATGGAATTGTTACAACGATCCACCGAAGGGAGTTCACCATGGCCAGCTTTGTACACACCCGTTTTCCCGCCCTGCCGCTGGGCATGGCGCGTGCGGCGGCCGCGACCGACCGCGTGATCCACCCGGTTACCCCCACCGGCCGGAGCCTCGCAACCCTGTTGCTGGCGGGGGTGGTGTCGGCGTTGCTGGTGGCGGCAAACCAGGTGATCGGCAATTGGAGCGATGGCCACCTGCTGGCCGCGTGGATCGTGCTGTGGAGCGTGGCCTTTGCCGGCTTGGCCTTGCTGGCCGACCCGGTCCGCCGCTTGGCACAGCCGCTGCGCCAGCAGTTCGTTGCCTGGCAGGTGGCGCGCCGCGAGGCGGCTTCAGATGCCCAAATCTGGGCGGTGGCGCTGACCGACCCGCGTTTAATGGCCGACCTTGACCATGCGATGGCACGTGACGCTGCAGTCTGAACAGACGTGCGACAAATGCCGAAACTGGCAACCGAAGATTTCTACCAGGCCGGCCTGGTGAATCAGAGGCAAAAAAACCGCCCGGGTTTGTGGCCCGGGCGGCTGGGATGGTGGCCCCGGGTAGGGGGCTGCCATTTATTCCATTTTAAAAGCTCAGGCGGCCAGGCGCTTTTCGATCTGGGCTTTGGTGGCGGTCAGTTCGGCCGGCAGGTGGTAGGCCAGTTGGGTGAACAGTTCGTCGTGCAATTTCAGCTCGGCCTGCCAGGCGGCGGTGTCGATGCTGGTCACGGTCTTGAACTGCTCGGCGGTGAAGTCCAGGCCGGTCCAGTTGAGTTCTTCGTAGGTGGGGCTGGTGCCAATCGCGTGCTCGGTGCCGTTGTTGGCCTTGCCTTCAATGCGGTCGATCATCCACTTCAGCACGCGCATGTTCTCGCCGTAGCCGGGCCAGA